>NZ_QEQT01000060.1:0-32952 GCF_003311655.1 Prauserella sp. PE36 | reverse complement strand
CCCCCGCTCCGGACCGCGAGTCCCCCGCTCCGGACCGCGAGTCCCCCGCTCCGGACTGCGAGTTGCGCGTTCCCGACTACCGTTGCGGTATGTCCTTCGCCGCGCCGCCCGCGAGCGCCGCCTGGTCACACGAGGGTGCGCGATCCGGGTTCGAGGTCGCGTACTTCGAGCCCGCCGATGAGGGGTACCACCTGCGTGGCTGCACCACGGCGGTCGAGCACGACGTGCCCTGGATCGTCGGCTACGACATCACGGTGGACCGCGCGTGGAAGACCCGCCGGACCGTCGTCACCGCGCGCTGGGCCACCGGCGCGCGCACGACGGTGCTCGAGGCCGACGGCGAGGGGCACTGGTGGGTCGACGGCGCCGAGGCCGGGGACCTCGACGGCTGCCTCGACGTCGACCTGGAGTCGTCGGCGATGACCAACACGCTGCCGGTCCACCGCCTCGCCCTGCCGCCGGGCCGGCGGGCGTCGGCTCCGGCGGCCTACGTGCGCGCGGACGACCTCGCCGTCGAACGGCTGGAGCAGGTCTACGAGCACCTCGTCGACAACGGCAGGCGGCACCGGTACGACTACTCCGCTCGCGCCTTCGAGTTCGCCTGCACCCTGGTCTACGACGAGTCGGGGCTCGTCTTGTCCTACCCCGGCATCGCCGCCCGCACGGCCTGAACGCACAACTCGCGGGCTGGAGCGGGCTGGAGCGGGCAACTCGCGAGCCGGAGCGGGCAACTCGCGGGCCAGAACGGGCAACTCGCGGTCCCGAGCGGGGGACTCGCGAGCCGGAGCGGGGGACTCGCGAGCTGGGTCAGCGTTGCCAGAGGGGCAGCATCGCGTCGCGGACCTCGGCGAGCAGCTCGCGCATGCCCTCCTCGGCGTCGACGGCACGCCCGCTCGCGACGGCGCGGGCCACCTCCTCGTGCAGGGCCAGCGCCTCGGGAACGGGCTGGTGCGGCATGAGGCCGAGCTGGGTCCGGCCGCGCAGCACGACAGCCACCACGTCGGCCAGCGCGCCGAACATCTCGTTGCCGCTCGCCTCCAGCAGCAGCCGGTGGAAGGCGATGTCGAGCTCGAGGAACTCGGCGAGCCTGCCCGCCTCGCCCAGCCCGCGCATGCGACCGGCCACCTCCACCACGCGCTCCCGCTGCGCCGCCGACGCGCTGCGCGCCGCCGCACCCGCCGCGAGCGGTTCGATCGCGATCCGCAGCTCGGTCAGCGACCGCAGCTGGGCGTCCCGCCCCGACCCGGAAAGGCGCCACCAGATCACCCTGGGGTCGAAAACGTTCCACGAGTCCCTCGGCTGCACCGTGATGCCCACGCGGCGCCGCGAGGTGACCAGGCCCATCGACTCCAGGATCCGCATCGTCTCGCGGGCGACCGTGCGCGAGACGCCGAAGCGCTCCTGGATGCGGTCGAGCGTGAGGACGTGACCGGCGGGCAGGTCGCCGCAGGTGATCTCGAGCCCGATCGTGTCCAGCACCGGACTGTGCCTCGCCTCGACACCCGGCTCGTACCCAACGCTCACCCACAAAGCCTATCCGGGAGGGGCCCCTTCCCCGGCTCCGCCAATGGTGTTATCTTTCCGCCCCAAAGATAGTACCTTTCAACGAGGAGCGGTCATGGCGTCCACGTGCCTGGTGGTGATGGGGGTGTCCGGTGCGGGCAAGACCACCATCGCCGAGCTCATCGCCACCCGGCTGGGCTGGCGCATGGCCGAGGCGGACGAGTTCCATCCCCCGGCCAACATCGAGAAGATGACGGCGGGCACGCCGCTCACGGACGCCGACCGGGCGCCGTGGCTGCGGGCCATCCGGGACTGGATCAGCGAGCGCGCCGCGGCGGGTGAGAACGCCGTCGTGACGTGTTCCGCGCTCAAGCGCTCCTACCGCGACATCCTGCGCGGGGCCACGGCGCGCGTGCGGTTCGTCCACCTCTACGGCACCGCCGAGACCCTCGGCGCCCGGCTGGCCGAGCGCTCAGGCCACTTCATGCCGCCCTCGCTCCTCGGCTCGCAGTTCGCCGATCTCGAGCCGCTCTCCCCCGACGAGGACGGCGTGACCGTCGACGTCACCCAAGGTCCCGGACAGGTCACCGCCACCGCGCTGACGCGCCTCGGCCTGCACCCGTGACCCGCCCCACCGCGACACCGGAAAGCAACGGAGCTGACGTATGAACACCGACGAGTGGACCCAGACGCTCGGCGCGGGCCCCCTGCTGGGGATCGCCGCCGGAGCGATCGCCGTGCTGCTCTTCCTCATCATCAAGCTGAAGGTCCACGCCTTCCTGGCGCTGGTCACCGTCAGCGCCGCCACGGCGTTCGCCACCGGGATCCCGGCGGGCGAGGTGATCGACACGCTGACCGACGGGTTCGGCTCGACGCTCGCGAGCGTCGCCCTGCTGGTGGGTCTCGGCGCGATCCTCGGCAGGCTCGTGGAGGTGAGCGGTGGCGCGCGGGCGCTCACCGACGCCCTGATCCGCCGGTTCGGCGAGGACCGGGCCCCGCTCGCGCTCGGCATCGCGTCGCTGATCTTCGGCTTCCCGATCTTCTTCGACGCCGGGCTCGTCGTGATGCTGCCGATCGTCTTCTCCGTCGCGAGGCGCCTCGGCGGCGGCGTGCTGCTCTACGGCCTGCCAGCGGCGGGCGCGTTCTCGGTGATGCACATCTACGTCCCGCCACACCCGGGCCCGGTCGCGGCCAGCGGGCTGCTCGGCGCCGACGTCGGCCTCGTCATCGCGTTCGGCCTCCTCATCGCCATCCCGACGTGGTTCGTCACCAGCTACCTCTTCGGTGTGTGGGCAGGCAAGAACATCGTCCTTCCGGTGCCGAACATCCTCACCGGCGGCAAGCAGGAGGACGACGAGCGCGACGAGAACCCGCCGAAGCCGGGCACCGTCGTGTGGCTGCTGCTGCTGCCGCTCGTGCTGATCTTCACCGACACCGGCCTGAACACCGCGGGTTCGGCGGGCTGGCTCGACGAGGACGCCGGCTGGTTCCAGGTCGCGAGGGCCATCGGCTCGACCCCGATCGCCCTGCTGATCACGGTGTTCGTCGCGATGTACGTGCTCGGCACCCGGCGCGGCCGCGGTAAGGAGACGCTGGAGAAGCTCGTCGACTCCGCGCTCGGCCCGGTGTGCTCGATCATCCTCATCACCGGCGCGGGCGGCATGTTCGGCGGGGTGCTGCGGGCCAGCGGGATCGGGGACGCGCTCTCCGACGCGATGTCCGACCTTGGCCTGCCCGTGATCGTCGCCGCGTACCTGATCGCCACGGTGCTGCGTATCGCGCAGGGCTCCGCGACGGTCGCGCTCACCACCGCGGCGGGCCTGGTGCAGCCGCTCGTGCTCGGCGGGTCGTTCAACGGCGTCGAGCTGGCCGCGCTCGTGCTCGCGCTGGCCGCCGGCTCGGTGACGGCAGGCCATGTCAACGACTCCGGGTTCTGGCTCGTCGGCCGGTTCTTCGGGATGGATGTGAAGACGACGCTCAAGACGTGGACGGTCATGCAGACCACGATCGGCCTCATGGGCTTCGCGTTGTCGTCGGCGGTGTTCGTCCTCGCGTAACGGGAGAAACCCTTGTCACACAAGCTGTTCGACCTCACCGGCCGGGTCGCGCTGATCACCGGCAGCAGCCGGGGCATCGGCCACGCGATAGCGGCCGGGCTCGCCGCCGCCGGGGCCACGGTCGTGCTCAACGGCCGGGACCCGGACCGGCTCGAGTCCGCCCGCGCGGCGCTGGGCGCGGACGCGGCGGCGTTCGACGTCACCGACGAGGCGCAGGTGACCAGCGCCGTCGCGGAGCTCGCCGAGCGGCACGGCGGCATCGACATCCTCGTCAACAACGCGGGTTTCCAGCACCGGCAGCCGCTGCTCGACCTCGCGCTCGCCGACTGGGAGGCCGTGCTGCGCACCGACCTCACGAGCGCGTTCGTGGTCGGCAGGGCCGTCGCGCGGGGCATGATCGAGCGGCGCCGCGGCAAGATCATCAACATCTGCTCGGTGCAGACGGACCTGGCCCGCCCCTCGATCGCCCCGTACACGGCGGCGAAGGGCGGGCTGCGGAACCTGACACGGGCCATGACCGCCGAGTGGGCGGGTCATGGCCTGCAGGTCAACGGCATCGCGCCTGGCTACTTCGACACGGAGCTGACCTCGGCGCTCGTCGCCGATTCCGAGTTCAGCGCGTGGGTCACCGGACGCACCCCGGCCGGCCGCTGGGGTGCGGTCGCCGACCTGGTCGGGCCTGCGGTGTTCCTCGCCTCGGACGCCTCGGCGTTCGTCAACGGGCAGGTGCTGTTCGTCGATGGCGGCATGACCGCCGTCGTCTGACCTTCCGGGAGGAATCGTGGAGTACCGGGCATTGGTGGCCCACGGGGCCGGTGACCTGCGGGTGGAAACCCGCACGATGCGTGAGCCCTCGCCGCACGAGGCCGTGGTGGCCGTCGGTTACGGCGGCGTCTGCGGCTCGGACCTGCACTATCACGCGCACGGCGCGGTGGGAGAGTCCGTGCTGCGCGGGCCGATGGTGCTCGGGCACGAGGTGTCCGGTCACGTCGCGGTCGCGGCGGCCGACGGTTCCGGCCCAGCCGAGGGCACGCCGGTGACCATCCATCCCGCGACCCCGTGCGGCGGGTGCGAGCTCTGCGCGGCGGGGCGGCAGAACCTGTGCCCGCACACCACGTATCTCGGCTCCGCGGCCCGGTTTCCGCACACCGACGGGGCGTTCGCCGAGCGGCACGTGGTGGACGCGGCCCGGCTCGTGCCGTTGCCCACCGGGCTGGACGTCCGCACCGCGGCGCTCGCCGAACCGGCGTCGGTCGCCTGGCACGCCGTGTCGAGGGCGGGCGAGGTCGCGGGCAAGCGCGTACTCGTGGTGGGCGCGGGGCCGATCGGCGCCCTCGTGGTGTCGGCGCTGCGCCGCGCGGGCGCGGGCGAGATCGTGGTGACCGACCTCCACGAGCGGCCGCTGCGACTGGCCCGCGAGCTCGGCGCCGCCGCGACGTTCACCGGCAGCGCGCCAGAGGACCTGGGCGCCGACGTCGCGATCGACTCCTCGGGCGCGGCGGCGGGTGTGGCCACCGCGGTGCGCGCACTGCGCCGCGGCGGGCACCTGGTGCTGCTCGGCCTGCCACCGAGGCCCGAGCAGCCGTTCCTCTCCGGGCTCGTGGTGACGCGCGAGCTCACCGTCACCGGCTCGTTCCGCTTCCACGCCGAGCTGGCGGGCGTGGTCGCCGCGCTGGCCGACGGCTCGTTGGTGGCCGAGCCCGTGATCAGCCACGAGTTCCCGCTCGCCGAGGCGGAGACCGCGTTCGCGACGGCCCGCGACGCGTCGTCGTCGGGCAAGGTGCTGCTGCGGTTCTAGTGCCCCCCGCGACTCAAGCAACAGACTCCCGGCGGAGGGCACTAGGCGGCCGCTACCGCGTCAGCAGCGCCACGCACTCCACGTGGTGGGTCATGGGGAAGGCGTCGAACGCGCGCAGCTCCCGCAACCGGTAGCCATGCCCGGCGAAGGTCGCCACGTCACGCGCGAGCGCGGCCGGATCGCAGGCCACGTAGACGATCCGCTCCGGCTCTGCCTCCACAATGGACTCCACGACCTCGCGGCCCGCGCCCTTGCGCGGCGGGTCGAGCACCACCACCTCCGGCCGTCCGGACACGTTCCGCAGCGCGTGCTCGACGCGGGCACACTCCCAGCGCACCTGCGGCAGGTCCGCGAGGTTCGCGTGGGCGTCGGCAACGGCACGCCGCCCGGACTCGATCGCCAGCACGTGCCCCTCCGGGCCGACCTGCCCGGCGAGCACCGACGCGAACAGCCCCACGCCCGCGTAGAGGTCCCATGCCGTGGCGCCGGGCGAGGCCCGCGCCCACTCCCCCACCACGCGGGCGAGGGTGTCGGCGGCCTCGGGATGCACCTGCCAGAAACCGTGCGCGGCGAGCCGCCAGTCCCGCCCCGCGGCACGTTCCACGGCGGTGCCTCCCGTGAGCTGCCTGGGTTTGCCGCCCGAGGGCACCTCGGCGACGTGCACGCGACCGCGGGCGTCCTCGGTGGTCTCGACCTCCGTGCCCGGCCGCTTGCGCCGCGCGAGCCCGGCCGAGGCGGCCTGCTCCAGCGTGATCGGGCAGTCCTCGAGCGGGATCACCCGGTGGCTGCGGTGCGCACGAAGCCCCGGCCTGCCGTCGCGGCCCGCGACGAAACGCACGCGGGTGCGCCACCGCAGCAGTGAGCCGGGCAGGGCCTCCACTTCCACCGGCCAGTCCACGTCCGCGAGCCGGCGCAGCTGCTCGGCCACCACCTCGGCCTTGAGCCCGCGCTGCGCGGCGCCGCTCGCGTGCTGCCAGTCGCAGCCGCCGCACAGGCCCGGCCCCGCGACAGGGCACGGCGGCTCGACGCGGTCCGCGGACGCGCGCAGGATCCGCACGGCATCGGCGCGGCAGAAGGACTTGCCCTTGTCCTCGGTGACCTCGGCGACCACGAGTTCACCGGGCAGCGCGTGCCGCACGAACACCACCCGCCCCTCGGCGCGCGCGACGCAGTGCCCGCCGTGCGCGACGGCGCCGACCTCGAGCTCCAGAGTGCGGCCGGTCCAGTTCTCGGTCACCGCTGGGATTCCCGCCCCTTGCTCGCGGGCCGCCGGTCGGCCACCCCGTTGCTGGTGCGCTCGGGCCCGTAGAAGCCGCGCCGGACGTCACCCGCGACCGGACGGGCGCGGTCGGCCCGCTTCGACGCCCGCTTCGACGACTCCAGCTGCCATGGCACGCTCGTCACCATAACCCTGGACTGGAACAGCAGCCTGCCCTTGAGCCGCAGCGCGCTCTGGTTGTGCAGCACCTGCTCCCACCACCGGCCGACGACGTACTCCGGGATGAACACCGTGACGACGTTGCGGGGATGGTCGCCCCGGATGCGCCTGACGTAGTCCAGCACGGGCCTCGTGATCTCCCGGTACGGCGACTCGACCACCTTGAGCGGGATCGAGAAGCCACGCCGCTGCCACTCGTCGACGAGCTTGCGGGTGTCGGCGTCGTCGACGTTCACGGTGACGGCCTCGAGCACGTCGGGCCGCGTGGCCTTCGCGTAGGCGAGCGCGCGCAGCGTGGGCCGGTGCAGCTGCGACACGAGCACGATCGCGTGGTTGCGGGCAGGGAGGGTGACCGGCTCGTCCTCGATCTCCTTGAGCTCGTTCGCCACCCGGTCGTAGTGCTTGCGGATCGCGCCCATGATGAAGTAGATGGCCCCCATGGCGACGATCGAGATCCAGGCACCGGCCAGGAACTTGGTCACGAGGATCACCACGAGCACCGACGCGGTCATGAACAGGCCGAACCCGTTGACCGACTGTGCCCTGCGCATCTGCCGCCGCGCCACCGGGTCGGTCTCGTCGCGCAGCTTGCGGTTCCAGTGCCGGATCATGCCGCTCTGGCTGAGGACGAAGGATACGAAGACGCCGACGATGTAGAGCTGGATCAGCTTGGTCACCTCGGCGTCGAAGGCCACCACGAGCAGGATCGCGAGCCCGGCGAGGAAGAGGATGCCGTTGCTGAACGCCAGCCGGTCGCCGCGCGTGTGCAGCTGGCGCGGCAGGAACCGGTCCTGGGCGAGGATCGAGCCGAGGACGGGGAAGCCGTTGAACGCCGTGTTGGCCGCGAGCACGAGGATCAGCCCGGTGAAGAAGATGACGTACCACGTGCCGAGCGGGAACCCGGCGAAGACGGCGCCGGCGAGCTGCGCGACGAGGGTCTTCTGCTCGTAGCCCTCGGGCGCGCCGATGAGCTGACGCTCGGGGTCCTCGGCCATGATCGCGCCCGTCGCGTCGGCGAGGAACAGCAGACCGAGGAACATGGTCACCGCGAGGGTGCCCATCATCAGCAGCGTCGTCGCGGCGTTGCGGCCCTTGGGCTTGCGGAACGCGGGCACGCCGTTGGCGATCGCCTCGACCCCGGTGAGCGCCGCGCTGCCCGAGGAGAACGCGCGCAGGATGAGGAACGCGAACGCGAGCCCGGTGAGGTGGTGTTCCTCGGCGACGAGCTCGAAGTCCGCGCTCTCCGCGGGCATCTCCTCGTCGAGCACGAAGGTCCGGAACGCGCCCCACGCGATCATGCCGAGGATGCCCACCACGAACGCGTAGGTCGGGATCGCGAACGCCGTGCCCGACTCGCGGACGCCACGCAGATTGATCGCCATCAGCACGAGGATCGCCACGACGGCGAACTCCACCTTGTGCGTGGCGACGAACGGCACCGCGGAGCCGATGTTCGCCGCGGCCGACGAGATCGACACGGCGACGGTGAGGATGTAGTCCACGAGCAGCGCGCTGCCGACCACGAGTCCCCAGCGCGGGCCGTGGTTGACCGTGGCGACCTCGTAGTCGCCGCCACCGGAGCCGTAGGCGCGCACGTTCTGCCGGTACGAGGCGACGACCGCCGCCATCACCAGCGCGACGAGCAGGCCGATCCAGGGGCTGTAGACGTACGCCGACGCTCCGGCGACCGACAGCATGAGGAGGATCTCCTCGGGCGCGTACGCCACGCTCGACATCGGGTCGGACGCGAACACCGGCAGCGCGATCCGCTTGGGCAGCAGGGTGTGCGCCAGCCGATCACTGCGGAAGGGGCGACCGAGAACGAGTCGTTTCGTCGCGGTGGCGAACTTGGACACGGCAGGAGCGTAATCGTCGGGGTCTCGGGTGCCGGATCAGGACTGGACCCGGCCGCGCCGCCAGTCCTCGATCAGCTCGGGCAGTGCCCGCATGAGGTGGGCGTAGAAGTCGCGCATCTCGGCGAGCCTTCGTCCTGCTGGACTGCCCTCGCCCACGACCGCGATCCCCGCGTCCGCGGCGATCTGCATCTCCTCCACCACCCGGTTCTGGTTGGACATCAGCGTGGGCCACGCGTCGTCGGGGAAGCGGTAGTGCTCGCGGCGGCTGCCGGGCACCGGGGCCCGCTCGACCATGCCCATCGCCTCGAGCATCTTGAGCGCGCCGGAGACCGAGCCCGCGCTCACGCCCAGCCACTCGGCGATCTCGCCCGCCGTGATCGTCTCCTGGTCGGCGAACAGCAACACGCACAGCACCCTGGCGGTCATGCGGTGCATGCCGTGCCGGGTCAGGGTCAGGGCCATCCGTTCGGCCGGGTCCCGCACGTCCGCCATGCTCCTCCACTCTCCGGTTCACCGGACATCGTAACCTTTCCAACCTTCCGAACATCGTGAAAGCTGAGTGCGTGGATTCCCGGCCTGTCCGCGTGGGCGGAAGCTTGCGGGGGTAGGTTCGGCGCAGTCGCCGACGCACTGGAGGAGGCACACGACGTGCACGTGGTGATCATGGGATGCGGCCGCGTCGGCGCGTCCCTGGCGGCCGCGCTGGAGCGGCTCGACAACGACGTGGCCGTCATCGACCGCGACCGGGAGGCGTTCAGACGCCTCGGCAGCGACTTCCACGGCCAGCAGGTGGTCGGCATGGGCTTCGACCGGCAGGTGCTGATCGAGGCGGGCATCGAGCACGCGGGCGCGTTCGCCGCCGTTTCGAGCGGCGACAACTCGAACATCATCTCCGCGCGCGTGGCGCGCGAGACCTTCGGCGTCGAGCACGTCGTGGCGCGCATCTACGACCCGAAGCGCGCGGCCGTCTACGAGCGGCTCGGCATCCCGACCGTGGCCACGGTGCCCTGGACGACCGACCGGTTCCTGCGCACCCTCCTGCCGGAGGGCGTGGCGGCGTCGTGGCGCGATCCGACGGGCACGGTGGCGCTGCTGCAGCTGCCCCTGCACGAGAACTGGATCGGGCACAGCGTGCGGGAGCTCGAGGACGCCACCGGCGCACGTGTGGCGTTCGTGATGCGCTTCGGCACCGGTGTGCTGCCCGACGCGAAGACGGTGCTGCAGGCCGACGACGCGGTGTACGTCGCCGCGCACTCGGGCACCGTCGGGGACGTGACGAGCGTGGCCGCCCGTGGCCCAGAGGAGGAGAGCTAGTGCCCCCCGCCGGAAGTTCGCCACATGATTCAGCCGCCCTGCTTCCCGCCGGCGGCGTCACCGGTCCGCCCGAGTACGGTCCAGCACGAGGGCGAACCGGCGCCTTGCCGGCGGAAACCTGGATCCACCGACTCAAGCAACAGACTTCCAGCGGAGGACACTAATGCGCGTCGCGATCGCGGGTGCCGGCGCGGTGGGCCGGTCCATCGCGTCGGAGCTGATCGAGGCCGGGCACCAGGTGATGCTCATCGAGCGGCAGTCCGGCCAGTTCACGCCGGGCACCGTCGAGCAGGCCGACTGGGTGCTCGGTGACGCGTGCGAGGTGTCGACGCTGGAGGAGTCCGGCATCCAGCTGTGCGACGTGGTGATCGCCGCGACCGGCGACGACAAGGTCAACCTCGTGGTGTCGCTGCTGGCCAAGACCGAGTTCGCGGTGCGCCGCGTGGTCGCGAGGGTCAACAACCCGGCCAACGAGTGGCTGTTCAACGACAGCTGGGGCGTGGACGTGGCCGTGTCGACACCGAGGATGCTCGCCGCGATGGTCGAGGAGGCCGTGAGCGTCGGCGACCTGGTGCGGCTCATGACGTTCCGGCAGAGCCAGGCCAACCTCGTGGAGCTCACGCTGCCGTCGGAGACGCCGCTGGCCGGCAAGCCGGTGCGGGACCTGGCGCTGCCCCGCGACGCCGCGCTGGTGACGATCCTGCGCGGCGACCGGGTGATCGTGCCGCAGCCGGACGACCCGCTGGAGCCCGGCGACGAGCTGCTGTTCGTGGCGGCCGCCGACGTGGAGGGCGACGTCCGCAAGGCCCTCGGGTACTGAGCCGCTACTGCGTGCCGGGCGCGGGGCTCTCGCCGTACTTGACGCGCAGCCGCGCCTCGATCTCGGCGTCGGTGAGCTCCTCGCCGGTCTCGAGCTCCTTGAGCCGCTTGTCGGAACGGCGCACGGCCCACACCACGACGAGCAGCGCGAGGCCGTACAGCGGGTAGCCCATCGCGATCTTGGCGAAGGCGAGCCAGCCCGTGTAGTCCTCCTCGTACAGCCACCGCTGCACCACGAACCGGGCCGCGAACACCGCGGCGAGCGCGAGCGTGGCGATGTCGTAGCCGAGGCGCGAGTGCTTGTCCTTGCGCCACGCCATGCCGCTGCCGTTGAGGTAGCTCCACACGACCCCGGCGAGCGGCCAGCGCACCACCACGGACAGCACCAGCGCCGCGCAGTACACGAGGCTCGCCCAGATGCCGAACAGGAAGAAGCCCTTGGCCGAGCCCGTGCGGTAGGCGATGAACGCGGCGATCGCGACGCCGAAGAACCCGGAGATCGCCGGCTGCAGCGGCTCCTTGCGCACGATCCGCAGGATCGTGATCAGCACGGCGCTGCCCACCGCACTCCAGATCGCGACGGGCAGATCGAACAGGCTGTTCGCGAGGACGAACACGATCACCGGGACCGACGAGTAGATCAGCCCAGAGACGCCGCCCATCTGCTCGAGCAGCGTGGGCTCGCGCTCGTGCTCAGTGCCCTGCTTGGCGGCGTTCTTCTCGTCGGTGCGTTCGGGCTGATCGGGCTCAGTCACGCGCGAAAACTCTCACTCAGGTGGTCTGCAACAGTTCGTAGTACGGGTTGTACAGCACCTTCTGACCGTTGCGTTCGGCCATGCGGCCGCGGACCTTGATGGTGCGCCCAGGTTCGATCCCCGGGATCCGGCGGCGGCCGAGCCACACCAGCGTGACCTCGTCCGTGCCGTCGAACAACTCCGCCTCCAGAGTGGCGGCTTCGCTGGCCGGACACAAATCAACACTCCGTAACCGGCCCAGCACGGTCACTTCCTCGCCCGACCGGCAGTCACACGCGCGCTGCGCGCCACCGGCCTCTGACTTCTCGGATAGGTCGTCGGCGTCCAGCTGCTCGATGTCACTGGTCAGTTTGCGAACCAACCGGCTGAAGTAGCCGCCTTCTTTGGCGGACATAGGCGCCTGCTCCTGTGCTCCGGGGCCCCCGACTTGATTGGCCCGTGCTTGTCCAGCGTAGCTCTGTCGGAGCAAGGGAAGCCGACTTCGGCCAGTATCGCAACGTGACCTCCGTTATGCCGAGATCAACCGCCGTCATCCTGCCCGGAACGGGGTCGGACGAGGTGTTTGTCCGTTCTGTCTTCGCGGGCCCGCTGGCGGCCCTGGGAGTCGAGTTGGTCGCCCCGCCCCCGCCGCCCGGCGACGCGGTGGTGACCGGTTACCTCGGCCTGCTCGACCAGTGGGCGGAGACGCTGGCGGGACCTGTGCTGGCGGGCGGGATCTCGCTCGGCGCCCACCTGGCGGCCGAGTGGGCACTGCGCAACCCGGAGCGGTGCGCGGGGGTGCTGGTGGCCCTGCCCGCGTGGAACGGCGACCCCGGCGAGGCACCGGCCGCCCTCGCGGCGAGGGCCTCGGCGGAGCTCGTGGAACGCGCGGGCCTCGACGCGGCCCTGGCCACCTCGACGGCAGGCGTGGCGCCGTGGCTCGCCGGGGAGCTGGACCGCGCGTGGCGCAGGCACGGCGACGGGCTGCCGGGCAGCCTGCGCTCCGCCGCCGCCCACCGCGCCCCGGAGCTGCACCGGCTGCGCGCGCTCGACGTCCCCGTAGGGATCGCCGCGTGCGTGGACGACCCGGTGCACCCCGTTTCGGTCGCGCACGCGTGGGCGGCCGCGCTGCCGAGGGCGAGCGTGTGCGAGACGAGCCTCGCGGCGTTCGGCGCCGACCGCGAGGCGCTCGGCCGCGCCGCGGTGCTCGCGTGGCTGCGGGCGCTCACCCCCGGGTCGGGGTCCTGACGGGCGCCACGGGGCTCACCCCTGCTGGGCCTGCTGCTCGGCGATGTGCGCCGCGATGGACTCGGGCAGCTTGATCGGCAGCGGCGTGCGCACCGGCATCGGCGAGTCGCCGCGCACGACGACCGTCTCCCGCACGATGTCCCGCAGCACGACCGGCGCCTGCGCGGCCTGCGACTGCGGGCCGGCGATCACGCCGCGCAGCATCCAGCGCGGACCGTCCACGCCGACGAACCGCAGCGCGACCTCGCCGACGATCGCCGACAGCTCGGTACCCCACTCGCCCCGGCCGGAGGTCACCTTCGCGCCGTCGGCCCGCAGCTGGTCGGCCAGCTCGGCGCTCACGTCCTTCCACAGCCCGCCCGAGCGAGGCGCCGCGTAGGCGCTGACCGTGACCTGGCCGTGCCCGGTGACGATGTGCACCGCGCGGACGTTGCCGCTCTGCTGGTCCATCTCGACCTGCACCTGCGACCCGTCCGGCACGGGCACGCGCACGGAGCCGAGGTCCATGCGCGGGCGCCCGTCGTCCGGCGCGTCGGCGACGTCGTACGGCCCCGCCGGCGCGTCCGGACCGTCGTCCTCCGGATCCTCCCCGGTGTCCGCGTCGTAGGCCTCGTAGGCCGCGTCGTCGCCGTACTCCTCGTCCCGCGCGCGCCCGGCCTTGCGCTTACGCCCGAAAATCCCCACTACTTCTCCGTTCCGAGGGCCGCGTGCCCACCCGTCGAACCGTATCCGCCCGCGCCCCGCTCCGTGGCCTCCAGCTCGGCGACCTCCACGAACTCAACGTGCTCGACCCGCTGCACCACCAGCTGCGCGATCCGGTCACCCCGCGACAGCTCGACCGGCTCCTTCGGGTCGTGGTTCACCAGGCACACCTTGATCTCGCCCCGGTAACCCGAGTCGATGGTCCCCGGCGTGTTGACGATCGAGAGCCCGACCCGCGCGGCGAGGCCCGAACGGGGATGGACGAAGCCGGCGTAGCCGGGCGGGAGCGCGATCGCCACGCCCGTGCCCACGACGGCCCGCTCTCCCGGCTGCAGGACCACGTCCGACGTGGTCACCAGGTCGGCTCCGGCGTCACCGGGCTTGGCGTAGGCGGGCGGCGGGACACCGGGATCGAGACGGGAGAGCAGGACCTGCACGCTGGACACGACACGCGAGACTACCCTGACGTCGTGAGCAGTAGTACACGTACGCGAGCGAAGGCGGCCCTTGCGCACTCGGAGCGCCTGTACCTGTCGTGGTGGGGCTGGCCCCTGCCGCTGCTGGGCGGGGCGTTGCTGGCCGCCGAGATCCACATGGGTTACCCCGGTGTGCGGGCGTGGCTGCCCTACGTGATCCTGCTGCCCGTCGTGGTGGTCCTGCTGCTCGGCATGGGCAGGCTCACGGTGTCGGTCACCAAGGGCTCCGAGCCGGAGCTGTGGGTGGGCGACGCGCACCTGCCCCTGCGCTTCGCCGGGGAGGTCGAGGTGATCGGCAAGGCCGCCAAGCGCAAGGCGCTGGGCCCCGAGCTCGATCCAGCCGCGTTCGTCGCCCATCGCGGCTGGGTGCCCACGATGGTCCGGATCCACCTCACCGACCCCGAGGACCCCACGCCGTACTGGCTGATCAGCACCCGGCACCCGGAGCGGCTCGCCGAGCTGCTGCGCGGGCACCGCGAGGCCGGCTGACGCGCGCACGGGTACGAAACAGGGTGGCCGAGCGCACGCTCGACCACCCCTTCGTAGAACCCCAGCCCCTCCGGGTGCCGCCGCCCCCGCGCCAGGCGCCTACGCCCTCGGTCAGGCGCAGTCGCGGCAGATCAGCCGTCCACCCGACTCCTCGGCCAGGCGGCTGCGGTGGTGCACCAGGAAGCACACCGAGCAGGTGAACTCGTCAGCCTGCTTCGGCACGACCTTGACGGTCAGGTCCTCACCCGACAGCCCCGACAGGTCGGCCCCCGGAAGCTCGAAGTTCTCGGCGGTCGCGTCCTCGTCCACGTCGACCACGCCGGACTGCGTCTCGTTACGCCGTGCCTTCAGCTCCTCCAACGAGTCTTCGGCAAGCTCGTCGGCTTCGCTGCGGCGCGGAGCGTCGTAGTCGGTCGCCATTGTCCTTCACCCCTGCGATCAGCTTCGATATCAGTACTTCGGACACCCGAGCCCGCCGCTCGTGAGTCCTCGTGCCGCTGGTCAACGTTCCAGCGCCTGTGTTTGTGCCCGAAAAGACAGTGAGGGTCGTCTCTATCCCGAGACACTCACTTCCCGCCCGGAGCCCGGAGAGGGTAGCCCACCGCGTACCCCAACTCGAAACAGGTCACCCAAGGCCTAAAATACGTCACCCAACAGGGCTAATCCGGGGTCGGGCGGTACGGTGGCCCATTCGGGGTGCTCCGCGGTATCGGGTGGCTGGCCGACGGCATGGTCCGCTTGCCCGCACGGCGCGCGCGTGGTGCCATCCCGATGGGGCTTTCCGCTGTTCGGCCTGTAACGCCTAGGCTGATCAGCAACGACGTGTCTGTCGAAGGCATGTGCGGACGGGGATCGGAAGGGACGGCGCGGTGGTGTCGGGGAACGGGGGCTTCCGGAGCGGGCGGGTCAAGCCGTACCGGAAGTACAAGCCGCTGCCTGCCCTGATCGTGATCGGGGTGCTGGGGCTCGTCGCGGCGTTCGTGTGGGTGAACGCCATTTCTTCGAACACCGACCTCGAAGAGGCGATCCGGTGTCAGCCGTCGCCGACTCCGACCGGGGGCGTCACCTACACCCCGCAGCCCCACGACGCGCTCGACGCCACGCAGCCGACGCCGCCGGACCGCGTGGCGGTACGCGTGCTCAACGCGAGCGGCACGCGCGGACAGGCCGCGATGACCACCGAGGGCCTGCGCCGGCTCGGGTTCACGCAGATCGCCGAGCCGGAGAACGATCCCGCCTACGCCAACGCCGAGGCCAACTGTCACGGCCAGATCCGCTACGGCGCCAACGGTGAGGGCGCGGCGCGCACGGTCGCGCTGGTCGACCCCTGCCTCGAGCTGGTGCGGGACAACCGGCAGGACGCGACGGTGGACCTCGCCATCGGCACGGCGTTCAACAACGCGCGGCTCACCACGGCGGCGCGGGACGTGCTCGACCGGCTCAACACGTGGTCGGCGCAGAACCGCGGCACCGGCGAGTCGGAACAGTCGACGGGCAAGGGCCCGGACATCGACCAGGCCCTCCTCGACGAAACCCGCCCCGAGCACTGCTGAGCCAACGGCCCCCAAGGCCACCTTTGTTGCGCTCAACGCAACAAAGGTGGCCTTGGGGGCCGGTCACGCAGGGGATCAGACTCCGCTCGCGCCGCACTTGACGACCGCGGCGCGCAGCGCGTCGGCGATGGAGGGCGCCGCCGCGAGCGTGCCGTCCACGCCCAGCTCCGGGTCCTCCCCCGGCAGCGAGACGACCGCGCCGGCCTCGGCGGCGATCAGGGCGCCCGCCGCCCAGTCCCAGCGGTGCAGCCCGTGCTCGAAGTACGCGTCGGTCCAGCCAGCCGCCACCGCGCACAGGTCCAGCGCCGCCGAGCCCGGCCTGCGGATGTCGCGCACGTGGCCGAGCAGCCCGGCCACCATGTCCGCCTGGCGGGCCCTCCGCTCCGGCACGTAGGCGAACCCGGTGCCGAGCAGCGCGAGGTCGAGCCGCTCCGGCGACGACACCCGCAGCGGCCTGCCGTCCAGCCACGACCCGGCGCCGCGCGTACCGGTCCAGCGCCGCCCGCTCACCGGCTCGACGACGGCGCCCGCCACGGACACGCCGTCCACCTGCGCCGCGACGGACACGGCGAACTCCGGGAGCCCGTAGAGGAAGTTGACGGTGCCGTCGATCGGGTCGACGACCCACGTGACGCCGTCGCCGGTCCGGCCGCCCTCCTCCTCGCCCAGCACCGGCTCTCCCGGCCGCAGCTCGGCGAGCCGGGTGCGGATGAGCTCCTCCGACTCGCGGTCGACGGCGGTGACGACGTCGGTGGCGCTGGTCTTGGTGGCGACACTCACGGCGCGGCCCGAGAGCATGGAGTCGCGGGCTCGGAGAACGAGCCCGGCGGCCTCGGCGGCGACCTGCTCGGCGACGGTGGTCAGGGCAGCCGCCTCGGCTGCGTCGAGTTCAAAGGCACCCACTCCACCATGGGACCACACCCCGCTAAAGTCTCGGCCAATGGCTTCTGAATCGAGCAGGAAGGGACGACGCCAATGACGGCGACCCGAGGTTTCGGCATCGACATCGGCGGCAGCGGCATCAAGGGCGCCCTTGTCGATCTGGAGAAGGGCCAGCTGATCGGCGACCGGCTGCGGATCGACACGCCGCAGCCGGCGACGCCCGGCGCCGTCGCTGAGGTCGTGGCCGAGATCGTGGCCCACTTCGGCTGGGACGGCCCGGTCGGCATCACGCTGCCCGCCGTCATCAAGAAGGGCGTCGCGCAGACCGCGGCGAACATCGACCCCAGCTGGATCGGCACCGACGCGGATTCGCTGTTCGCGAAGCGGCTGGGCAGGCACGTCGACGACATCGCCATGCTCAACGACGCCGACGCCGCGGGCATGGCCGAGATGCGCTTCGGCGACCCGGCCGGGCGGCACGGCGTGGTCGCGCTGCTGACGTTCGGCACCGGCATCGGCAGCGCCCTGTTCCACGACGGCAAGCTCGTGCCGAACACCGAGCTCGGCCACCTCGAGGTCGACGGGCACGACGCGGAGAAGAAGGCAGCCGCGTCGGTGAAGGACAACGAGGGCCTGTCGTACCCGGAGTGGGCCAAGCGCGTCGATCGTTATCTGACTGTGCTCGAGAATCTCATCTGGCCCGACCTGTTCATCGTGGGCGGCGGGGTCAGCAAGAAGTCCGAGAAGTGGGTGCCCCTGCTCGACAACCGGACACGCGTCGTGGTCGCATCGTTGCAGAACAACGCCGGGATCGTGGGGGCGGCGGCCGCCGCCGTGGAGGGCATCGAGCACTGACGGCGCCGCGCCGGGAGGCACACCGGCTCGCCAGGCGAAAGTTGATCGCTTGGCGACGCTGACCCACATCGTCGTTACAATGGAACACGGCCCTCGGCTGCGGGAGGCAAAACCGCAGGCCGGGGTATGTTCCCCGAATCTAAGGCAGCCGGGACGCATGCGTACCGGTTCGTCATGATCGACCGCTGTGAAAGGGCGTACGTGGCAGCCGCAAAGACCGCAACCCGAAGCGGGACGACGAAGACAACGAGCGCCGCCAAGGAAGCGACAGCCGAGGACAGCACGGCGGCCGCGAACGGCACGGCCACGGGTGCGAAGACCCCGGCGAAGAAGTCGGCCGCGAAGAAGGCGCCCGCGAAGTCCCCGAGGACGCGCAAGAGCGCCAAGTCGGACAAGCCGAAGACCAAGGGCGAGGACGCCGAGTTCGGCGAGGACGTCGACGCCACCGAGCTGGAGGACGTCGACCTGTCGGACCTGGATGTCGAGGCGGTGGAGGTCGACGTCGTCGACGCGACCGTGACGGAGGAGGACTCCGAGGAGTCCGAGAGCGAGGAGGAGTCGGGCACGCCCGCCAAGGCCCGCTCCTCGAACGACCCCGACTTCGTCTGGGACGAGGAGGAGTCGGAGGCGCTACGGCAGGCCCGCAAGGACGCCGAGCTGACGGCATCGGCCGACTCGGTCCGCGCCTACCTCAAGCAGATCGGTAAGGTCGCGCTGCTCAACGCCGAGGAGGAGGTGGAGCTCGCCAAGCGCATCGAGGCCGGGCTCTACGCCGCCGAGCGGGTGCGCGTCGCCGAGGACGAGGGCGAGAAGCTCAGCACCCAGATGCGCCGCGACCTCAAGTGGATCGTGCGGGACGGCGAGCGGGCCAAGAGCCACCTGCTCGAGGCGAACCTCCGTCTCGTGGTGTCGCTGGCCAAGCGCTACACCGGCCGCGGCATGGCGTTCCTGGACCTCATCCAGGAGGGCAACCTCGGCCTGATCCGCGCGGTCGAGAAGTTCGACTACACCAAGGGTTTCAAGTTCTCCACGTACGCCACGTGGTGGATCCGGCAGGCGATCACCCGCGCCATGGCCGACCAGGCCCGCACCATCCGCATCCCGGTGCACATGGTCGAGGTGATCAACAAGCTGGGACGTATCCAGCGCGAGCTGCTGCAGGACCTCGGCCGCGAGCCCACCCCCGAGGAACTCGCCAAAGAGATGGACATCTCCCCGGAGAAGGTCCTGGAGATCCAGCAGTACGCCCGCGAGCCGATCTCGCTCGACCAGACCATCGGCGACGAGGGCGACTCGCAGCTCGGTGACTTCATCGAGGACAGCGAGGCCGTCGTGGCGGTGGACGCGGTGTCGTTCACGCTCCTGCAGGACCAGCTGCAGTCGGTGCTGCAGACACTGTCCGAGCGCGAGGCCGGCGTGGTGCGGCTGCGCTTCGGGCTCACCGACGGCCAGCCGAGGACTTTAGACGAGATCGGCCAGGTCTACGGCGTGACCCGCGAGCGCATCCGCCAGATCGAGTCCAAGACCATGTCGAAGCTGCGGCACCCGTCGCGTTCGCAGGTGCTGCGCGACTACCTGGACTGACGGGCCACCAGCAGGACCCCCTCACCCCTCGTGAGGGTTCCGGACACCGGAACCTTCACGAGGGGTTCTTCTTGCGCCGGGCCGACCCGAGGGTCGCCAGCACCGCGCCGGCGAGCCCCATCGCGATGCTGACCGGGATGTGCGCGACGTCGGGCAGCAGGTGCAGCTGCACGAACCAGCTCTCCGAGCCGCTGCCCGCGATCCGGTTGACGAGCCCGCCGACGCCCTGGACGACGAGCAGGATTCCGAGTAGTTCGATCATGGCTCCCAGCCTGCGCCGCCGGAGGGCCGGGGACATCGGCGAACGGCACGACGCAGCCGTCATCACTTGGGAGGACGCCGGGCCGGAGCGAGGTGTGCTGTGATGGTGGCGTGCCACCGCATCACCCGCCGTTGAGCAGGCTGCCGCGCTGGGGCCAGGACGCGGTGATCGCCTCGGGCTACTTCGCACTCGGCAGCGTGCTGTACTCGGCCGGCCTGCACTCGCTGCTGGGCGGTGAGCACATTCCGATGTGGACACGGTACGCGCTGCTGGGCGTGCTGTGCTCGCTGCTGTTGCTGCGCAGGCGCGCGCCGGGTCTGCTGCTGTGCGTGGCGCTGGTCCCCCTCGGCGTGGACGCGGCCCTCGGGGTCACGGTGCCGATGCTGCTGGCGTTCGGCGACACGCTGTACTCGGCGACGCTGTACGGTTCCCGGCGGCTGAGCAGGGCCATGGTGACGCTCACCGCGGTGGGCGCGCTCGCGGCGTCGGTGATCGCCTTGCTGCTCGTTCCCGACTGGCGGATCGCGGTGCTCGCGATCGTCGTGTACGTGCCCTTCGTCGCGATCCCGGTGTGGTGGGGCACCGACATCCGGTGGCACCGCGAGCTGACCGAGACCGAACGAGCCAACGCGGCGCAGCTGGCGAGGATCGCCGAGCTGGACCGCGACGCCGCAGTGGCGGCCGAACGTGCCCGCATGGCACGGGATCTGCACGACGTCATCGCCGGGCACCTGTCGGCGATAGCGTTGCAGTCGGAGGCCGCTCTGTCCACAACGGACCCGAAGGCCGCGCGGACGGTGCTGACGTCCGTGCGGGAGAACAGTGTGAGCGCGCTGGAGGAGATGCGGACGATGATCGGGCTGCTGCGGGAGCACGGCACCGGGGAGGTGACCGCGCCTGCCAGGCTCGCCGGGCTCTCCCGGCTCACCGAGTCGGCGAGGGCAAGCGGGATGCGGCTCGACGTCCACACCGACCTCGACCCGGCCACACCGCTGCCCGCGGCCGTGGACCTCACCGCGTACCGGATCGCCCAGGAGGCGCTCACCAACGCGGTCAAGCACGCGCCAGGCGCGGAGGCGACGCTCACGATCCGGCACGCGGACGGCGTGCTCACGGTCGAGGTCACCAACGAGCTCACCGGTTCCGCGCATGCGGGCGAGTCCGGGACCGGCCTGCTGAGCATGCGGGAGCGGGCGGCCGCCGTGGGCGGGACGTTCGCGGCGGGTCCCGGCGGGCGGGGCTGGCGTGTGCACGCGGCACTGCCGGTGCCGGAGGTCGCGGCATGAGCATCCGCGTCGTCGTCGCCGACGATCACGCCGCGATCAGGGCCGGCATCGTGATGATCCTCTCCGGCGCGGACGGCATCGAGGTGGTCGGCGAGGCCGCCGACGGTGCAGCGGCGGTCCGGCAGGCCCGGGCGCTCAAACCGGACGTGGTGCTCATGGACGTGCGGATGCCCGACGTCGACGGCATCACGGCCACGCGCGAGCTCGTGGGCGAGAACCTGGCTGAGGTGCTGGTGCTCACGACGTTCGACCTCGACGAGTACGTGTACGGCGCGCTGCGGGCCGGTGCGGCCGGGTTCCTGCTGAAGTCGGTCGAGGCGCCCCGGCTGGTGGAGGCAGTGCGGCTGGTCGCCGCGGGCGAGGGCGTTGTGGCGCCACAGGTCACGCGCAAGCTCATCAGCGCGTTCGCCAGGGCGGCCCCTCCCCCGCCGCGCCCCGCCGGGCTCGAGCACCTCACCGGCCGGGAACGCGAGGTGCTCGCGTGTCTCGGCGAAGGGCTGTCCAACGCCGAGATCGCGGCGAAGCTGTTCATCGGCGAGACCACCGTGAAGACCCACGTGTCGCGCGTGCTGGCCAAACTGCACCTGCACTCGCGCGTCCAGGCCGCGTTGCTGGCCAGCGAGCTGGATGGTTGAGCGGGACCACGTTGCCGAGCGTCGGTCTTCGGCGTGAATTACCGTGTCGCGGGTGGGTATTTTCCGGACGCTGAACGTCGACGACGTTCTCCAACGACAGGAAACGAGCGAGCTGAAGCGACGGCTCAAGGGCCGGGATCTCGTCGGCTTCGGTGTCGGGATCATCATCGGCACCGGTATCTTCACGCTCGCCGGCGTCGAGGCGAAGACCCACGCAGGCCCTTCGGTGACGCTGTCGTTCCTGATCGGCGCGGTGGTCGCGGGCCTCGCCGCGCTCTGCTACGCCGAGCTGGCATCCAGCGTGCCGACCGCGGGCAGTGCCTACACTTACGCGTTCGCGACCCTCGGCGAGGTGTTCGCGTGGATCATCGGCTGGGACCTGCTCCTGGAGTTCGCACTCGGCGCGGCCGTGGTGTCGCGAAGCTGGTCCGGCTACCTGGCGAACCTGCTCGGGCTGCCGCAGGAACTGTTCGGCGAGGACGCCGTCGTGAACCTCGGCGCGGTGGTGATCATCGCGGTGCTCACGGTGATCGCCGTCGTGGGCATCCGCGAGTCGGCCGTGGCCACCAACGCGCTCGTGCTCGTCAAGGTCGCCGTGTGCGTTCTGGTGATCGGCGTCGGCGCCTTCTTCGTCAAGGCCGCGAACCTGACCCCGTTCGTCCCGCCCGCGCAACCCGCCGAGGAGGGCACGAGCACGCTGCACCAGCCGGTGGTGCAGGCTGCGCTCGGCCTAGAGCAGTCGGTGTACGGCCTCGCCGGGATGCTCACCGCCGCGGCCGTCGTGTTCTTCGCGTACACCGGGTTCGAGGCTCTGGCCAACCTCGGTGAGGAGACCCGCAACCCCGGCAAGGACCTGCGCGTCGGCATCCTCGGCGCACTCGGGCTGTGCGCGCTGCTCTACCTCGGCGTGTCGCTCGTGCTCACCGGCATGGTGCCGTTCACCGACATCGACGAGGGCGCGCCGCTGGCCGCCGCGTTCGGCTCGGTGGGCCAGCACTGGGTGGCCGCGCTCATCTCGCTGGGCGCCATCACGGGCCTGACGTCGGTGATGATGGTGGAGCTCGTGACAATCGGCCGGATCGGCTACGCGATGGGCCGCGACGGGCTGCTCCCCAAACCGCTGGGAACCGTGCACCCCCGCTGGGGCACTCCGCACCGCGTGACGATCGGTGGCGCGGTGCTGATCGCGCTGCTCGCCGCGTTCGTCCCGATCAGCGAGCTCGCCGACATGGTCAGCATCGGCGCGCTCTCGGCGATGATCATCGTCGCGATCGCGGTGCCCGTGCTGCGCCGCACCAGGCCCGACCTGCGACGCCCGTTCCGCGTGCCGCTCTCCCCGGTGCTGCCGGTCGTGGCGGCGCTCGCGTGTTTCTACCTCATGCTGAACCTGGACGTGCTGACGTGGATCCGGTTCGGCGCGTGGCTGCTGCTCGGCCTGCTGATCTACCTGTTCTACGGGCGCAGGCACTCCCGGCTGGGAGCGGAGGAGCGCGAGAAGTCGCTCAGGTGAGGGGCGCGGGGCTGCCGTTGTCCCACAGCTCGGCGCGCAGCCCGGACCCGGTCACCACGGCACGGGCGGCGTCCGCCTCGGCGGCGGGCACGACGAGCAGCACCCCGCCGGGCGCGCCGCCCTCGCGGCGCAGCGCCGCGGCCACGTGGCCAATGGGCTGCAGATGAACCCCGTTGTCGCCCAACGACTCGTAGGTGTCCACTATGGAGACAAGGGTGCCCTCCTCGCCGGACAGCACCCCGGCGACGAGCACGAAATGGCCGACCCGCCAGCGCGACGTCCACAGTGGAACGAGTCCGGTGTCGAGGTAGTCGCGCAGTGCCCTCGGCGGCGTGTCGGGCGCGGCGAACGCGCCGGTGTCCACATTGGCGATGACGGCGACGAGCGCCAGTCCGCGCACGCCGTCGAGCAGCCGGGCCACCACGGACGCCGACCACTCGCCACTCGCGGGCACGACCGCGAGCGCTCCCTCGGACAACGTCTCGATCGCCCGCACCACGCCGATCGCGGACGTGCCCGCCCGCGCGGGGTCGGCCGTGCGGGGCAGGGCGAGCCGGAAATCGGCGCGGCCCTTCTCCCCGGGTGGGAGGCTGCCTGACGGAGCGCCCTCAGTGAGCACGGTGCCCGCCGCGAGCGCGACCTCGTCCTGGTCGGTCACCTCGGCGCCGCCCGCGCGCAGCGCGACCAGGCCCGCGAAGGCACCGCACAGCTCGTCCTTCTGCGGGCGTTCCCCTGCGGCCAGTGTGACCACCCGTCCGGCGCCCGGCAGGCTGCGCACCTCGTCGGAGAGCCGCACGACGTCAGTACCGCCACAGGTGCGCGCCGACGAGCTCGTGGAGTGGCTTGCCGTCCGCCCACTCGGCGTCGGACCCACGCACCGCCTGGAACGCGCCGAGCAGGTCCTCCCCCAGCACTCCGGACACGCGGGGACAGGCGGCGAGCGCCGCGGCCTGCTCCTCCGGCGACGCGGGCAGCCTGCGCACGCCACGTGCCTCCCGCTGCCCTGAGCTCCACGTGCCCGGGTCCTCGGCCACCGGCGCGGGCGGTTCGAGACCCTCCTCGATCCCAGCCAGCCCGGCGGCGAAGACCACCGCGAGCGCGAGGTACGGGTTCGCGGAGGCGTCGCAGGGCTTGTACTCGACGTTGGCGTGGTCGTCGCCGAGCAGCTCCGTTCCGGGCACGTACCGCAACGGCGCCTCCCGGTTCTCCGTGCCCCAGAACGTGAACGCGCTCGCGAAGTAGCCGGGCCGCAGCCGGGCCGTGGACACCACGCTCGGAGCCGTCACGGCGGTCAGTGCGGGCAGGTCCCGCAGCAGGCCCGCGACGTAGGCCGCGCCGTCGGGGCCAGGCCGGTCCCGCCCCGCGAGGAGGTTGCGGGCCCTGCGCCGCACCGACGAGTGCAGGTGCCAGCCGTTGCCGGCGGCCTGGGGGCTGACGAGCGGCGCGAAGCTCGCCCGCAGCCCGTGCGCGTGCGCGGCCGCGTGGATGGTCTGCCGGGCGAGCAGCTGGTCGTCGGCCGCCGAGACCGGGTCGGTGGCGGCCAGGCTCAGCTCGAGCTGCGCGAGGCCGTACTCGGCGTGCAGCTGGCCGATCCGCAGCCCGTTGACGTCGAAGTCGTGCAGCAGGCCCGCCACGAAGTCGTCGATGCCCACCAGCGCGTGCGGGCTGTACGCGGGCCCGGTGTGGCCGGGCGCCGAGGCGATGTCGGAGCTGGCCGCCGGCGCCACCGCGAACTCCAGTTCGAACCCCGCGCGCAGCTCGAAGCCCCTGACCTCCGCCTCGGCGACCACGCGTTCGAGCACGCCACGCTGGCAGTACGGCCACGGCGAACCGTCGGCGGCGACCTGCCGCGCGGGCGCCCACGCGAACGAGGGCTGGCCCGCGAGCCTGCGCAGGCGCTCGAGCACCGGAAAGAGCCGGATGTCGCCCGACGGCGTGCTCAGGCCCGGATGGCGGTAGGTGATGCGGTCGTGGGTGTCGAAGACGGCGAACAGCGCGGTCGCCCCCACACCGCGCGCCGCGGCGTCGGCGAGGCCGCCGATGGGCACGATCCGCGACCGGGGGATGCCGTTGTTGTCTGCCCAGGCGAGGTGCACACCACGCACGCCGGCGAGCGCGAGGTCCTTGGCCGCCGCCGATGCCGCCTTGCTCATCGGCTCATCCTGCCAGTGAGATCGCTCACGGTCACGCGTCACGGCGGCTCGCGCACCGCCGCGCCCTCCCCGGGGTCGCGGGAGCGCAGGGCCACACCCGCGACGACGGCGAGGATGCCCAGCGCCTCCAGCAGGCTCGGGACCTGCCCGAGCACCACCAGGCCGGTCACCGTGGCCGTCACCGGCAGCAGCGCCAGCAGCACCGCGAACCGGGCCTGCCCGACCCGCCGCAACACCACCTGGTCGAGCACGTAGGGCACGACGGTGGAGAGCAGGCCGACGCCGATGCCCATCACCAGCAGGTCCGGCTCGCCCCAGACGCCGCCCGTGCCGAGCGCCAGCGGTGAGAGCAGCACGGTCGCCACGGCGAAGCCCACCGCGAGGCTGTCGATGCCGTTCCCGCCGAGCGCGACCTTCTTGCCGAGCACGATGTAGCCCGCCCACGCCGCGGCGGCCGCCAGCGCGAACGCCACGCCCGACGGGCTGCCGCGCAGCTGGACGTCGGCGATGCACACCACGCCGACCGCGACGAACACCAGGGCCGCGATGTCGCGGCGGCCCCGCGAGCCGAACGCCGCGACCACGACCGGTCCCACGAACTCCAGCGCCACCACGGTGCCGAGCGGCAGGCGGGCGATGGCCTCGTAGAACACCACGTTCATGCCCGCCGTCACGATCCCGAACGCGCCCGCGAGCAACAGCGGACGGCCGCGCCACGCCGCGCGGCCGGGACGGCGCCACGCCAGGAGGATCACCGCGGCACCCAGACAGCGCAACCACGCGACTCCGGACGGTGATGCCACATCGAACAGCCACACCGCGAGCGCCGCGCCGACGTACATGGAAATTCCGCTGAGAACGAACAAGATCGGGGCGGGAAGCCTGTCGATCCGCCGTTTCGATGCCGCAACGTCCACGCAACGATGGTGCCTGACCATGGCAAACGTCGTGGTAGCGGAGATCGCTTCCTGAATGCCGGGATGGATCTAGGACATCCGGGGTAATTCGACGTGACACACCTCCCACACACGCGGGAACACTTGCGGGCGGCGAAACGTCTGCAAGAGTGGAAGCAGCGAACACCGAGAAAGGCACCCGGCCCGACGAGGTGATCGCGGCTGAACTGATGGCATCGGCGCGCCGATGCCGGGACGGAGGGAGACTCCAATGACTTCACCGACGCTCACCCGCCCCGAACTGACCGCTGCGGACCGTTGCGACCGCTGTGGAGCAGCCGCACAGATGCGCGCAGTACTCCCCAGCGGCGGAGAGCTGCTGTTCTGCGGGCACCACGGCCGCGAGTACGAAGCCAAGCTCAAGGAGCTGGAAGCCGACATCCAGCGCTGAGCCGTCACCACCAGCCGCGAGAACGGGCGGGGATCCTCAGGAGGGTCCCCGCCCGTTCGGCTACCCGGGACACAGTGACTCGCGCCACACCCTGACGTTCCGGGAACCGCGGCGGCCCGGCCACCGACCTGTCAGGCATGTCGACCGAGGCCGAGATCGAGTCACCACGCGCCGAACCGCCGAACCGCCGGACACTCCGGCCGCTCCTGCTGCGGCTGCACTTCTACGCGGGCATCCTCGTCGGCCCATTCATCCTCGTCGCAGCGCTGACGGGCCTGCTCTACATCTTCGCGCCCCAGCTCGAACAGGCGGTCTACGACCACGAGTTGCACGTCCCGGCCTCGCCTGTGTCGGTGCCGCTGGCCCAGCAGGTCGCCGCGGCAAAGGCCGAGCTGCCGGGCAGCACGCTCGCCTCGGTGCGGCCCTCGCCGTCGCCGACCGACACCACGCAGGTGATCTTCGACACGCCTGGGCTCGCGGAGAGCTACCGCCACACCGTGTTCGTCAACCCGCACGACGGCGAGGTCCGGGGCGTGCTGGAGACCTACGGCTCCGGGCAGGCACTGCCGCTGCGCGCGTGGCTGGACCAGCTGCACCGTGGTCTGCACCTCGGCGACGCCGGCCGGATCTACAGCGAGCTCGCCGCCAGCTGGCTGTGGGTCGTCGTGCTCGGCGGGCTGGTGCTGTGGTGGGGCAGGCGGCGCCGCAGGCGGCTCGTGCCCGGCCGCGCGGCGAAGGGCAGGCAGCGCACGCTGTCCTGGCACGGCGCCACGGGCACGTGGGTGGCGCTTGTGCTGCTGTTCCTCTCGGCCACCGGGCTCACGTGGTCGCAGTTCGCCGGGGAGAACGTCGGCAAGCTCAGGGAGGCGCTGTCGTGGGAGACGCCGTCGGTGTCGGCCTCGGCCGGGGAGCACGCCGAGCACGCCGAGCACGGCGCGGGCGGCCACGCGCACGACGGCGCGGCACCCGTCACCGACGCCGGGTTCGACCGGGTGCTGGCCTCGGCACGGAACGAAGGTCTCGGCGATCCGGTGGAGATCAGGCCGCCATCGGCCGATGGCGAGGTCTACGTCGTCCAGCGCACCGAGCGGAGCTGGCCGTCGGCCCAGGACGCCGCCGCGGTCGACCCGGCCACCGGCGAGGTCCTCGAGGTGGTGCGCTTCGAGGACTGGCCGCTGATGGCCAAGTTCGCCCGCTGGGGCATCGACGCCCACATGGGCCTGCTGTTCGGGCTGCCGAACCAGCTGGTGCTGGCGGTCGTGTGCGTCGCGGTGATCACACTCGTGGTGCTCGGCTACCGCATGTGGTGGCAGCGCAGGCCCACGAGGGACGCCGCGTTCGGCGTCGGCAGGCCGTTCCCGCGCGGGGCGTGGCGCCAGGTGCCGCCGTGGGGGCTCGTGCTGCTCGGCGCCGCCGCGGTCGCCATCGGCTGGTTCCTTCCGCTCCTGGGCGTCTCGCTGGTGGCGTTCCTGGTTCTCGACGCGCTGCTGGCCTGGCGGCGGCGCGTGCGGGCCTGACGCCTCACCAGCCGTCTCACCAGCCGTCTCACCCGCCGTCTCAGACGCTGTCGAGGACGCCCTCGAAGGCGGCCTCGGCGGCGCCGAGGAGCTTGACGTCCGCGCCGAGCGAGGACTTCTCGATCCGCACGCCGCCGACCGCGCGGCTCACCATGCTGCGCGTGCGGACCTCCTCGCCGACGCGGTCCAGCACGGCGGGCGGCAGCGCGGTGAACAGGTCCCCGAGCACCACCAGCTCGGGGCCCAGCAGGTTCACCACGTTCACCAGGCCGAGTGTGAGCCATTCGGCGAACTCGCCGAGCCGCGCGAGCGAGGCGGCGGGGTCCCGTCCCAGCTCACGCAGCTCGACGACGATCGTGCCGCGCGGGCTGTCCTGCGGCAGCGAGAGCGCCCTCCGCAACGCGGCCTCGCCGACCTCGGTCTCCCAGCACCCCACGTTGCCGCAGTAGCAGGACCGGCCGTGGGGGTTGACGACCATGTGGCCGATCTCCCCCACGTAGCCCCCCGAGCCACGCAGCGACGAGCCCTGGGCGATCACTCCCCCGCCGACGCCGATGTCGGCCGACACGAAGACCGCGTCCGACGCGCCCCGAGCCGCCCCGCGCAGGTGCTCGGCCAGCGCGCCGAGCTCGGCGTCGTTGCCGACCACCACGGGCACGCCGAGGCCCGCCGACATCCGCGTCCCGAGCGCGACCTCCGACCAGCGCAGGTTCGGGGCCTCGTGCACAAGGCCGTCCGAGCGCCGCACCACGCCGGGCACCGAGATGCCGCACGCGACCGGCTTCAGGCCGAGGTCGGCGGCCAGCCACGCCGTCGACTCCAGGACGTGCGTGATCACCTCGGCAGGCTCCCCGGTGCGGCCGTGCAGGTTCCAGCTGTTGCGGCCGAGAATCAGCCCGCCGAGCCCGACGAGCGCGATCGCCACGTGCTCCACCTGGACGTCCACCGCGAGCACCACGGCGGCCTGCGGCTGCGGCAGCACCAGCAGCGACGGCCTGCCCGCGCCACGGCCCGGCCGGGGCACCCGTTCCTCGACCACGCCCGACTCGGCGAGGCCGTCGACGAGCGTCTTGATGGTGCTGCGGTTCAGCCCGAGCTCGGTCGCCAGGGTGGCCCGGGTGACCGGGCCGCCCACGTGGAGAAGGCGGAGCAGGCTCGATCGGTTGTACCGGCGCACCTCGTCTGGTCGGGAAACGGGTGTGCTGGTCACGACGTTATCGTTCCATCACCCGAACTCATCGTGTCGCGGAGGCCGCGCGCCGGCGCGACAGCGCGTCGACGGTGGCGGCCAGCAGCAGCACCAGTCCGGTCACGATCGACACGACCGCCGCGGGCTGGCGCAGCAGGCCAAGGCCGTTGGCCACGACGGCGAGCACCGTGCCGCCGATCACCGCGTCGGACACCCGGCCCCGGCCACCGAACAGCGACGCGCCACCGATCACGGCCGCGCCGACGGCGAACAGCAGGGTGTTCAGGCCACCGGCCTGCGGGTCCACCGAGCCGACCTTCGACGAGTAGACGATCGCGCCGAGCGCGGCGACCGACGAGCACACCACGAACACGCTCGCGCGGATCTTGGTGACGTTGACGCCCGCACGGCGCGCCGCCTCGCGGTTGCCGCCGACGGCGTAGATGTGCCTGCCGTAGCGCGTCCGGTTGAGCACGTAGGTGCCGATCACGAGCAGGCCGAGCACGATCGGCACCACGTAGGGCACGCCGGTGATCACGATGTTGTCGTTGGGCGAGCGGTTGACCGTCAGCAGCGCGGTGGCGGCGATGCCGATCGCCCCGATGCCGCCGACCTTGAACAGCACGATCGACGTCGGCTGCGTGACGAGCCCGCGCCGCAGCCGGGTGAAGTGCCTGCCGAGCGTCGCCGCAGCGAACCCGCCGACCGCGATCACGCACAGCAGCCAGCTGCCGAGCACGGACAGGTTGCCGTTGGCGACCTTGTCCAGCACCGGCGAGCTGCTGATCCCGATCACGCCGCCCTCGCCGATGAACTGCAGAATGACGCCTTGCCACGCAAGGAAAAGCGCGAGTGTGACCACAAAGGACGGCATGCCGATGCGGGACACGAGGTAGCCCGTGATGCAGCCGATCGCCGTGCCGGTGCACAACGCCAGCAGCATCTCGATCCACGGGTTGGCCGACATCCCGGACGCCGCGATCACGATGCCCAGCACCGACATCGCGGTACCGGCCCAGATTCGCAGCAGCGCCGCGAGCACCGCACCGAGGCCAAGTGCGGCCAGGAACATGATGAAGACGGTGGAGCCCATGCCGCCCAGCAGGTTCCCGTTCTCGGCGAAGTGCATCGCGAGCACCGCGCCCGCGACACCGGACGCCGTGCCCGCCGAGAGGTCGATCTCGCCGACCAGCAGCACGAACACGATGCCCATCGCGATGATCGTCTGCCCGGCGCCCTGTGCGAGCAGGTTCGCGAGGTTGTTGAGCGACAGGAAGACGTCGGACAACGAGGCGAACACGATGACGAGCGCGACGAGCCCGAGCAACGCGGGCAGCGAGCCGAGCTGCCCCGCCCGCAGGCGGGAGATGTAGTCGCGCACGGCCTCGGACGTCGACATGGTGGTGGTGTCGATGCCGAAGTCGGTGATCGCCGTGTTCGGCGACGCCGTGGGGGTTTGAGTCATGGTGGGTTCTTTCTCGTTCACAGTGCGGCTCACAGCACGGCGTGCTCGGGACGGGCGAGTCCGATGTCACCGGAGCGGCCCGCGGTGATCAGCTCGACCACCTGGCCATGGGTGACGTTCTTGGTGTAGACCTCCGCGGCCATCCGGCCGAGGTACAGCACGGCGATGCGGTCGGCGACCTCGAAGACGTCGGCCATGTTGTGGCTGATCAGCACCACGCCGAGCCCCTGCTCGGCGAGCCTGCGGACCAGGTCCAGCACCTGCCGGGTCTGCGCGACGCCGAGGGCGGCGGTCGGCTCGTCCAGCAGCACGACCTTGCTGTCCCACAGCACCGACTTGGCGATGGCCACGGTCTGCCGCTGCCCGCCCGAGAGCGCCGAGACCGGGGTGCGCACGGACTTCACGGTGCGCACCGACAGCGAGGCGAGGGTCTCCCGCGCCGCCTTCTCCATGCTGGCCTCGTCGAGCAGCCACGCGCTGCCGCGCTCCCTGCCGAGGAACATGTTCTGCACGATGTCGAGGTTGTCGGCCAGGGCGAGGTCCTGGTACACGACCTCGATGCCGAGCTCCGCGGCGTCCTTGGGGCTGCGGATGTGCACTTCCCTGCCCTGGAACTCGATCGTGCCGGAGTCGGCTCCGTGGATGCCCGCGATGCACTTGACGAGCGTCGACTTGCCGGCCCCGTTGTCACCGACGAGCGCGGTGACCTCCCCCGCACGAACGTCGAAGTCGATGTCGTGCAGGACGTGAACCGGCCCGAAGCTCTTGTTCAGGCCGGTGATGTGCAGGATGGGCTCACTCATGCTTGTCCCTGTCGTTCTTGTCCGTGGGACCGGGGCGGAACGCGCCGTCGGGGTGCGCGCCCCGCCCCGGGGTCGGGAGCCGGGGGTCAGGAGATCCCGAGCTGCGAGCAGGTCGCCTGCAGGTCGTCGGTGCAGACCTCGCTGGCCTTGACGTAGCCCTCGTCGATGACGCGCTTGACCTCGTTCTTCGTGATCAGGTAGGGCTCCAGCAGCACGGACTTGACCTCGCGGTTGCCCTCGGGGTCGTGGCTGGTGTCCTTCGCCAGCGCGTCGGCGGCTGCGGTGTCGTTCTTGGCCAGCGCCGCGGCGAGCTTCGCCGTCGCCTCGGCCTCCTCCTCGATGGGCTTGAAGACCGTCATGTACTGGTCTCCGCGAAGGATGGCCTTGAGGCCGTCGGGAGTGGCGTCCTGGCCCGTCACGGGGACCTTGCCGGCCATGCCGTTCTTCTTCAGCACGGTGATGATCGCGCCCGCGAGCCCGTCGTTGGCGGCGACGACGCCGTCCACCTTGCCGCCGTTGGACGTCAGGATCTGCTCGAAGGTCGTGCCGCCCTTCTGGTTGTTCCAGTCGTCGATCGGCTGGCTCCGCACGAGCTTGAGCGTGCCGTTGTCGTACAGCGGCTGAAGGACGTTGCGCTGACCCTCGTGGAAGAGGGTGGCGTTGTTGTCCGTCGGGGCGCCCTCGATCTCGATGACCTGCGCGCCTCGCTTGCCTTCGAGCGCCTTGGCGAGGCCCTCGCCCTGGAGCTCGCCCACCTTCACGTTGTCGAAGGAGACGTAGTAGTCGGAGCCGCCTCCGAGGTTGAGGCGGTCGTAGTCGATGGTCGGGATGCCCGCGTTCTTGGCCTTGGCCGCGACCGCGCTGCCGACCTCGCTGTTGATCGAGGCGATCACGAGCACCTTCACGCCCTGGGCGATCATGCCGTCGGCCAGTGTCGTGAACTTCTGGACGTCACCCTGGGCGTTCTGCACATCGGGGTCGAAGCCCTCGGCGCGCAGCGCCTCCTCGATCATCGGCTTGTCGAAGCCCTCCCAGCGGGCCGAGGTGGCCGTCTCGGGGAGGATCACGCCGACCGTGCCGTTCGGGGCGGCTCCTTCCTGCGCGGCCGTGTCGCCCGCACCGCCCTCGTCGCCGCCCCCGGTGTTGGCACCGCATGCCGCAAGCGTCAACGTAACGCCCAGGACGGCAGCGGCGAATGCAAGAGGTCTCTTGGTCCGCATCCGTAGAACCTTTCCGGATCTCCCAGCCGACGAGCGGCGACCCGGAACTGGCCGGCGCCACGTCGCGCAAATGTTGTGGGCGACAACATATGCCCGTCGACCGGGCGCCGGGAAGACTCCTGTACCGATTAAGCCCCCATCGACCGGACACGGTTTGGTAACCCGCGAGTCCCCCGCTCCAGCCCGCGAGTCCCCCGCTCCGGACACCGAGTCGCCCGCTCAGGACCGCGAGTCCCCCGTTCTGGACACCGAGTCGC
>NZ_QEQT01000059.1:0-281101 GCF_003311655.1 Prauserella sp. PE36 | reverse complement strand
CTAGGTCGTGTCTCCTTATTGCCGAAGCCATAGGGTGATCGCGCGGAGGACGATGCCTCCTCGGTAGACGGCGGCGAGCTTGTCGTAGCGAGTGGCGATGCCGCGCCATTGCTTGTGGTCGTTGAAGGACCGTTCGATCACGTTGCGCCGCTTGTAGGTCAGGGCGTCGAACTCGGGTGGGCGGCCTCCGGCGGCGCCACGCCGTCTGCGGTGAGCAATCTGGTCTGCGGGCTGTGGGATCACGGTCTTGATGCCCCGGGCTCGCAGTCTGGCTCGAATCGCTCGGGATGAGTAGGCCTTGTCGCCGATCAAGGCCTCGGGGCGAGTGCGCGGCCGACCTGGACCGAGCCGTTTGACGGCCAGGTGGGACAGCAGCGGCGCGAGCATGGGGGAGTCACCGGCCTGGCCGGGTGTGAGTGCGATGACCAGCGGGCGGCCGCGGCCGTCGACGAGCTGGTGGATCTTGGTCGACATCCCGCCCCGCGAGCGTCCCAGCGCATGATCAAGCGGCTCGGCGCGTAGATCCTTGTAGTTCGGCTCAGCCCCCTGTGGGCCGCCGACCTGCGGGATGTTCGACCCGTCGCAGGGTGACCGCGTGCTGGTGGGCGCGGTTGATGGTGGAGTCGACCGACACCGTCCAGTCCACCCCGCCGGCGGCGTCAGCCTCAGCGACCAGCCGAGCGTGGATCTTATCCCAGGTCCCATCGGTCGAGAACCGCTTGTGCCGCTTCCACAGCGTCTGCCACGGTCCGAACGACTCAGGCAGGTCCCGCCACGCGATCCCGGTCCGGAATCGGTAGACGATCCCCTCGACCACCTGCCGGTGATCCCTAAACGGCCTGCCTCGCTGGCCATCCGAGGACGGCATCAGCGGCTCAATCCGAGCCCATTGAGCGTCAGTAAGCACCGCAAACCGTGACATGCGATCAACAATCCCAGCTCACACCGCAGATCTTTAGGAGACACGCCCTAGTTCGAGCTGGCCGCCGGGGATCGAGTACAGGTCGTTGTCGGTACGGCGGATCATCAGGATTCGGTCCTGTTCGTCCTGGATGAACGCGCTGACCGCGACGGCGATACTGTTGGCTGCGGGGGCGTTCGGGTCGTTGTAGTAGTCCCGGCGTGCCATCGTGCCTCCTAGAAGGTGGCTGGGCGAGAGAGGTTCCAGACGGCCTCGAAGCTCTCGGAGTACGTCTCGGAGAGATCCCCGGCCGAGAGTCGGCGTAGATGCAGCGACGGCGCGTGCGCGCCCTGGAAGCCACACACGTGCGTGTTGATGATCATCTCGTCGTCGAAGCGGAAGATCGAGTTGTACAGCGTAGCGTCGTGGAACCGCATGTCGACGCCCTCGACACGCTGCAACGGCCGGTAGAACGCCAGGGCGTTGCGGATACGCGCCGACAGTGTGCCCTCCCCTAGCTGCTCCTCCTCGCTGCGCAGGGCGATGGTGTCGCCGTCCGGGTCTCCGAAGAGAAGCCGGATCTTCGCCCCGGCCTCGGCCTTGATTGCCAGGTCCTTCACGAAGCGGGGGCGCTCGACCAGGAACAGCGCGGCGTGCACCAGGATCTCGACGGTCTGCTCGGCGTCGTTGATCAGCCGGTCCCACAGCTCGACCGGCAGGGCGTTGCGGTGGGGATAGACCCTCACGACCTCGGCGGTCGCCGTCTCGACCTTGCGCTCCGGCGCGACGGCCTCGGGCCAGAGGTAGCTCTCGGACTCGCGCGCCATCGCGGCCAGCTTGTGCCGGTGCTTCGGGTACGGCAGGCGACCCTTGGTGATCCAGCGCTCCACCGTCTTCGGGTCGACGTTGACGGCCTTGGCGACTTGCTCCAGCGTCAGGCCGTTCCGTAGCAGCGCGTCTCGCAGCCGCTCGTTCGGCATGTCCACTCCCCCGGCGGATCTGTAGGGACGTCTTCGGCCGTACCAAGGACGTCCCGAGATGTCCCGCCGTGTGGTGATCACGTCCTCCGATTTCGCCGACATTAGAGGTCAGGTTGCCGGGATAGGCCCGGCGGCAGGACCCTAGGAGGAATCTCTATGGCGATCCCGGGTGGATACCGGTTCGCGGTCCCCTTCGATGACATGTTCCCGGAAGGGGCCTTCGTGCTCAACGTCGAGCAGGCTTTCGAGTGGGACCGCAACGGCAACAAGACCCCGGCGAAGGACACCGTGACCGGCCAACTCGTGTGGAACGTGCAGGTCACCGATCCCTCGGCCAAGGGCAGGAACACGGGTGTCGTCGTCAAGATCGCGGCGGACGTTCAACCTGTCCCGCCGGAAGCGGTGCAGGGCTTGCCGTTCCGGCCGGTGGTGTTCGAGGGCCTGACTGCGACGGCGTACGAACAGAACGGACGCGTCCAGTTCAGCTTGCGCGCCAAGGAGATGCGGGCTCCGCGTCCGGCCGCCGGTCGAGGCAAGGCGGCACAGTCCGAGCAGGCAGCGGCGTAGGGCGTGGTGAGAGTGCGTGACCTGGTGCAGGTCCACGTGACCGCCGATCTGCCGATCAGGTCTCGTGCCCTGCCGTTCGCCAACCGCGTGGAGGTGCGGTTCGGCAAGGCGTTTCCCGTGGCTCTCCTGGTCGACGAGGAAGCGCTCGTGCGGCTCGGCGCGGCGATCGAGGCGGCGAAGGTGGAGCTGCGCGACGCGAGCGGCCAGGAATCGGCGGAGGGGTGACGTGGCTGTGACCGCGACGTGGAGCCCCGGTCGCGAGGCGAGGGCGAGCATGCAGTTCGTCGGGTTGATCCACCACCAGGCGGCCCTGGTGTTGTCCCTCGACCCCGACGTGCTCGTGCTAGTCCCGCCGCGTGACCCGTCCGACTGGCCGCGCTTCGCCCGGCTGCTGAGGGAGATCCGGGACAGCGCCGAGGAACTGCGCGCGTTCCTGGAATCCCCGGCGCACACGCAGAGGGGAGGTGAATGACATGGCTGACGACAAGGCGAAAGAGGTACGGACCCTCACGCAGGCTCACACGGTGCTGACCGCCATCCGGCCGCCGGACGATGCCTCGCCCCAGGCGTGGCGTGACTGCTACCGGCGCAGCGCGGCGACCTACGCCAGGGTGGCCGAGATCGACCGCGGTCATCACCACGAGGCCCTGTACTGGTCCGAGCGCGAGGGCCGCAAGGCCGACGAGATCACCAGGAAGCTCACCGGAAAGAAGTCGGCCTCGAACTAGGAAGTCCATACACGACAGTCGACGTGCGGCCATTGCCGTGCGGCGATGAAGCACGCCCGTAAACGGGCTACGGAAGAAGTAAAGGCGCAGAAGCGGCCCGGCTACCAACCTTTCCGCTTCTGCGCTGTCCACACCAGACGGAGTATACAGGTGACAACGCTAGACGATGAGAAGTGTCCAGCGCCAGAAGGGGTCGCCCGAACGGGCTGTGAGACCTGCGAGAAGTTCGCTCGGCTCGCGCCCGGCGACACCGAGTGCGCCGCGTGTGCGGGACGGCTGCCGCTCGACCTCGGCCGGGGTGAGGGCCGATGAACAAACGACACTCGCACTGGATCGACCCGGCCCCGCTGGAGGTCGCGCGGCCTCGCCTGCCGTGGTGGACGCTCCTGCCGGGGTGGGTGAAGCTAGTACTGTCCCCGTTCCTGCTCGTCGGCCTCGTGTGCTGGCTGGCAACCCAGATCGGGCGCATCACGTGGCGCTACCCGCTGACCATCCTCGTCACGGCCTTGGTGGGGTGGCTCGACTACCAGCTCGGTCACCTCGGGCTCGCGCTCGTCGCGGGCGGGCTCGTCCTCTCGCTGACGCTGTGGTGGTGGCTGCACCGGACGTCGTTCCGCCGCTTCTGCCTCGCGCAGGTACGAACCGAGTATCGCCGCTTCGCCGTGTACGCGTGCCAATGGCGTACGGTAATGCGGCTGGCCGACCTCGTGAAGACCAGCCGGGGCAAGGAGTACCGGCCGAAGCTCGGGCATCTGCGCTCGGAGGGCTGGCGTGACCGCGTGCGTGTCTGCATGGTCAAGGGTCAGGCACCGGAGCACTGGGAGCTGCACGCGTCCGGCCTGGCTCACGCTTTCAACGCCACGGGCTGTCGCGTGCGGGTGCGCAGGCCCGGACGGCTGGAGCTGGACCTTGTGCATCACGACCCGCTCGTGCGGACGGTCACCGCTCCAGCGCTCGCGGAGAACGCTGAGGGGGCCGACCAGCGGCGGCTGCCTGTGGGCCGCACAGAGTCCGGTAAGCCGTGGCGTGTCCGGCTGCTCGGCACGCACCTGCTCGCCGTGGGCGTGTCCGGAGCCGGTAAGGGCTCGCTGCCGTGGTCGGTCGTCTGGGCGCTCGCTCCGCTGATCGGCTCGGGTGTCGTGCGACTCGTCGGCATCGACCCGAAGGGCGGCATGGAGCTGGGGCAGGCACCTGAGGTGTTCCACCGGGTCGTGTTCGACAACGGGCCGGATGCCGTAGCGTTGCTGGAAGAGGTCGCGGAGACGGTCAAGGAGCGCGCCACCCGGTACCGGGGACGGCTGCGGTCCTGGACTCCGGCGACGGGCGACCCGTTCATCCTGCTCGTGGTCGACGAGCTGGCCGACGTCATCGCCTACCAGACCGACAAGCAGCTCCGCGAGCGCGCGAGCAGAGCCGTGCAGACCATCACCAGCCAGGGCCGGGCACCCGGCGTCTGCGTCCTCGGCCTCCTCCAGGACCCGCGCAAGGAGGTCATCTCGTTCCGTCACCTGTTCTCCACGCGGGTCGCCATGCGGCTCGACGAGAAGGCACAGGTGGACATGGTGCTCGGGGATGGCGTTCGTGAGCGTGGCGCGACGGCACACGAGATCTCCGAGCACACGCCCGGTGTCGCGTGGGTCAAGGAGGACGGCCGCCGGGAGCCGGTGCGTGCCCGCGCCTTCCACGTGACCGACGACGACCTCGGCGCGCTCGTGGAGTACATCACGGGACATCCGCCGCAGCGGGCCGACGTTGTGGAGTTCCCGCGTCGTGACGGCAGGGCTGGGGGTGCGGTCGCGTGAGCACAAACCCGACCACGCGTGCGGAGCGGATGCGGCTTCCGCTGTCCGATGACGTCGTGAAGGCGACGGCCGAGCGGTACGGCGTCTGTGTCCGGCCGTTCACGATGGAGGTGGGTGACCCGGACACGGGCGAGCTGCGGTACGTCCCTATGCCGTGCGGCTCGACCGTGGAGAGTGTGTGCGGGCCGTGCGCGAAGAAGGCGAAGGCGCTACGGCAGGCCCAATGCCGCGAGGGCTGGCATCTGACGGAGGATCCGGACTTCACCCCGGCCCCGCCGACCGAGGCCCAGACACAGCTCATCGAGTTCCGTGCGGACCTGGTGGCCGCGTACCGGAAGGCCGAAGCGGAGGGCTCCCCCACCGACGCCGAGGAGCTGCGGGAGGAGATCCGCTCCGTCGACGAGGAGCTTCGATCCTCGGGGATGCGCGGTCGGCTACCTGCGGTGGAGGTGCCGCCGGCCAAACCGAAGAAGCGGTCGACCCGGCGTCGGCAGGACACGCCCGACCTGCCTCGGCGGCACGTCGACAAGCGGACTGTCGGGCGTGAGTTCGCGGGTGGCTACCGGCCCTCCATGTTCGTGACGCTGACGCTCGACTCCTACGGCCGTGTCGGCGATGGCGTGGTGCCCGTCGACCTGGACAGCTACGACTACCGGCGGGCGGCCCGGGACGCTGTGCACTTCGCCGCACTCGTCGATCGATGGTGGCAGAACCTGCGCCGGGTGGTCGGGTTCGACGTGCAGTACTTCGCGACGGTTGAGCCGCAGAAGCGGGCGGCTCCGCACCTGCACGCGGCGCTCCGCGGTTCGATCCCGCACGCGGTGATCCGGCAGGTCACGGCGGCGACCTACCACCAGGTGTGGTGGCCGAACCACGACCGGCTCATCTACGTCGACCGGCTGCCCGTGTGGGACGGGCGCTCGCGCTCGTTCGTCGACCCGGACATCCGGGAGCCGCTGACGCCGTGGGACGAGGCGGTCGACGCGGTGGAGGAACCCGCGCACGTGGTGCGCTTCGGGCAGCAGGTGCGCTCCAAGGGCATCCTCGGCGGCTCGGAGGAGGCCGGGCGGCACATCGGCTATCTGACCAAGTACCTCACGAAGTCGACTGGTGAGGTCGTGGAGGCCACGAGCGACCGGCAGCGTGACCATCACGAGCGGCTGCACGCCGCGCTGTCCGTCACACCATGCTCGCCGACGTGCGCGGTGTGGCTGCTCTACGGCATCCAGCCGAAAGGCTGCACGTCAAAGACGACCCCGGCCGCTGCAAGGGCCGCGCTCATCGGCGGTCCACGCTCGGTCTGCTGGGCGACGGGTGCTGGTCTCCCGCAAGTGGTCCGGCAAGTCCCTGGCCGACTACAAGGCCGATCGCCGCGCCTTCGTGCGCGACATGCTCGCGAGCATCGGCATCGAGAAGCCCGAACGGCAGACCGACCGGCTCGTGTGGCGGAAGGTCGCGCCCGGCGACCGGCAGGTGCCACCCCGGTCGCACCTGCTCATGCAGGCCGTCTCCGAGCGGATCGCCTGGCGGGCCGAGTATGACCGGGCGCTCGCGGCGGCCAGCCCACCAGGTGCTCTCGAAACTTCGGCAATTCCGCAGGCGGTGTGATCAGGGGGACAGCGTGAGGGATGTCAGCAGTATCGGCCGGCTCTGGACCGTCGAGGAGGTCGCGGCCTATCTCGGCGTGCCGGTGAAGACGCTCTACCAGTGGAAATGGCGCGGCGAGGGGCCGCCCGTCCGCAAGATCGGCAGACACCTGCGCTACGTCCCCGCAGCGGTCAGGCGCTGGGCCACCGAGGCCGCGTAGTTCTTTCCGCAATCAGCAGAGGAATCCGCATGGGACACATTCAGGACCGTTGGTACCGGCCGAAACGCGACGAGCAGACAGGCAAGATGGTGCTCAACGCCAAGGGCAAGCCGGTGCTGGAGAAGACCGAGCTGTACGGCAAGGGTCTGCGCTACAAAGTGCGCTACCTCGACCCGGACGGCGAGGAACGCTCGAAGTCCTTTCCGGACAAGCAGAAGAAACGAGCTGAGGACTTCCTGATCGAGATGGAGTCCGACAAGCGCGAGGGCAAGTACGTCGACCCTCGCGCCGGTCTCGTGCCGTTCGAGAAGGTCGCGCTGAGATGGCTCGACGCGCAGACCGTCGACTACACGAGCCGGGAACGGCTGGCTACGCGGGTCAATGTGCACCTGCTTCCCCACTTCGGGAAGAAGCCGGTCGGGTCGATCAAGCCGAGTGACGTCCAGCGCTGGTTGCGTGCGATGAAGGACGGCGAGGTATCGGAGACCTCGCGGGCGCTGTACTTCGGGCATCTGGTGTCGATCTTCAACTTCGCGATCGAGGACAAGGTGATCGGCGCCAACCCGACGCTGTCTCGCAACATCGCCCGGCCCCGCATCAACCGCAGGCAGGTGGTGGTGTGGTCGCATGAACGGGTACGTGCCGTACGGGACAACATTCCGGAGCGCTTCAAACCGGGCGTGGACATTCCGCCGGTATCGGGCTGCGCAAGGGTGAGCTGTTCGGCTTCTCACTCGACGACGTCGACCGTGAGCGGGAGATCATGCGGGTCGAAAGGCGGGTCCGCATCGTCGCTGGTCAATCGGTGTTCGCACCTCCGAAGGGCGGCAAGACCCGGGAGGTGCCGATCGGCGCGGAGCTGCTCACCCGGCTGGACCGCTACGCCGAGACCTACCCGGCGACCGAGGTCACGCTGCCCTGGGTGCACCCGGACGGCAAGCCGGTGACGGTGCGCCTGCTGCTGGTCGACTCGACCGGTGAGGTGCTGACGCCGAAGTCGTTCGAGCGGGACGCGTGGCGACCGGCCCTGGCGAGGCTGGTGTGGCTCCACGTACCCGGGCGGACGGCGTGCACGCGCTACGGCACCTGTACGCATCGGTGCTGCTGGACGCGGGCGAGTCGGTCAAGGCGTTGTCGCAGTACCTCGGCCACTCGGATCCCGGCTTCACCCTGCGCGTGTACACGCACCTGCTACCGACTAGCCACGAGCGAACCAAGAAGGCGGTCGACCGTTTCTTCGGCTCGCTGGGCTCCGACGACAGCGGGAGCCAGGCGGCGTGACGGCCACCAACCGCAGGATCGGGCGGTGTGGGGGTAACGGGTTCAAGTCCCGTTACTCACCAACCCTGTTTGGGCCGGTCATAGCAACACCGTGATCGTGATGGTCGTGCATTTTGCGCCCCCAACAGGGGCAGGTGCCGCTCCATGAAAGGGGCGTGCGATTACAGGAACTCCGCACCTACGGCGCGTCATCCGCCTCACGACGACTGCGTCGTTCGACTTGCATACTGCACCAGGTTTTTAGCGACGCTTGCGCAATAATTGTTAGAATGACCGCTACCACCGGCGCCAGAAGAGGGGAGGAAGTTCCAACATGCGGTGCAATAAAGGATGTAACCATCGCCACGAAGGATGCCTGACCTGCTTTGTACTCTTGGAGAATCTTTGCCTTCTCCTCCGTATATTTGCTCGCTACGCACAGCAGGTCATGGAGCTCGTCCAACACTTTTTCGTAGAAGACCCGGGCACCCCCAAGGACACCAAATTCTGCCGTGTGCGACACCGAGCCAGCCTCCAGCCATGAGCGCGCAGCTGCCTCTAGATCTCCCGATCGCCCTAGTTCTCGAATGAGATCCCGCTGATACTTTGGCAACTCATCCAACCAGCTAGAACGACTCTCCAATATTGACGAGATGTCACTCATTCCAACATGTCCTGTATATACTCGGCAGAAACTGCATGAGTCGTTTGATGCAGCGTCATCGGGTCAACGTTTCCTATCAGAATTCCCCCGCCTCCACCCGGCGGAACGTAAGCGCCAACAAGCACAGCCACAATATTTCCAGTCTTAACGTCGAATACAGGGCCACCAGATTGGCCAGGTCGAAGCAGAGTATTGAGTACAATGTACTTGTTCTTTATCCCTTGATTCTCCATTAGGACCTTAGCGCCAACAGAAGCGGCTTGTTGCGTTAGTACGACACGGCCATCATTAGCGTGAGGGAATCCATAAGTGACCACGGACGTTCCAGTGTCGACGTGATCAGTGCCAGTCACCTTGTAAGGGACACGAGCCTCGACCTGGTCGGGGAACTCCAGTACCGCCAGATCGTGAATGGGGTCGGCGTGAACCAGTTCCAAAGGAAAAGGGAGCTTGACTAACCTATCAGTCGTATCTTGGTAGCCCGCAACTTCCGATCGTCGGAGCACTGCGTGAATGTTCCCAGCCTCCGGCCCCACGACATGCAGGGCTGTTGCTACTTGGCGCCCCCCGAGGGCGAAACCCGTACCGAGCGGCCGGAAGCCTGACGGGTCGCGTGAGGCCAAGAGAAAGCACATCATCGCTTCGTTGGTCACGCCGTTCAGCCTGGCACGAAACCTTGGAATCGCCGCGCATCTGAGATCAATTTGTGAGGTGCTCAGGATTCGGAAGACCCTAGCGACTTGACCCGCGTTGCCGTTCGTCCACCAGGTCAAGCGTCTCCGAGTGGCTACCGGCCAGCCACCAGCGGACCAAGAGGCTGTGGACCGCTTCTTCGGTTCGCTGGGGCTCGATGTGACGGCCTGATGACGGCCTGGAACCCCCTGCAACCCGGGAAACACCAGGCCACAGGGGGTACGAAACTACATGTTGATCATGTGGCCGGCCAGGCCGTGGACCGCTTCCTTCACGGCTTCGCCGAGGGTCGGGTGCGCGTGGACGTTGCGGGCCACCTCGTGCACCGTCAGGTCCCACTGCTGGGCCAGGGTCAGCTCCGGCAGGAGCTCGGTGACCTCGGGGCCGATCAGGTGGGCGCCCAGCAGCTCGCCGTACTTGCCGTCGCTGATGATCTTCGCGAAGCCCACCGTGTCGCCGAGGCCGTGGGCCTTTCCGTTGGCGCTGAAGGGGAACTTGGCCACCTGGACGTCGTGGCCCTCCGAACGCGCCTGCTCCTCCGTGAGGCCGAAGCTCGCGATCTGCGGCTGGCAGTACGTCGCCCTCGGGATCATCCGGTAGTCGAGCTCCATCGTCTCCGCGTCGGCGATGGTCTCGGCCGCCAGGATCGCCATCGACTCCGCTGCGTGCGCCAGCATGAGCTTCGCCGTCACGTCACCGATCGCGAAGATGTGCGGCACGCTCGTGCGGCACCGGCCGTCCACGTCGATCGCGCCGCGCTCGGTGAGCCGCACACCGGTGTTCTCGAGGCCGTAACCGTCCACATTGGGCTGGAAGCCCATGGCCTGCAACACCTTGCCGGCCTCGATCACCTGCTGCTCGCCGTCCTTCGACACCGTGACCCGCACGCCGTCGGAGGTCTCCTCGATGGACTCCACGCGCGTGGACGTCAGGACGTCGATGCCCAGCCTGCGGTAGCGCCGCGCCAGCTCGGCCGACACCTCCTCGTCCTCCAGCGGCACCATGCGGTCGAGGAACTCGACGATCGTGACCTTCACACCGTAGTTGTGCAGCACGTAGGCGAACTCGACGCCGATCGCGCCCGCGCCCGCGATCACGATGCTCTCCGGCAGGTCCGAGGAGAGGATCTGCTCCTCGTAGGTCACCACGCGGTCGCTGACCGACGTGCCGGGCAGCAGCTTCGGCGTGGCACCCGCCGCGATGATGCAGTGGTCGAACGTGACCGTCTCGGTCTCGCCGTCGGCGCGCCGCACCTCGATCGCCTTGTCGCTGGAGAACGTGCCACGCCCCTCGAACTGCGTGATCGCGTTCTTCTTCATCAGGTAGTGAACGCCTTTGACGCGGCCATCGGCGACCTTGCGGCTGCGCTGGTACGCGGCCTGGTAGTCGAACGACACCTCGCCGTCGACCCGAATGCCGAACGTCCGGGCCTCCGTGGTGAACAGGTGTGCCAGCTCGGCGTTGCGCAGCAACGCCTTCGACGGAATGCACCCGACGTTCAGGCACACCCCGCCCCAGTAACGCTCCTCGATGATGGCGGTGTCGTAGCCGAGCTGCGCCGCGCGGACCGCGGCGGTGTACCCGCCGGGACCCGCGCCCAGCACCACAACGTCGAAGTGTTCACTCATGGTCGCGATTATGCCTTCACGTTTCCGGGTGGCGGGCTCTCCCCGCGCACCTCTGCCAGCAACGACGTGATCGCCGTCATGATGCGTTCGGTCGCCTCCCTGAGCTGGGACGCGGTGGGCTTGTCCGACCGCAGATCCGAGAGGTCCACCGGCGGTCCGGCCAGCAGCTCTACCCTGCGCCTCGGCAGCACGCGCGGCAACCGGGCGCCCTGCGGCAGCACGTGCTGCGAGCCCCAGCACGCGAGCGGCACCACCGGCGTCCCTGTGGTGAGCGCGACCCGCGCGAGTCCCGTCTTGGCCTTCATGGGCCATTCGTCGGCGCGGTCGCTGAAGGTGCCCTCGGGGAACACCACGACACAGTCGCCCGCCAGCGCGGCGTCGACGGTGTCGCGGTAGGCCTCGAGCGCGCTCGCCTTGCCCCGGTGCACGGGGATGTGCCTGCCCGAGGTCATGACGGCGCGCACCACCGGCACCCGCCACAGCCCCGCCTTGGCGAAGAACCTCGGCACGCGACCGCCCATCAGGCACGCCACGGTGACCATGATCGGGTCGGCGTTGGACAGGTGGTTGCTCGCCACCAGCACGCCGCCCTCGCGGGGCAGGTGGTGGGCACCCGTCACCCGCAGTCGGGTGCCCATCGCCAGGAACGGTGCGATCACGTCGATCGCGAGGCTGAACCACCTGCCCCGGCCCCGACGGGGGAACCGGCGCAGCGCGGTCAGCGGTCGGAGTCGACTTCCTTCGGCCAGCCCGCGAAGTCCCGCACCAGCCGCTGGGCCCGCACCAGTCCGGGCAGCTCGGCCGGGTTCAGCTCCCCGCGCTCGGCCTGATGCTCCGCCTCCGCCAGCTTCGCCAGCAGGCCGGCCACGTCGACTGTCGACTGCTGCGCCATGTTCGTCCCCTTCGTCGAGGTTCAGGCCACACGCTCCAGGACTACGACGGGAATATCACGATCCGTCTTCTTCTGGTAGTCGTCGAAGGCGGGCCACACCGCCGCCATCTTCGGCCACAGCACGGCCTTCTCGCTCTCACTGGCCGTCCGGGCCTTGGCCGCGAACTTGTCGGCCTTCACCTGGACCGTCACCTGGGGGTCGGCCACCAGATTGTGGTACCAGCCGGGGTGCTCGTCGGCGCCACCCTTGGACGCGACGATCACGTAATCGCCCTCGTGCTCCTGGTAGATCAGGGCGAACTTGCGTTCCTTGCCGGTCTTGCGGCCCTTGGTCGTCAGGATGAGGGTCGGCGCACCGTTCTCCCAGTCGTGGCCGACCTCCCCGTCGGTCTCCTCATAACGGCGGACGTGCTCGTCTCCGAACAGCATGAGCGAAAATCCCTTCGTCGGATGACTCCCACCCTAATGCTCAGGCGCCGAGAACGTCGGAGAGCAGCGACGGGGTCACGTTGCCACCGGACACCACGATCACGGTGCGTCCACGGGGCAGGTCGCCCGCCCGGTTGAGATACGCGGCGAGGCCAACGGCACCGCTGGGCTCGGCGACGAGCCGTCCCCTGGTGGCCAGCACGCCCATCGCGCCCCGGATCTCGTCCTCGCTCACGGTGACGATGTCGTCGAGGTGCGCGCGCAGGTGGGCGAACGTCAGCTCGGACAGCTGCGAGCGCAGCCCGTCGGCGATGGTCCGCGCGCGCCGCTCGATCGGCCAGTCCACGAGCGCCCCGGCCCGCAGGCTCTCCCGCGCGTCGCCCGCGAGCTCCGGCTCCACGCCGACCACCCGCGCCTCCGGGCACAGCGCCTTGACCGCCGTCGCGATGCCCGAGGAGAGCCCGCCGCCGCTCACCGGCACCAGCACCAGCTCGACATCGGGCAGGTCCTCGGCGATCTCGAGCCCGATCGTGCCCTGACCGGCGATGATGTCCGGGTGGTCGAACGGCGGCACCAGCACCGCGCCCAGCTTCTCCACCAGCTCGAGCGCGGCGGACTCGCGCTCGCCGATGGGGACGAGCACCACCTCGGCGCCGTAACCGCGCGTGTTGTCGACCTTCACCTGCGGTGTCACGTCCGGCATGACGATGTGGGCGGGGATGCCGAACGTCCGCGCGGCGTAGGCCACGGCCTGCGCGTGGTTGCCGCTCGAGTAGGCCACCACACCCCGGTTCCGCGTGCGCTCGTCGAGCCGCGCGATCGCGTTCTGGGCTCCGCGCAGCTTGAAGGCGCCGATCGGCTGCAGGTTCTCCGGCTTCAGCCACAGGGGGCGGTCGGCGTCCGCCCACGGGCTCGGCAGCAACGGGGTGCGCACGACGGCGCCGCTGATCCGGTCGGCCGCGGCACGGATGTCGTCGATCGTCACGAGTTCCACGACCCGAGCCTATTCCGCGTACCGGTCGGTGGCCCGCAGCAGCTCCCGCAGAATGCCGGGTTCGTCGTAGGCGTGCCCGGCATCCTCCACCATGATCAGCTCGGCGGCCGGCCAGGCCCGCTTCAGGTCCCACGCGCCCACGGGCGGCGTGCAGACGTCGTGCCGGCCGTGAATGAGCACGCCCGGAATGTCCGCGAGCCTGCCCGCATCGCGGAGCAGCTGCTCGTCGGCGAGGAAGCCCTGGTGCGCGCAGTAGTGGTTCTCGATGCGCGCGAACGCCAGCGCGAATCGGGGGTCGGAGAACTGTTCGACCAGCTCGGGACGGCGGCGCAGGGTGACCGTGTCTGCCTCCCACGTGCTCCACGCGACCGCGGCAGGCCCGTGCACCGCGGGATCCGGGTCGAACAGGAGGTCGTGGTAGGCGGCGATCAGGTCGCCGTCCCTGCGTTCGGGCGGCACCGGCTCCAGGAACCGTTCCCAGCGCTCGGGGAACAGGAACCCCGCTCCCCCGCCGTAGAACCAGTCCAGCTCCTTGCGCCGCATGGTCCAGATGCCGCGCAGCACCAGCTCCGTGACGCGGCCGGGGTGCGTCTGCGCGTAGGCGAGCGCGAGGGTGCTGCCCCAGGAGCCGCCGAGGACGAGCCAGCGGTCGATGCCGAGGTGCTCACGCAGCAGCTCGAGGTCCGCGACGAGGTGCCACGTCGTGTTGGCGCTCAGGTCGGCAGCCTGCTCCGCGGAATGCGGGATGCTGCGGCCACAGCCGCGCTGGTCCAGCAGCACGATCCGGTAGCGGGCGGGGTCGAACAGCCTGCGGTGGGCGGGCGAGCTGCCGCCGCCCGGCCCACCGTGCAGGAACACCGCGGGCTTGCCGTGCGGGTTGCCGCAGACCTCCCAGTAGATCTCGTGCCCGTCGCCGACGGCGAGCAGGCCATGATCGTGGGGCTCGATCTCGGGGTACGGCTCGGGCAAAGCAGGCTCCCCTCCCAGGGCACGCGCGCCGCAGCCTAACCGACGTGCGCCGAAAGGGGGAACCGATTCGGCCCCCAAGGCCACCTTTGTTGCGTTCAACGCAGCAAAGGTGGCCTTGGGGAGCTTTACTAGAAGCGGATCGTGCGCAGGGTCCGGTAACTGCGGGCCGCGCTGGCGAGCGGGTCGGCCGGCTGGTCGTGCTCCACCACGTACTCCTGGACGCCGGAGACGTCCCGGCGCCGGAAGATGCGGCGGAAGTCGATCGTGCCGTGGCCGACATCCTCGAACGACCCGTCGGGCGCCATGTCCTTCACGTGGAACACCGGGAACCGGCCCGGGTAGCGCTCGAAGTACTCCACGGGGTCGTAGCCCGCCCTGATCGCCCAGTACAGGTCGATCTCGAAGTCCACGTACCTCGGATCGGTCTCGCTCGCCAGGATGTCGTAGAGCACTTCGCCCTCGACGGTCCGGAAGTCGAAATCGTGGTTGTGGTACAGGAACCCGAGCCCGGCGGCCCGCGCCGCCCTGCCCGCCTCGGTGAACTCGGCGGCCACCTGCCGGTAGCCCGCCGGTGTCCACAGTGAACTCGGCAGCGACGGCACCACCACGTACTTCACGCCGAGCACGTGGGCGTTCGCCAGCTCCCGCTGCCAGTCACCACGGATCGCGTCGAGCGAGAGGTGCGTGAGCACGGCCCGCAGCCCCGCCCGGTCCAGCATCGCGCGGAACTGCTGTGGCGTGTGCCCGTACAGTCCGCTCACGCCCACCGTCGAGTAACCGATCCGCCCCAGCGCGTCGAGTGTGCCCTGCGCGTCGGTGCTCATCAGCGAGCGCACCGTGTAGAGCTGGATTCCGATGTGCCCTGGCGGCACCCGGCGCGGCCCCGACGCGAGCGCAGTGCCGCCCAGCAGCCCGCTCGCCCCGGCGACCGCCACCGAACCGGCGGCCAGTCGCAGGAAATCCCGTCGCGTACTCATGAGGTCACGCCCTTTCCGTTGAACTGCAGCACGTCCAGCGAGAGCAGGTCCGCCTGGTCCGGCGTCCAGGCCGGGTTGACGAACACCAGGTAGAGCTTCACGGTTCTTCCCGGATCGGTGAGGGCCACGTCGGTGTCGACGACGTTGCCCCAGCCGCCCGTGTTGGGCACCTCCGCTGAACCGAGCAGCTCGCCGTCCGGCGCGTCGGCGCGGAACTCGATGGTGCCGCCGATGCCACCGGAGCTGGCGCTGACGGTCAGCGAGTCGATGCCCTGCAGGTGGATCGGGTCGTAGGCGACCCAGTCACCGTGCTCGATCTCGCCCAGTCGCTTGCCCGCCGACGCGTCGGCGCGGCTCAGCACCTCGATGCCGCTGTGGTCCTCGAAGTGCTCGGCCTCCTTGTGCTTCGGCTCCAGCGTCACGTGCGCCGACCCGGTGAGCGCGGGCACGCCGCCCTTGCCACCGCCGTCGGTGTACTGCGCGCTCAGCGCCGCGTACAGGTTCTGCCCAGGACCGTGGCTGTCCCCGGCGTCGGTCGCGATCTCACCCACGCAGCCCGTGACGTTGTCCATCGGATGCAGGTGGTCGTCGTGGCCGAGCTGCGACTGCACCACCACCTTCGAGCAGTCGATCGTCCGGTCCTCGCGGTCGGTGACCTCCACGCGGAAGGGGATCGTGTCGCCGAAGTCGAACATTCCGCCGTCCGGCGGCAGCACGATGCGCACCTCCGGCCTCGTGTTGCCCACCGTGATCTCGGTGACGGCCACGGCGGTGAGGTCCGGGTTCTCGGTGCTCGTCACCGTGAGCCGGGCGGTGTACTGCCCGAGCTCCTTGTACTTGTGCGTCGGGCTGGCCTCCGTCGAGTCCACCGTGCCGTCGTTGTCGAAGTCCCACGCGTAGGTCACCGGCTCGCCGTCGCCGCCCGCGGAACCCTCGCTGGAGAAGGACACTTTGAGCGGAGCCTTGCCCGAGTCGGTCGACGGCGTGATCGCCGCTGTCGGCGGGCGGCCGTCGGCGACGTAGTCGATGCGGTAGATGCCGGCGCCGTCGTTGCTGCCACCCCTTCCGGTGCCGCTGCCCTCACCGAAGTCGATCACGTAGAGCGAGCCGTCGGGGCCGAAGTGCGCGTCGAACGGCTGGATCCACTGCAGGTCGGCGAAGATCCCGTTGATCGAGAGCAGGTCGCCGGGGCGGGCGGGCGCGAAGCGGGGATCGGTGAACGTCTGCTCGTGCTGCTGCACCGACATCACCTTGAACCACCGGCGGGTCAGCTCGTAGTTGAACCACTTGCCGTCGAAGTACTCGGGGAACTTCGAGATCCTCGGGTTGTCCGGGTCGTAGTCGTAGACCGGGCCGGCCATCGGACCGCCGCCGCCCGTGCCCAGCTCGGGGAACTCCGGCGAGGCCGAGTAGGCGTACCACATCCACGCGGGCTGGGCGGGAGGCAGCTCGCGCAGGCCGGTGTTGTTCGGCGAGTCGTTGACCAGGTTGCCGCAGTCGAACGTCTCCCCGGACGTACCGGTGGCGAAGTCGTAGTCGACGAACGGCGTGTTGTTCCCGGTGCAGTACGGCCAGCCCTGGTTGCCCGCCTCGGTGATGCGCAGGAACTCGACCGTCCCTTCCGGACCGCGCTCGGGGTCGGCCTGCCGCGCGTCGGGGCCGTAGTCGCCCACCAGCAACGCGTTGGTGTGCGGGTCGACCGTGATGCGGAACGGGTTGCGCAGGCCCATCGCGTAGATCTCCGGGCGGGTCAGCTCGGTGCCCGGCGCGAACAGGTTGCCCTCCGGGATGGTGTAGGTCCCGTCCGGCTGCGGCGTGATGCGCAGGATCTTGCCGCGCAGGTCGTTGGTGTTGCCGGACGTGCCCTGGGCGTCCCAGGCCCTCCTGCCCTCGCGCTCGTCGATCGGCGAGAACCCGTCGGAGGCGAACGGGTCGGTGTTGTCGCCGGTCGCCACGTAGAGGTTGCCGTCGCCGTCGAAGGTGATCGACCCGGCCATGTGCGAGTTGGCCCTGCCCTCGCCACGGAACGTGGGGATCTCCAGCAGGCGACTCTCGGTGGCGAGGTCGATCGTGCTGTCGGCCGCGACGGTGAACCGCGAGAGGTTGAGCTTGTTCTCCTGCGGGTCGGAGTACAGCAGGTACAGCCAGTTGTTCTCGGCGAACGCCGGGTCGAGCGTGAGGCCGAGCAGACCGTCGGACTGGCTCGTCATCTCGGGCGTGTACTGGAAGTCCAGTGCCGTCGTGACGTTCAGCGTCTCCTGGTCGACGACCTTCAGCGCGCCGGTGCGCTGGATCCAGAACACGCGGCGGTCGGGGGCCACGGCCAGCTCGAACGGGTCGGCCAGGTCCGCGTCGACGAGCGGGACCCGCTGGAAGTTGCCCGTCTGGGTCGCCGAGCAGTCACCCTCGACCGCCCCGGCGGCCCACTCGATGCCACCGAGCAGGTGCGAGAGGAACAGCTCGTCGGAGAACTTCTCGGCGGCGTGGCCGCCAGCGGTGAACCAGGACCGCCCGCCGTCGTAGTTCTGGCACCACGAGTACGGGTGGTCGACTCCCTCGTCGAGCCCGGTGACGCCGTCGCGCACCTTGATCTGGGCCAGTGTGTGCACCGCACCGGTCGGGTTGACCCGCCAGTTGTACCACTCCTCCGTCTGCTCCCACAGCTCCGGAAGGTCCTGTGTGGACGGATGGACGCGGTCGAGCACCTTGACCCGGCCCACCTGGGGGGCGGGGTGGTGGTCGAAGATGGCGCCGACCAGGCCCTCGTACCACTCCCAGTCGCGCTCGCTGGCCGACGCGGCGTGCACGCCGGCCCAGCCGCCGCCCGCCTGGACGTAGCGCTGGAGCGCCTCGCGCTGCGCGGCGTCGAGCAGGTCGCCCGACTCGGGGGTGGAGTTGGTGTTGTTGAAGACGACGGCGTCGAACCGGGCGAGGTTCTCGTCGGTGAACGCCGCCGCGTCGTCGGTGGACTCGACGCTGAAGCCGTGTTCGGCGCCGAGCTGCTCGATCGCCGCGATGCCCGCGGGGATCGAGTCGTGATGGAAGTTGGTCACCTTGGAGAACACCAGCACGCTGAAGCGTGCCTGCGCCGCCGCGGGGAGCGCGGACGCCACCCCCGCGGCGAGCAGGAACGCGAGCAGCGCGGCCAGTGTCCTGGCACGTCTGCGACCGGACATGTGTACCTCTCCATTGAGTTTCAGCGTTACCGAAAGCGCTTTCACTTCGTACATGCCGGGAGATATTCAGTTGTCGTGCCGGGAAAGGTGAAACAGGGAAAAGTGGATCAGAGAGTGAGCTCGGGGATCGCGATCCTGCGACCCTCCCTTGCCGACCGCAGCCCGAGCTCGGCCAGCTGCACGCCTCGCGCGCCGGCCAGGAAGTCCCACGGGAACGGCTCGTCAGCCGCCACGTGCCGGAGGAACATCTCCCACTGTGCCTTGAACCCGTTGTCGAAGTCGGCGTTGTCCGGCACCTCCTGCCACTGCGACCGGAAGTCCTCGGTCGCGGGCAGGTCGGGGTTCCACACCGGCTTCGGGGTCGTGGAGCGGTGCTGGACGCGGCAGCGGCGCAGCCCGGCGACGGCACTGCCCTCGGTGCCGTCCACCTGGAACTCCACCAGCTCGTCGCGGAACACCCGCGTCGTCCAGGAGGAGTTGACCTGCGCGACGATGCCGCCGTCGAGCTCGAAGATGCCGTACGCGGCGTCGTCGGCCGTGCAGGTGTAGGGCTGCTCGTCCTCGCCGACCCGTTCCGGGATGTGGGTCGCCGCGAGCGCCTGCACCGAGCGGACCGGACCGAAGATCTCCTCCAGCACGTACCGCCAGTGGCAGAACATGTCGATGATGATGCCGCCGCCGTCCTCGGCGCGGTAGTTCCACGAGGGCCGCTGCGCCTCCTGCCAGTCACCCTCGAACACCCAGTAGCCGAACTCGCCGCGCACCGACAGGATCCTGCCGAAGAAGCCGCCGTCGACGAGCCGCTTGAGCTTGAGCAGGCCGGGCAGGAAGAGCTTGTCCTGCACCACGCCCGCCTTCACGCCCGCCGCGTTCACGATCCGGGCCAGCTCCAGCGCCGTCTCCGTGTCCTCCGCGGTCGGCTTCTCGGTGTACACGTGCAGTCCCGCGGCGACGGCCTTCTTCACGCCGTCGACGCGGCGGCTGGTCACCTGGGCGTCGAAGTAGATCTCGGCTCCGGGTGCCTTCAGCGCCTCGTCCAGATCGGTCGTCCACCGGTCGAGACCGTGCTCCTTCGCGATGGACGCGAGCTTGCTCTCGTTGCGGCCCACCAGAATCGGCTCAGGACGCAGCACCGTGCCGTCGGGCAGTCGCAGCCCGCCCTGCTCCCGGATCGCCAGGATCGACCGCACGAGGTGCTGCCGGTAGCCCATGCGACCGGTGACCCCGTTCATGACGATCCCGACGGACCGTTCCTCGTTCGCCGCCATGGAACACCTTTCTCACTCAGCCACCGCGGCGGCGCCGAGGTGGTCGCGGATGTGCCGGGTCGCCTTGGCGAACTCCGGCTCCGACATGGTCTTGCCGTAGTCACGGTCCACCGGCAGGTTCACCTCGATCACCCCGGCGACGGTGCCCGGCCGCGCCGTGATCATCACGACCCGGTCGGCCAGGTACACCGCCTCGGCGATCGAGTGGGTCACCAGCAGCACGGTGGTCTTGGTCTCCTGCCAGATCCGGCGCAGCTCGACGTTCATCTGCTCGCGGGTGAGCGCGTCGAGCGCGCCGAAGGGCTCGTCCATGAGCAGCACCGGCGGGCGGTGCAGCAGCGCGCGGCACAGGGCGACGCGCTGCTGCATACCCCCGGACAGCTCGTGCGGGTAGGCGTCCTCGAACCCGGTGAGCCCCGTCATCTCGATGAGCTCGTCGGCCCTCGCCTTCGCCTCCTTCGCTGGCATGCCGCGCATCTCGGCCTGCAGAAGGATGTTCTTGCGCGCCGTGCGCCATTCGAGCAGCGCCGCCTTCTGGAAGACGTACCCGACGTCCTTGCGCGGGCCGCTGACGCTCTCCCCCAGCAGCTTCACGCTGCCGGACGAGGGCGCCAGCAGGCCCGACGACAGCTTCAGCAGCGTGGACTTGCCGCAGCCGGACGGCCCCACGATCGCGACGAACTCACCGGGGTCCACCCGCATCGTCACGTCGCGCAGGGCGGTGACGTCCCGCTTCTTGGTGCGAAACCGCACCGCGACGTCCTCGATCTCGACCGCGTAGCCAGTCATCTGCCTCAACTCATTCCTTCGGTGCGAGCTCACTGACCCAGTAGGCGCTGGGCTCTTCGGCACTGGAGATCACGCCGGCGTCGGCGAAGATCTGGATGGTCTTCTTCCAGTCCTCCTCGTTGTTCACCCCGGGCGCCTGGCCCTCCGTGGCGTCGGTGTGCAGCAGCTCCAGCGTCGAGGCGAGTTGCTCGGCGAGCACCTGCTTCGACGGCAGCTGCTCCGAGGAGCCCTGCATGGCGTCGACGGCGGCCTGCTGGTCCTGCTGCACCGCGGTCCACGCCTCGCTCGTCGCGGCGACCATGCGCTGGGCGAGGTCGCCCCGGTCGTCGATGACCTCCTGCGAGGCGATGAGGCCGTTCGAGTAGAAGTTCAGCCCGTTGTCGGCGAAGCGGAGGTAGGAGACCTCCTTGCCCGCCTTCTCCTGCATCGTCGGGCCCTGGTCGGTCGCGTAGCCGAGCAGCGCGTCGGTCTGGCCCGACATGACGGCGGCCATCTTCCCGGCGGCGTCGGTGTTCTGGATCCGCACGTCGCCCTCGGCGAGCCCGTTGGCCTGGAGGAATGCCGGGAAGGTCTTGGTCAGCGCGTCACCCGCCGTGCTCGCGATGGTCTTGCCCTTGAGGTCGGCAGGCGAGGAGACGTTCTGCTCGCTGAAGAACTGCACCGACGACGGCGTTGTCTGCAGGAACACGCCGATGCTCTTGACGTCGAGGCCCTGCGAAACGCCCGCGAGCAGGGCCGGCGTGTCGGCCCAGCCGAAGTCGGTCTGCCCGGCCGCGGTGGCCTGGACGGTCTTCTGCGACCCCTGGCCCGCCCTGATCTCCAGGTCGATCCCGTGCTCCTCGTAGATTCCCTGCGCCTTGCCGTAGTAGAACGGCGCGTGCTCGCCGTAGGGGTACCAGTTGAGGGTCAGCGTGACCTTGTCGAGCGTCTCGCCCTGGGCGTTGGTGGTGGTCTCCGGCTCGGAGCCGCCGCAGCCCGCGGTGAGCAGCAGCACGGCGGCCACACTGACGGCACTCTTCACTAGTGCGGGAAGTTTCATGGTTTTCCTTTGTCTCGCAAGGGATCTCACAGCGTTGTGGTGACGCCTTCGGTGCGCCTGCTCGCGTGCCACGGGAGCACGAGGTGCTCGAGCCACTCCACGAGCACGAACAGCAGGACACCGAGCAGCGACATGATCAGCAGCCCCGCGAAGAGCACCGGGGTGTCGAGGTTTCCGTTGGCCTGCAGGATGACGAAGCCCAGCCCGGCGTCGGCGCCGACGAACTCGCCGACCACCGCGCCGGTGACGGCCATGGTCGCGGCGACCTTCAGCCCGGAGAACAGGTGCGGCAGCGACGCCGGGAACCGGATCTTCCAGAACGTCTGCCCCGGCTTGGCGCCCATCGTGGCCGAGAGCTGCAGCATCTCGGGGTCGACGGACTTGAGCCCGGTGACCATCGAGATCACCACGGGGAAGAACGCCATCAGGACGGCGACCACGATCTTGGGGCCGATCCCGAAGCCGAGCCACACCACGAACAGCGGCGCGATGGCGATCTTCGGGATGACCTGTGCGAAGAGCAGCAGCGGGTACAGCGTCTTCTCGACGGTCGCCGACTGCACCATCACCACGGCGGCGAAGACGCCGACGGCCGCGGCGATGACGAAGCCGAGCAGCGTCTCGTAGGTCGTGGCCCAGGTGTGCTCCCAGAAGTAGTCCGGGCGGCTGGCGATCGCGTCGAACGTGTCGCCGGGCGAGGGCACCAGGTAGGGCTCGATCAGCTCCGCCGCCGTCACCGCCCACCACGCGAAGAACAGCACCACGAGCAGGGCGATGGGCCGCCAGGCGCGCTCGGTGAAGCCGAGGATACGCTGCGCGATCCCTGGCCGCGCCCGCTCGGATACTCCTGCCGAGGATGTCGGACCTGGTGGCCCTGCGGGCTCGGTGCGTGCCGACTGACTGTGCGTGACCATGACCCTCCGTTCGCCTGCGAACGTGTCGGAAAGCACCTGATCGAGACCGGGACCCGGATCTCTGAATGCGCTTTCTGAATGCGCTTTCAGGTAGAGTATGCAGACCGGGAAACTCGGTCAAGCTTTCTTTAACCGGGAGTTGCGCATGGACGCTCACCCACACGTCACGCTCGAGGACGTCGCCCGCGCCGCGGAGGTGTCGCTGGCCACCGCGTCCAGAGCGCTGAACGGCACCACCAAGGTCCGCACGGACCTGCGCGAGCGGGTGCTCGCGGCGGCCGAGAAGCTCGCGTACACGCCCAACGCGCACGCGCAGGCGCTGGCCGGGGCATCCCACCGCACAGTCGGCGTCATCTGCCACGACGTCAGCGACCCGTACTTCGCGGCAATCGCCCGCGGGGTCATGCGGGTGGCGGGCGACAACGGGCTGCTCGTGATGCTCGCCAGCACCTTCCGCGACCCGCAGAAGGAGATCGCCTACATCTCGATGCTGCGGGCCCAGCGCGCGTCGGCCATCCTGCTGGTCGGCTCCGGCTTCGAGGACAAGGCGTGGGAACGCGCGCTCGCCGCCGAGATCGACCCCTACCGCAGGGGCGGCGGCCAGGTCGCCGTGGTGAGCCGCCACCGCAGCCTGCGCGTCGACAGCGTGCAGCCGGAGAACAAGGAGGGCGCCGCGGCGCTCGCCAAGGCGCTGCTCGAGCTGGGCCACCGCCGGTTCGCGGTGCTCACCGGCCCGCGCGCCCTCACCACCGTGGTCGACCGGCTCGCCGGGTTCCGCGAGACTCTCGCCGAGGCCGGCGTTGAGCTGCCCGAATCGGCCGTGGTGGAGGGAGCCTTCACCCGCGACGGCGGCCACGCCGCGATGTCGGAGCTGCTCGCCAGGGGGCTCGACGCGACGTGCGTGTTCGCCGTCACCGACGTGATGGCGATCGGCGCGCTCACGGCACTGCGCGAGTCCGGCCGTTCCGTGCCCGACGACGTGTCGCTCGCCGGGTTCGACGACATTCCCGTCGTGCGCGACCTGTCCCCGCCGCTCACCACTGTCAAGCTCCCGCTGGAGGAGCTCGGCGAGCGGGCCATGGAGCTGGCGTTCCGGGGCAACCGCGGCACTCGCAGCCGCGTGCTGCGCCTGCCCGGCGAGGTCGTGGTCAGAGCCAGTACGAGAGAGGTGTAGCAACGATGCGAGACCTGACGATCGACAAGATCGAGACGTTCGCGGTGGCCCTGCCGACGCTCCGGTCCTTCGGCGTCTCCGGCGGCTCCGTCGCCGTCGCGGGCTCCCCGAGCATCCGCGTGCTGGTGAAGGTGAGCGCCGACGGCGTGCACGGCTGGGGCGAGGCCACGCCGATTCCCGCGTGGACGTACGAGACGACGGAGTCGATCGTCACCACGATCGACCGCTACCTCGCACCCGCCGTGCTGGGCAGGCCCTGCTGGGACCTCGACGGGCTGACCACCGCGTTCGATCGCGCGATCAACCGCGGCTTCACGATCGGCTCGCCGCTGGCGAAGGCCGCCGTCGACATGGCGCTGCACGACCTGCTCGGCCGCGCGCTCGGCGTGCCGGTGAGCACCCTGTGGGGCAGGCGGCGGCGCGACCGCATCACGCTGGGCTGGATGGTGTCGGGGCAGACGGCGAACGAGGTCGCCGACTGTGTCGCCGAGGGCAGGGAGCTCGGCTACGACGCGTTCAAGGTCAAGATCGGGCTGCACGGCGAACGCGAGGACCTCGCCGTGGTGCGGGCCGTCCGCGAGGCCGCGCCGAAGGCCCCACTGTGGGTCGACGCCAACCAGGGCTTCACGGTCGACGCGGCACTGCGGCTCTCGCGCGAGCTGGACGCGCTCGGCGTCACCGCGTTCGAACAACCGTTGCCCGCCAACGACATCGCGGGTCTGCGCAGGCTGCGCGCGGACTCCCCCGTTCCCGTCGCGCTCGACGAGAGTCTGCGGCACCCGACGGACCTCGCGACGTTCGTGAAGCTCGACGCCGTGGACGTCGCGATCGCCAAGGTGCAGCGCAGCGGCGGCCTCACGCTGTCGCTGCGACTGTGCCAGCTCGCCGAGGACTGCGGCGTGCGGCTGATGGGCTCCGGGCTCACCGATTCCGACCTCGGGCTCGCGGCTTCGCTGCACCTGTTCGCCGCGTTCGGCATCGACACACCCGTCGACCTCAACGGCAGGCAGTTCGTCGATTCCGTGTACGCCTCCGGCGTCGAGGTCAAGGGCGGCGTGGCCGACGTGCCCACGGGCCCAGGGCTCGGCGTCGAGGTGGACGAGGCCGTGGTGCGCGAGCTGGCCGTCGATCCACCGGCGTAGTCCTTGTCCTTGTCCCGGCTCGGGGCGGTGTCCTATGGTGTCTGAAAACGCTTTCTTGCAAGCGCTTTCAGCAGAGACGGAGTTGTCATGACTGGGTTGCTGCTACCCACAAGGGACGGCACGCTCGAAAACTGGTCGCCGTCCGGCCGCACGGTTCCGGAGGCTCCCGCCGAACCGCCACGCTCGCGCGTCGCCTACGCCGCCGCCCACGTCGTGGCCGACCCGCTCTCCCCCGGCGATCCCGCGCACGCGGTGGTGCTCGACTGGGACAGCACGCTCGCGTTCCGCCACCACCTGTGGTCGTGCGGGCTCGGGGTCGCCGAGGCGATGGACACCGCGCAGCGCGGCATGGGCCTCGACTGGGCCGCCACCCAGGAGCTGATCCGGCGCACCGGAGCGGCGGCCCGCGAGTCGAATGGCCGCTGGTGCGCCGGAGTCGGCACCGACCAGCTCCCGCCAGGGCCATCCACTGTGGACAAGATCGTGGCCGCGTGGCGCGAGCAGCTCGAACTCGTGAGCGGTGAGGGCGCGACCCCGGTGATCATGGCCAGCCGCGCGCTCGCCGCCGTCGCGTCCGGGCCCGCCGACTACCGCTCGGCGTACGGCAAACTGCTGTCCGGAGCCGAGGGCAAGGTCTTGCTGCACTGGCTCGGTGAAATGTTCGACCCCGCGCTGGCAGGCTACTGGGGTCACTCCGACGTCCGCGCCGCGGCGGCGGAGCTGGCCTCGCTGTGCGCGGAGCACGCCGACGTGATCGCGGGCGTGAAGGTCTCCGTGCTCGACGCCGACGTGGAGACCGAATTCCGCCGCGCGCTGCCCGGGGGAGTCGCCTGCTACACCGGCGACGACTTCAACTACCCCGACCTCATCGCGGGCGACGAGCAGGGGCACAGCGAGGCGCTGCTCGGCATCTTCGACCCGATCGCCCCGGTCGCGGGCGCGGCGCTCGCCCGGCTCGACGCCGGCGACCCGGCGGGTTTTCACGAGCTGTTCGGCCCGACCGTGGCACTCTCGCGCGAGATCTTCCGCGCGCCGACCCAGCACTACAAGGTCGGCGTGGTGTTCCTGGCCTGGCTGAACGGTCACCAGTCCCACTTCCGCATGGTCGGCGGCCTCGAGTCGGCGCGCTCGATCGTGCACCTGGCCGACGTGCTGCGGCTGGCCGACGAGGCCGGGGTACTGACGGATCCGGAACTGGCGGTCGCGCGGATGCGCCCGCTGCTGAGCGTGGCGGGGGTGGCGTGATGGAGCGGCTGAGCCTGAACCAGATCACGACGAAGCGGTGGTCGCTGCCCGAGGCCATCGCGGGCTGCGCCGAGAACGGCGTCGGCTGGATCGCCCCGTGGCGCGACAAGGTCGCCGAGATCGGCGTCGACGAGGCGGCGAAGCTGCTCAAGAAGCACGGGGTGCGCGTTTCCTCCCTGTGCCGCGGCGGGTTTCTGACCGGCATCACGCCGGAAGGGTCCCCTGTGGACGGCGTCGCAGACACCCGTGAGGCGATCGACGAGGCGGCGGCGCTGGGCACCGACGTGCTCGTGCTCGTGGTCGGCGGCATCGCGGACAACGACCTGGCCGGCTCCCGGCAGCGGGTGGCCGACGGGCTGGGCGAGCTGGCGCCGTACGCGCTCGAGCGCGGTGTGCGGCTCGGCCTGGAGCCTTTGCACCCGATGCAGTGCGCCGAACGGTCGGTGCTCTCAACCCTGGACCAGGCGCTGGCGCTCGCCGAGGAGCACCCCGCCGAGGCAGTGGGCGTGGTCGTGGACGAGTTCCACGTCTGGTGGGACCCCCGCGTCGAGGAATCCATCGCGAAGGCGACCGGCCGGATCCTCGGCTTCCACGTGTGCGACCAGCTGGTGCCCCTCACCGACACGTTCCTCGGCCGGGCGCTCCCTGGCGACGGCCCGATCGACCATCGCCGGCTCCGCTCGTGCGTGGAGGCGGCGGGCTACCTCGGGCCGATCGAGGTCGAGGTGTTCAACGCGCAGCTGTGGCAGCAGCCCGGTGACCAGGTGATTCGCCAGATGATCACCTCCTACGCCGAACACGTGGCGTGAAGTTGGAACGGCGAGGGAAGATTTCCTGAACTCGAGGTTTAGGGCCTCACCCTTCTGGGTATTAGAATGAACACGTTCTGCCTCAGGAGGCCACGATGGCCCAGGAAGACACACTCGACCGCCTGCTGCGGGCTTGGCGCGAGGACATCGACAGCGAGCCCTTCCCGGTGATCAGTGATGTCGTGCTGCCCCGGCAGATACGTCGCAGGCTGCGGGATGACACCGATCACACTTCGCGCCCGCCCGACCGGCACAAGCCCGGCTGGACCTCGACAAGCTCCTGACCTGCACCGCAAGGCAACCTCGACCTAGGTATAACTCGGGGTACTGTGGCGGCTGTGACGACGAAGCTTGCCGACCACCTCAGCATCGGACAGGTCTCGGAGCGCAGCGGTGTACCCCACACGGCGCTGCGCTTCTACGAGGACCGGGGGCTGATCTTCTCGGAGCGCTCCGCCGGTAACCAGCGCCGGTACCCGCGCGCCGTGCTGCGTCGCATCGCGTTCATCCGCGCGGCGCAGCGGGTGGGCCTGAGCCTCGAGGAGATCGGCCAGGCGCTCGCCTCGCTGCCGAAGGACCACGCGCCGACCAAGGCCGACTGGGCGCGGCTGTCCCGCAACTGGAAGGACGAGCTCGACGCGCGCATCGACGCCCTGCAGCGCCTGCGCGACCAGCTCACCGGCTGCGTCGGCTGCGGCTGCCTCTCGCTGCGCACGTGCGGTCTGCACAACGTCGACGACCGGCTCGCCCGGTTCGGCCCCGGCGCTCCCCTGCTCAAGCCCGCCGCGGAAGGCGGTATTTGAGTTGCGGACGCGCTGACCGGCGTGGGCCAATGGTGCCCGAGATGAAGAACAGTGATCTTGTGCGCGTGTCCAAGCGACTCGCACTGCATCTGCGCCATGCGCCCGAACGCATCGGCATCGAACTGGAGGAAGGCGGCTGGGTCGCCGTCGACGCGCTGCTCGCCGCCCTCGGCAGGCACGGGCTTCCGCTCACCCGCGCCGAGCTGGCCGAGGTGGTGGAACGCAACGACAAGCAGCGGTTCACCTTCGACGACTCCGGCACGCGTATCCGCGCCAGCCAGGGACACAGCGTCGCCGTCGCGCTCGACCTGCCCGTTTCCGCCCCTCCGGCGACGCTGTTCCACGGCACGGTCGCCCGGTTCCTGCCTATGATCCTGCGGGACGGGCTACGGCCGATGCGCCGTCACGACGTACACCTGTCGGCGACCCGTTCCACCGCGATGACGGTCGGCGCCCGCCGCGGCGAGCCGGTGCTCCTGCTGGTCAACGCGGCAGCAATGGTGACGGCAGGCCACGAGTTCCGGGTGAGCGCCAACGGCGTGTGGCTCACCCGCCACGTCCCACCCGGCTATCTCACCCAGCTGCAGTGAAGGCCACCTTCACTGCGTTGAACGCAGGCATGGTGGCCTTCACTGCGGTCGGGCCGTCCTAGGCCAGCCAGGCCACGGCGCCGCCGATCGCCAGCAGCGCGGCGGCGCCGAGCGCTGCCGCGAGGCCGCGGGAGCCGTTCTTCCACGCGCTCCAGACGCCGCCCGCCAGGAAACCGGCGACGGCGAGCAACAGCAGAGCCACCCACTGACCCGACATCTAGAGCACACCCTTCGTGGAGGGGATCCCGCCCGCCCTCGGGTCGGGTTCCGTCGCCGCCCGCAGCGCCCGCGCCACGGCCTTGTACTGCGCCTCGGCGATGTGGTGCGGGTCGCGACCGTACTCGACCCGCACGTGCAGCGCGATCTGCGCGTGGAACGACAGCGAGTCGAACACGTGCCGCGTGAGCACGAACGGGTAGTTGCCGCCGATCGTGAAGGTGTTGAACTGCTCCGGCTCGCCGACGTGCACGCAGTACGGGCGGCCGGAGACGTCGATCGCGGCGTGCGCGAGCGTCTCGTCCATCGGGATCCAGCAGTCGCCGAAGCGCCGGATGCCCTTCTTGTCGCCCAGTGCCTCGCGCAGCGCCTGCCCGAGCACGATCGCCGTGTCCTCCACGGTGTGGTGGGCGTCGATGTGCACGTCGCCCTCGGCCTCCACCCGCAGGTCCAGCGAGCCGTGCACGCCGAACGAGTGCAACATGTGGTCGTAGAAGGGGACCCCGGTCGCCACCTCGACCTGACCGGTGCCGTCGAGGTCGAGCTCGACGCGGATCGAGGACTCCTTCGTGGTGCGCTCGATCTTGCCTACCCGGCTCACCTCGGAACCTCCTTGCTCGCCCGCAGAAAGGCGTCGTTCTCCTCAGGGGTGCCGATGGTGACCCGCAGGTGGCCCTCGATGCCCACGTCGCGGATCAGCACTCCGTTGTCTACATAGGACTTCCAGCTCGCCGGCGCGTCGGCGAAGCGGCCGAAGAGGACGAAGTTCGCGTCACTCGGGACCGGCGCGAAACCCTGTCCTCGCAAGGCTTCCGCGACCCGATCACGCTCGGCGGCGAGCTTGGCCACCGACGCGAGCGTCTGGTCGGCGTGGGCCAGCGCGGCTCGCGCGGCGGCCTGCGTGAGCACCGACAGGTGGTAGGGCAGGCGCACGAGCTGCAGCGCGTCCACCACGGCGGGCGCGGCGGCGAGGTAGCCGAGGCGGCCACCGGCGAAGGCGAACGCCTTGCTCATCGTGCGCGAGACGATGAGCTTCGCGGGGTAGGCGTCGAGCAGGTTCACCGCGCTCGGCTGCGAGGAGAACTCGGCGTACGCCTCGTCCACCACCACGATCCCCGGCGCGGCCCGCAGCACCGCCTCCAGGTCCTCGATCGGGATCGAGCCGCCGGTCGGGTTGTTGGGACTCGTCACGAACACCACGTCGGGCGCGCGCTCGGCCACGATCTCCGCGGCCCGCGCCGTGTCGAGGGTGAAGTCCGGCCTGCGCGGCGCGGGCACCCAGTCGGTGCGCGTGCCCGCGGCGATGATCGGGTGCATCGAGTACGACGGCTCGAAGCCCAGCGCGCTGCGGCCCGGCCCGCCGAAGGCCTGCAGGATCTGCTGGAGGATCTCGTTGGACCCGTTGGCGGCCCACAGGTTCCGTTCCGTCAGCGGCACGCGCGTGGACACCGACAGGTACGCCGAGAGCTCCTCCCGCAGGCGCACCGCGTCGCGGTCGGGATAGCGGTGCAGCTCCGCCGCGACCGCCCGGACCGCCTCGGTCACGTCGGCCACCAGCTCGGGCGGCGGCGGGTACGGGTTCTCGTTGGTGTTGAGCCGCACCGGGACGTCCAGCTGCGGCGCGCCGTACGGACTGCGGCCGCGCAGGTCCTCGCGCAGGGGCAACTGCTCCAGGGTCACCTCCTCGGCGCCCGATGCCGCCTCAGCGGGAAAACGTGCTTCGGCGGGGCTCACGCGGCACCCTCCGGGAACCGCGCCGTCACGGCCTCGCCGTGTGCGGGCAGGTCCTCGGCGTTGGCGAGCGCCACGACCTTGCCCGCCACCTCGCGCAGCGCGTCGGCGCTGTAGTCGATCACGTGGATGCCCTTCAGGAAGCTCTGCACCGACAGGCCCGAGGAGTGGCGCGCGAAGCCGCCGGTCGGCAGCACGTGGTTGGAGCCCGCGCAGTAGTCGCCGAGCGACACCGGCGCATACGGGCCGACGAAGATCGCGCCCGCGTTGCGCACCCGTGCGGCGACGCCCGCGGCGTCGGCGGTCTGGATCTCGAGGTGCTCGGCGGCGTAGGCGTCCACCACGGCGAGGCCGTCGTCCACAGTGGATACAAGCACGGTGCCGGACTGCTTGCCGCGCAACGCCTCCCCCACCCGTTCGCTGTGCTTGGTCGCCGCGACGCGCCTGGCCAGCTCGGCGTCGACGGCGTCGGCCAGCGCTGGCGAGGTGGTGACGAGCACGCTCGCCGCGAGGGTGTCGTGCTCGGCCTGGCTGATGAGGTCGGCGGCCACGTGCACCGGGTCGGCGGTCTCGTCGGCGAGGATCGCGATCTCGGTGGGACCGGCCTCGGAGTCGATGCCGATGATGCCGCGCAGCATGCGCTTGGCGGCGGTGAGGTAGATGTTGCCGGGCCCGGTGACCATGTCCACCGGGTCGAGCACGGCGCCGTCGGTGTCGGTGCCGCCGTAGGCCAGCAGCGCGACGGCCTGCGCGCCGCCGACCGCCCACACCTCGTCGACGCCCAGCAGCGCGGCCGCGGCGAGGATGGTCGGGTGCGGCAGCCCGCGGAACTCCGCCTGCGGCGGCGAGCACAACACGAGCGAGCCGACGCCGGCCGCCTGCGCGGGCACCACGTTCATCACGACGCTCGACGGGTACACCGCGAGCCCGCCGGGCGCGTACAGCCCGACGCGGCCGACCGGCACCCAGCGCTCGGTGACCGTGCCGCCCTCGGCGACCCGCGTGGTGACGTCCTCCCGGCGCTGGTCCGCGTGCACGACGCGGGCCCTGGCGATGGACTCCTCCACGGCCTCGCGCACGGCCGGGTCCAGCTCCGCGAGCGCGCGCTTCAGCTCGGCCGCGGGGACCCGGACCGACGTGGGCCGGATCTTGTCGAACCGTTCGGTGTACTCCAGCGCGGCCTCTACACCGCGATCGCGGACCGCCTCGACCACCGGACGCACCTGATGCACCGCCGCGTCCACGTCCACCTCGGCGCGCGGGAGCACCGCGCGCAGTTGTCCGGGTGCGGGGACGCGACCTCGCAGGTCGGTGCGGTTCAACATGCCCTCAAGGGTACGAGGTGAGTGTGACCACCCAGCTCACGGCCCTGATGGCTGGCATACTGCCGACACGACGACACGTGCGAGGAGGTTGCCGTGCTCCGGATCGCCCTGTGCCAGCTCACGTCGAGCGCCGACCCCGCGGAGAACCTGACGCTCATCCGCGACTGGACGGCCAAGGCAGCGGGCGAGGGCGCCCGCGTGGTGGTGTTCCCCGAGGCGGCGATGGCACGGTTCGGGGTCAGGCTCGCCCCGCTGGCCGAGCCGGTCGACGGGCCGTGGGCGAGCGCGGTCGGCGAGATCGCGCGCGAGCACGACGTGCTGGTGGTCGCGGGGATGTTCACCCCGGACGGCGAGCGGGTGCGCAACACGCTGCTCATCACCGGGCTCGGCGAGCACCGCGGCTACGACAAGATCCACCTCTACGACGCGTTCGGCTTCCGCGAGTCCGACACGGTCGCGGGCGGCTCCGAGGTCGTCACGGTGGACGTCGACGGTGTCACGCTGGGTGTCGCGACGTGCTACGACGTGCGGTTCCCCGAGCTGTTCCAGGCGCTCGCGAAGGCCGGGTCGAGCGCGGTGCTGCTGCCGACGTCGTGGGGCGCGGGCGAGGGCAAGCGCGACCAGTGGGAGGTCCTTGTCAGGGCGCGTGCGCTCGACTCGGGCAACTGGGTGCTGGGCTGCGGGCAGGCCGACCCGAAGGCAGCGGGCGTGGAGGTGAACCCGAAGGCGCCCACCGGCATCGGCTTCTCGACGGTCGCCGATCCGTTCGGCCGGGTACACGCCCAGCTGGGCGCCGCGCCCGAGCTGCTCGTCACCGACATCGACCCCTCCGTAGCCGAGAAATCGCGCACGGCGACCGGCGTGCTGGCGAACCGCCGTCTCGGCTAGCCCTTCCTCAGCGAGCCCCTTCCGCGGTGAGGGCCACCTTCACTGCGGAAGGGGCTGCTCGCTTGCGATCCGCTCGGCTGTCCTCAGTAGCTCCGCACGCTCGCGCGGTCCGACGTGCCGGCCGTCGACGACGACGGAGTGGATCCGTTGGGTGTTCCGAATGTCGACAAGTGGATCGTCGTCCAGGATCACGAGGTCGGCCACGCGACCCACCTCGACAGTGCCGGCCCAGTGCTCGCGGCCCAGGAACCTGGCCGGCTCCAGCGTGGCGCACTGCAGAGCACGCATCGGGGTGAGGCCGGCGGCGACGAGCTGTTCCAGCTCGACATGCAGGCTGAATCCAGGGAACAGGCCGGGGCCGACCGAGTCGGTACCGGCGAGCAACCGCACCCCCGCCTCGTTCATGGCGCCCACGGTCGCGCGTCGCCAGTCGAGCAGCTCACGATGTCGCGCGGCTTCCTCAGCCGACCGGCCGCCGCCACAGTAGATCCGCTCTCGCAGGAAGTCCCACGACTCCGGCGTGCCGGGGACCAGGTAGTCCATGCGGCTGTCGTCGAGCCGGATCGACTCAGGCTGGTCGATGACCGCGTGCACCGCGAGGGTCGGCGTGTAGGCGACATCGGCGGCGACGAGCCGTTCGAACACCGAGTTCGCCGTGGCACGGTCGTACGACGCGATCGCGTCCCACTCGACCTGGGTGACCTGCTTCAGCCAACTGCCGAGGTGGAACTCCGGGGACGTCTGGATCCGGGCCATCGCGGCTTCGAGCCGGTCCACGTCCGGTGACGCGGCAGGCCAGATCCCACCGAACAGATGCTCGAACGACCGCTGGCCCGACTCGATCTGCTCCAGGAACGGCACGTTGTCGGATCGATGGCCGGCGACGGTGATGTCACGCCGGTGTGCCTCGGCGATAACAGCGCGGTAGGCCTCCGGGGAAAGCCGGGAGTACACCTTGATGAAATCGGCGCCCGTGTCGATCGCCTCGGCCACGGCGCGCCGTGCCTGGCCGGATGAGCCGATGGGCACGACCGGGGCATCGGGGACGTCGGACCACAGGGCGGGCTCCCCGTCGAGGAGCGGGCTGGCGATGGTCATCCGTGGCCCGAGGAGTTCACCGGACCGCACCTGCCTGCGGACGTCGTGCAGCACGGGCCTGCCCCACATCTCGCGGATCGCCGTCACGCCGTTGGCGATGTACAGCGCGGCGAAATGCCTGGGGTCGCCGGTCTCCGGCTCACTGTGCACGTGCATGTCGGTGAGACCGGGGATGAGGTACTTGCCTGCGACGTCGTGCACCAGAGCTCCGGCCGGGATCGGAACCTGCGCCGCGGGCCCCACGATCGTGATCGTGCGGTCGACGACGACCACGGACTGGTCCGGTCGAGGCGGGGCGCCGGTCGCGTCGATCACGGTCGCGCCGACGTAGGCGTGGATCTCGGGTCGGGTCATGTGTACAGCGTATTAACGCACTCACAACGCGGTAGCTCGGACAGTGCACTTCCTGTCCTTGCTGCACTCACGCCTCTTCACGACTTGGCCGAAGCCCGATACGGGCGGCCAAGTGCTCTAGTACGATCGTGCTGTGCCCGAACCGACCGACCTGCCGTCGCGGCGAATCGCGGCCGCACTGCGCAAGCAGATCGCGAACGGAGAGCTGAAACCCGGCGATCGAGTCCCGTCCACGCGACAGCTCGTCCGCGACTGGGGTGTCGCGATGGCAACGGCGAGCCGTGCACTGGCGATGCTCCGGGACGAGGGCGTGGTGATCACGCGGACGGGCTCGGGCACGGTGGTGCGCGGTGGGCGCCGGCCCGAACCCGTTCCGCTGACCCGGAGCCGCATCCTCGCGGCCGCTCTGCGGATCGCCGACCACGAGGGGCTGGAGGCGATCTCGATGCGCCGGCTGGCCGGTGTGCTGAAAGTGGCTCCCATGGCGCTGTACCGGCACATCGCGGGGCGTGAGGAGCTGGAGATCCTGATGGTGCGCGCGGTCTTCAGGTCCAGCCCGCTCCCGCGCCCGATGCCGGCGGGGTGGCGGCAGCGGCTCGAAGCGGTGTACCGATTGCAGTGGCGGCTCTACCGGTCTCATCCCTGGCTGGCGGAGCTGACCCTGGTGACCCGGCCACCGCTCGCGCCGGAGGCGATGCTGCACAGCGAGTGGACCTTCGCAGCGCTGGCCGACCTCGACCTCGACCCGCGGACCCGGATGCGTGCCGCCCTGGCCCTTCCGGCACTGGTCCACGGCCTCGCGCTCGGAGCGCTGCGGGAGCTCCACGCCGAGAAGGAGACGCGCCTGCGCAATGAGCAGTGGTGGGCGACGATCGAGGCCGAAGCAGCGGAGTTGCTCCGTAGCGGCGACTTTCCCCGCCTTGCCGAACTCGGCGACCCCGAGCCCGGCACGTTCGGCCTCAGCGGGCTGGACGAGGCGTTCGAGCTGGCCCTCGGTCACTACCTCGACGGGCTCGCCGTCACGGCCGGCCGCCTGCAGTGAAGGCCACCTTGCCTGCGTTGAACGCAGGCAAGGTGGCCTTCACTGCGGCCGGGTCTAGTGCCGGGGCTCGCCCGACGCGGTGATGCCTTCCTCGATCGCCAGCCGGGTGAGCTCGGGCCTGCGCCGCCGGCCGGTCTTGTCGCGGATCCGGTCGAGGTAGGACCGCACGGTGCGCACGCTGATCTCCATCGCGTCGGCGATGTCCTGGTCGCGCTCGCCCGCGGCGACGAGCGCGAGGACCTGCCGTTCCCGCTCCGACAGTTCCGAGCGGGCCCCGACCTGGCGCTGGGCGTCGAGCACGAACGAGGCGAGGACGGGCGAGACGTAGGAGCCGCCCGCACCGATCTGGCGCACGGCGTCGAGGATCTCCTCGCCTTCCGCCTCCTTGGTGAGGTAGCCGCGCGCACCGGCCGAGATGGCGCCGAGCACCTCGGTCTGGCCGGCGTGGGCCGAGATCACGAGCACGTGGTAGCCCATGGCCACCACCTGCCGCACCGCCGCCGCGTCGGCGAGACCGCGCAGCTTGAGGTCCAGCACCACCACGGTGCCAGGAGCCTGCTCGTGCGCCGCGAAATGCCCGACCGACTCGGCCACGGCCCCCAGCTCCACGCCGTCGGCCTCGTACAGCACCCGCGCCAGCGCCTCCCGGTACAGCGGGTGATCCTCGATCACGCCGACCACGACGGGTTCCGCCATGTGCATCACCCCCACCCTCGCGCGCCCGAGCAGGGTATCGGACCCCGTGCGCTGCCAACAGGAAATCGCGCGCGCCGCCGCATCCGTGACGGCGGCCCGCGCTCTACTTCAGGTCCATACCGAGGTCGAGCGCCTGCGCCGAATGGGTGAGGGCGCCGACAGCGAGGTAGTCCACACCGGACTCGGCATAGGCGCGCGCGTTCTCCAGCCGCAGCCCGCCGGAGGACTCGAGCCGCGTCTTCGGCGACGTCTCGTCGCGCAGGCGAACCGCCCTCGCGCAGTCCTCGGGCGTGAAGTTGTCGAGCAACACCTCGTCGGCGCCCGCGTCGAGCGCCTCGGCGAGCTGGGCGAGGTCGTCCACCTCCACCTCGCACGCCAGCCCAGCCGCGTGCTCACGGGCCAGCCGCAGCGCCTCGGCGACGGAGCCCGCCGCCACCACGTGGTTGTCCTTGATCAGCACGGCGTCGCCGAGGCCCAGCCGGTGGTTCACGCCGCCGCCGCAGCGCACGGCGTACTTCTCCAGCAACCGCAGGCCCGGCAACGTCTTGCGCGAGTCGCGGATCGCGCAGCCGGTGCCCTCCACCGCCGACACCCACGCCGCCGTCGCGGTCGCGATGCCCGAGAGATGGCACAGCAGGTTGAGCGCCGTGCGCTCGGCGGTAAGCAGGCCGCGCACGGGCCCCCGCACCACGAGCGCGGGCTCCCCCGCGACGAGGCGACCGCCGTCCTCACGCTTGGCGAGCACCTCGTAGCCGTCGCCGAGCACGGCGTCGAACACCGCGAGCGCGGCGGGCACCCCCGAAAGCACACCGGGCACGCGCGGGGTCAGCTCCGCGGTGGCCACGGCCGTCTCGGGCACGGTCGCGGCCGTGGTGGCGTCGGGGCCGTAGCGCAGGTCCTCCTCCAGCGCGGTGGCGACCACGCGCCGCAGGTCGTCGAGGTCGGGTGGCCTCACGCCGCTCCCTCCAGTACCGGGTCCGCCAGCACGGGCTGGCCGGACGGGCTGAGCCTGATCAGCTGGCTGCGCCGCCACGTCGCGTCGTCTCGCTCCGGGGCGTCCGTGCGCACGTGGCAGCCGCGCGACTCGGTGCGCCGCGCCGCGGCCGCCAGCAACGCCTGCGCCAGCATCGTGAGCGCCGCGTCCTCCACTGCCTCGTGTGTCCACAGCGGACAGTCCACGGCCGACAGGTCGAGCACCGAGCCCGCGGCGGCGAGACCGTCGGCGTCGCGCCCGATCGCCGCGTAGCGGCTCATCACGCGCTGCACCGCGTCGCGGTCGGCCACCGGCACGCACGCGGCCCCGGGAGTCAGCCCGTGCCGCGGCTTGGCCAGCACGCCCGCCGCCAGGTCGGCGGCCACGGCCTCGGCCGCCCGCTCCCCCACGACGAGCCCTTCGAGCAGGCTGTTGGAGGCGAGCCGGTTGGCGCCGTGCAGCCCGGTGCGGGCCACCTCGCCCGCCGCGTACAGCCCGGTCACGCCCGTGCGGCCATCGGTTCCGGTCACCACGCCGCCGCACGCGAAGTGCGCGGCCGGCGTCACCGGGATCGGCTCACGCAGCGGGTCGGTGCCCGCGGCGAGGCACGCCGCGTGGACGGTCGGGAACCGCCGCGCGAAGCCGGAGATGCCCGTGGCGTCGAGAAAGACGTGGTCGTCGACCCCGCCGGGGGCCTGCGCCATCCGGCGCGTGATCGCCGCCGAGACGACGTCGCGCGGTGCGAGGTCGGCCAGCGGGTGCACGCCGGTCATCACGCGCTCGCCCGCTCCGTCGAGCAGCACCGCGCCTTCGCCGCGCACCGCCTCGGTGACGAGCGGGCAGCGGCCCCGCGCGCCCGGCGTGTAGAGCACGGTCGGGTGGAACTGCACGAACTCGATGTCGGCGATGAGCGCACCGGCCCGCAGCGCGAGCGCGAGGCCGTCGCCGGTCGCGATCTCCGGGTTGGACGTGGCCTGGTAGAGCTGGCCGAAGCCGCCCGTGGCCAGCAGCACCGCGGGCGCGCGCAGCACGCCGGGCACGCCTGCCGGGTCGAGCACCGTCACCCCCGCCACCGCGCCCGCCGCCGTGCGCAGCGCGTCGACCGCGAGGTGCCGCTCCAGCACGGGGATCCCGTGCTCGCCCGCCGCGGCGACGAGCGCGCGCTCCACCTCGGCGCCGGTCGCGTCGCCCCCGGCGTGGATCACGCGGAACGCGCTGTGGCCGCCCTCCCTGGTCCTAGCGAGGCCGGAGGAACCGGCGTCGAACTCGGCGCCCCTACCCCGCAGTCGCGCGACCGCGGCGGGGCCCGCGCCGATGATCGTGCCGACGGCGTCGTCGTCGCACAGCCCCGCGCCCGCGGTGACGGTGTCGGCCGCGTGCGCGGCCACCGTGTCGCCCTGGTCGGGTTCACCGTGCTCGCCGTCGAGGACCACGGCCACGCCGCCCTGCGCCCAGCGGGTGTTGCCGTCGGCGACGGCCGCCTTGGTGACCACCAGCACCCGCAGGCCGAGCTCCCTGGCCCGCAGCGCGGCGGTCAGGCCGGCCACACCGCTGCCGAGCACCACCAGATCGGCGGCCGCCTCCCACTGGGGGTTCTGTCCGGTTTTCGCTTCCGCGTCGATAACCGGGTCGCTCATTCCCCGCCGCCAGGCTTGCCGATCTCGATCATCCGCTGGACCGAGGCGCTGGCCCTCGCGGCCGTCTCCGGGTCGACGTGCACCTCGTCGGCGCCCTCGCGCAGCGAACGCAGCAGCGCGGCCGGGGTGATCATCTTCATGTAGCGGCACGACGCGCGGTCGTTCACCGCGCGGAAGTCGATCTCGGGCGCGGCCTTGCGCAGCTGGTGCAGCATGCCGACCTCGGTGGCGACGAGCACCGACGACGCGTTCGTCTCGCGCGCGGCGTGCAGCATGTCGCCGGTGGAGAGGATCTTGACGCGGTCGGGCGCCACGGCGCCCTCACCCGCGAGATAGAGCGCCGAGGTGGCGCACCCGCACTCGGGGTGGATGAACAGATCGGCCTCCGGCGACGCCGCGGCACGCTCGGCCAGCTCGGGGCCGTTGATGCCCGCGTGCACGTGGCATTCGCCCGCCCAGATGTGCAGGTTCTCCCGCCCCGTCACGCGCTTGACGTGCGCGCCCAGGAACTGGTCGGGGCAGAACAGCACCTCGCGGTCCTCGGGAATCGAGGCGACGACGTCGACGGCGTTGGACGACGTGCAGCAGATGTCGGTCTCGGCCTTGACCTCGGCGGTGGTGTTCACGTACGAGACCACGACGGCGCCGGGGTGCTCCGCCTTCCAGGCGCGCAGCTGCTCCCCGGTGATCGAGTCGGCGAGCGAGCAGCCCGCCCGCGCGTCCGGGATCAGCACCGTCTTCTCCGGGGCCAGGATCTTCGCGGTCTCCGCCATGAAGTGCACGCCGCAGAAAACGATGGTCGAGGCGTCGCTGGCCGCCGCGATCCTGCTCAGCGCGAGGGAGTCCCCCGTGTGATCGGCGATCTCCTGGATCTCGGGAAGCTGGTAGTTGTGCGCGAGCAGCACCGCGTCGCGCTCTTTCGCGAGCCTGCGCACCTCGTCGACCCAGGCCGCATCGGCCTCCACACCCCCGTAGGGAACGAACGCCTCCGCCTGAACCGTCATGTCGATCCTCCGGTTGCCTGCCGTAGTTTTCGCCTTATAATCGAAAACTGTGCGGTCTCATATTAACAGCAACAACCCCCTGGCACACGAGGTTCTTGCGGCGGTATTGCAAGTGCGTTACGACACACTGCGGGTGCTGCTGTGGCGGCGCGCGCTCGATCCGCACGTCGGGCGCTGGTCGCTGCCGGGCGGCAGGCTCCGGCCGGACGAGGACGTGGAGGCCTCGATCCGCCGCCAGCTCGCGGAGAAGGTCGACATCCAACAGCTGACGCACGTCGAGCAGCTGGCGGTGTTCAGCGACCCGTACCGCGTTCCGGGACCGCGCGTGGTCGCGACGGCGTTCCTCGGACTCGTGCCGTGGGGCGTAGACCCCGAGGTGCCCGAGGACACCGCGTGGCACCCCGTGGACTCGCTGCCCCGCACCGCCTTCGACCACCAGGCGATCGTGCTGCGGGCCCGCGACCGGCTGCGCGCGAAGCTGAGCTACACCAACCTCGGGTTCGCGCTGGCGCCCAAGGAGTTCACGATCTCCGCGCTCAGCGGGTTGTACTCGGCCGCGCTCGGCTACCGGGTGTCGGCGACCAACCTCCAGCGCGTGCTGTCGCGACGCGGGCTGCTCGTCCCGACCGGTTGCACCGCCCCGTCCGGAAAGGCCGGTGGCAGGCCCGCGGCGCTGTACTCGTTCGCGCACGACGACATGCAGGTCACCGACCCGTTCGCGGTCTTCAAACCGCCATCTCCCAAGCCGGACAAGCGTTCTCGAACGCGCGCGGCCCGCTCCGACGCCGTAACGTGAACGCGTGGCCGACTCGAGACCGGAAGGCAGACCGACGACGACTACGACGCTGCCCCTGTTCCCGTTGCAGACCGTGTTGCTCCCGGGGGCGCATCTGCCGTTGCACATCTTCGAGCCGCGCTACCGTCAGCTGACCATCGACCTCGTCACCGAGACCGTTCCCGACCGCCTCTTCGGCATCGTCGCGATCAAGACCGCGCTGGTGAGGGAGGTCGAGGAGCTCGAGCACGTGCACGTGGTCGGCTGCGCGGCCCGGCTGCGGCAGGCCAAGCGCCTGCCCGACGGACGGTTCGACATCGTCACCACCGGCGCGCGACGGTTCCGGCTGGTGGACATGGACGCGCGCTCCGCGCCCTACCTCGTCGGCACCGTCGAATGGGTCGACGACCACCCGCTGCCCTCCGGCAGTGAGGAGGTGGCCGCGCGGCTCGGCGACCTGGCCAGGGCGGCCCACCACCGCTACTGCGCGTCGGCCTGGGAGCGTGACGGCTGGGATGCTCCCCCGCCGGAAACGAGCCCGGAGGAGCTGGCCTACCTGCTCGCGTCCGACTGCCTGCTGCCGCTGGCCGACCGGCAGGCACTGCTGGAGGAGCGCAACCCGCTGCGCAGGCTGCGCACGGTGTGCAAGCTGCTCACCAGGGAGGCCGGGTTCCTGTCGGAGCTGCGCGCGGTGCCCGCCCCGTTCACGGAAGTCGACAACGCCTCGAAACCAAGCCTGAACTAGCCCGCACCCGTCCCTACGCCAGGCGACGGCCGAGGTCGTCCCGGCTGTTCCACGTCGCGAGCAGGCCGTAGGCCAAGGCCGTGGTCAACGGCTGCGCGAGCAGCGTCCAGCCGCTCTCGAGCACGGGCGCCTTCTCGATGATGTCGCCGACCGCGGGCGGGTTCGGCAGCGCGTAGCGGCCCTCGGCGAAGGCGACGCCCATGCGCGCGCCAAGCCACGCGGCGAGCAACGACCCCGCCACCGCGGCGAAGAGCACCACCGGCCCCCTGCGCTCCCGCAGGAACCACACCGCCACGCCCACGATCAGCCCGGTGACCAGGCCCATCAGCACGAAGATCGCCAGGTCGTCGAACCGGTGCCAGCTCTCCAGCTGCAGGGGCACCGGATCGGCGTCGGCGCTCAGCACCCGCATGCGCAGCGGCGGCGCCAGCAGTGACCAGATCCAGCCGAGCGGGATGCCCAGCAGGCCCACCATCGACAGCACGCTGACGGCAGGCAGCAGGTCCGCCTTGACGATCACCTTCGGCGGCTCCTGCCGCACCCCGGCGAACGCTTGCGCGAACCAGGTGGCCTGGGCCTGCTGCTCGGGCACTCGCGGCCTCCTTCGCGCGCCACGACGGATCCTTACTCGGGGTGACTCACCCTAACCGGTCGCCGTCGCCGACGTGGTGTCGCCGTGCCTGCTGCACCGCGCCGACCAACCCGACGGCGTCACCTGCACGATCATCCTTCGAGCACACCGCCCGCAGTAGCGCGGCGGTTCGAGCGAGGCGCGGGGTGTGCGGCAGGCCGTGTGGTCCCTGCTCTCGGGTTGCCCGCAGTGCACGCAGAACTCGTTCACAGGGTCTCGCTGAGCGCCTTGATCGGCATTCTCAGCTCGCTCAGCATGTCGAGGTCCTGCTGCGCGGGCCTGCCGAGGTTGGTCAGGTAGTTGCCGACGATGATCGCGTTGATGCCGCCGAGCATGCCCCGCTCGGCGCCGAGGTCGCCCAGCGTGAGCTCCCGTCCGCCCGCGAAGCGCAGCATCGTGCGCGGCATCGCGAGCCGGAACGCCGCGACGACGCGCAGCGCGTCCCTGCCCTCGACCACCGGGTAGGCCTCGTACGGCGTGCCGGGCTGCGGGATGAGGAAGTTCATCGGCACCTCGTCGGGTTCGAGCTCGGCGAGCTGCGCCGCGAACTCAGCACGCTGCTCGTCGCTCTCCCCCATGCCGATGATGCCGCCGCTGCACACCTCCATGCCCGCGTCGCGGACCATCCGCAGGGTCTCCCAGCGCTCCTCCCACGTGTGCGTGGTGACCACCTCGGGGAAATGCGAGCGCGCGGTCTCGAGGTTGTGGTTGTACCGGTGCACGCCCATGGCGACGAGCTCGTCCACCTGCTCCTGCGTCAGCATTCCCAGCGAACACGCGATCTGGATGTCGTTGCCGGACTCCCGGATCGCCCGGATCCCGTCGCGCACCTGGGCGAGCAGCCGCGCGTCCGGGCCGCGGACGGCGGCGACGATGCAGAACTCGGTGGCCCCGGTGGCCGCCGTCTCCTCCGCCGCCTTGACGAGGCCGGGGATGTCGAGCCACGCCGAGCGCACCGGCGTCGGGAAGCGGCCCGACTGCGAGCAGAAGTGGCAGTCCTCGGGACAGCCCCCGGTCTTGAGGCTGACGATTCCCTCGACCTCCACCTCGGGACCACACCACCGCATCCGCACCTCGTGCGCGAGCGCGAGCAGACCGGACAGATGCTCGTCGGGCAGGCGCAGCACCTCGAGCAGCTGCGGCTGGGAGAGTCCCCTGCCTCCTTCGAGCACCTGCTCACGGGCGATCGAGAGGATGCGCGGCGTGGTTGTCGCGGCCGTCACGGCAGCTCCTTCGCGGGCGAGGTCACGTGCGAGCAGAGTGTCCCGCAGCCCGGCCCCGCCGGCGGAGCGACCTGCGTCACGTCTGGGCGGAGACGCTTCCGGCGAAGCAGTCAGGGTCGAACTCGCCGCCGAACCACGGCGACAGCCCGCGGCGCGCCTCCTCGAGAAACTCCTCCCTGGTGGCGGAGCCGAGCCCCTCGGGGAGGACGCCGAGCAGTGGCGCACCGGCCGCGACGGGCAGGTCGGCGACGTTGCTGCGCGCCGCCAGATCCGGAACCGAGGGCCAGGAACCGATGATCACGCCGGCCACGTCGAGCCCCCTTCGCGTGGCGACCTCGGCCGTGAGCGCGGTGGCGTTGAGCGTGCCGAGCCCGGCCTCGGCCACGATCAGCACGGCGGCGCCCACCGACCACGCGACGTCGGCGAGCGTCCCGCCGACCGGGTCGAACCGCACGAGCAGCCCGCCCGCACCCTCCACGAGGACCAGGTCGTGCCGCTCGTGCAGCTCACCCGCGGCACGAGCGGCCTGCGCCGGGGTGACCGGCTGCAGGCCGCTACGCCTCGCCGCGGCTTCCGGGGACAGCGCGTCCGGATAACGGCGCAGTTCCCGGGTCTCGACGTCGCCGGCCAGACGCCGCACATCGGCGAGGTCACCCGGTTGGTCCGGGGCCACGCCGGTCTGCGCGGGCTTGAGCACGGCCACGCCGTCGCCGCGGTCCCTGGCGAGCGCGGCGATCGCCGCGGTCACCACGGTCTTGCCGACGCCGGTCCCCGTTCCAGAGATCACCAGCACGGTCACGGCTCACGACACTAATACCGAGTGGTACGGACTCGATCACCGGTCCGTACCGGGCGCTCCGTCCCGGCGGGCTCGAACCCCGACGAGTCGGCGTCGAGCAGGTGGACCTGCGCGTTTCCGACGTCGAAGTACATGCCGGTGAGCCGCAGCTCGCCCCTGCTCTCGGCCTCGGCGATGATCGGGTACCGGCGCAGGTGGTCGAGCTGCTGGAGCACGTTGTGCAGCGCGAGCCGGTCGCCGGGGAGGTCCGGCACCTGCCCGTCGAGTGTCACCGTGCCGGCCGTGGCGTACCGCCGTCTGCTCGGCTCGCCGTGCCGGAGCCAGCGCTCCAGTGACGGCATGCCGTCGGGAACATCCCCGACGAGCGCCTTCATGGCGCCGCACGAGGAGTGCCCGCACACCACGATCTCGCGGACCCTCAGCACGCTCACGGCGTACTCGATGGAGGCGCCCACCGACGCGTCGTCGGCCGCGGTCTCGTCGCCGGGCTCCGGCACGAAGTTGCCCACGTTGCGCACGGTGAACAGGTCACCGGGGCCGCTCGTGGTGATCACGTTCGGCACGATCCGGGCGTCGGCACACGTGATGAACAGCGTGTGCGGCTGCTGTCCGCTCGCCAGCCTGCTCAGCGTCTCCTGCACGAGCGGCGCTGTGCGGGCCTGGAACTCCGACGTGCCCCTGCGCAACGGCTCGGTGCGCTGGTCGGGGATCTCCACGTCGGCGTCCTTGGCCATCCACTCCGACCACGGGGCCAGCCAGCGCGGTGCCGACGGCTCGACGGCGTCCCTGCGCACGGTGGGGGAGTCGGACTTGCCGTTGGCGAACCACGGGTGCCCGATCTCGTCGACCACCACGGTGCCGCCGCCGCGCTCGTGGGCGTCCAGCCAGTTGGAAAGGCACTCGAACGACGCGTGATCGAGGTAGTCGACCACGAGCTCCAGCGTGACGTGGCTGCCCTCGGGGATCGAGTTGAGCACAGTGGACAGCCGGGGCACGGAGAGGAAGGTGAGCACGCCCTCGACGACGATCCGCCGGTGGTTGCCCTTGCCTTCGGCGTGGATGCCCGACCACATCGTGCGGCGCAGCATCAGCAGCAGCGAGAACGCAATTCCGATGAGAACACCGGTGAGCAGGTCGATCACCACGACGCCGAGCAGCGTCACGAGGTACAGGGGCAGGTCGCCGTGCTTGAGCACCTGCCGGATGTGAGCCATGTTCACGAGCTTCGCCCCGACGTGCACCAGCAGTCCGGCGAGCGCGGCCAGCGGGATGCTCTCGACCACCCCGGCGAGCGCGACGACGAACAGCACGATCCACAGCCCGTGCAGGATGGTCGAGAGCCGCGTGCGCGCGCCCGCGGCGACGTTGGTGGAGCTGCGCACGATGACGCCGGTGATCGGCAGGCCGCCGAGCGAACCGGAGGCCATGTTGCCGAAGCCCTGACCCACGAGCTCCCGGTTCAGGTTCGCCCTCGGCCCCGTGTGCATCTTGTCCACGGCCACGGCGGAGAGCAGCGTCTCCACGCTCGCGATGAGCGCGATCGTCAGCACCGCGACACCGAAGTCGAACCAGCCGCCGTCCGGGAAGATCGGCACGAAGCTGAGCTCCATCACCTCGCTGGGCAGGTCGACGCGCTCGGCCGACGCGCCCGTGACCATCGCGAGGACGGTGACCAGCGTGATGGCGGCCAGCGGCGCGGGCACCTTCCGCACGACCGCGGGCAGCCTGCTCCACAACAGCAGCAGGGCGATGGTCAGCAGGCCCAGCAGCGCGGCCGTGTCGTGGAGGTCGATGATCTGGCCCGGCAGCTCGAGCACGTTGTCGATGGCGGAGCTCTGCGCCTCGCCGCCGAGCACGATGTGCAGCTGCCCCAGCACGATCGTCACGCCGATGCCGGCGAGCATGCCGTGCACGATGGCAGGGGAGATGGCGAGCGCCGCACGCGCGACGCGACTCAGTCCGAAAAGGACCTGGAGAGCACCGGCGGCGACGGTGATGGCGCACGTGACGACCCAGCCGAACTGGTTGATCGTCTCGGCCATGACCACCGTCAGCCCCGCGGCGGGCCCGCTCACCTGCAGTGGCGCGCCGCCGAGCGCGCCCGCGACGACACCGCCGACGATGGCGGCGATCAGTCCGGCCACGATCGGCGCTCCGGAGGCGAGCGCGATGCCCAGTGACAGCGGCACCGCCACCAGGAAGACGACGAGGGAAGCCGGGACGTCGTGGCGCAGGACGGTGCTCAGCGGCAGCCGGGGGCGGGCGCGTTCGGCCTCACTCCCCTTGTTGTCGTGATCAACGTTCCGCGTCATGCATCACTCTCCTAGGTAGCGTTGCGAAGGCGATTCGCATTCGGTGAAAGTCGTCCGCGGTCCCCGGCGACCGCGAAGCGCGGTGCGCGCTCGATGGACTCACCACTAGATAACCGAAGAGTGTGCGATTTGTCCGCTATCGAAAGACCCTCTCATGTTCTCCTCACCAGTGCGTCACTACAAAGAGGACACCTGCCTGTGAACAACACCCACGAGAAGTGGTCTAGATCTCACTCGATCCATTGACAGCACACGGAAATCAGGCAGCAGGAAGTGATCGACGATCAGGCCTTCCGCGCGGCTCGACCCGAAGAGGTGATCTTGAAGCGATCACACCGCTCGCGCGGTCTGGACCATGGCGTCAGCAACCCGCGCAACGTCGTCGTCAGCTGCGACGTACGGCGGCATGGTGTAGAGGAGATCGCGGAACGGGCGCAGCCAGACGCCCCGCTCGACGAGGGCCGCCGTCGCCCTCGCCAGATCCACCTGGCGGTCGAGCTGCACCACGCCGATCGCTCCGAGCACGCGGACGTCCACCACCCCGGGCACGTCGGCCGCCGGGGCCAGTCCGGCACGCAGCAGGCTTTCGATGCGGCGAACGTCGTCGCGCCACGTGCCCTTGGCGAGCAGGCCGAGAGACGCGTTCGCGACGGCGCAGGACAGCGGATTCCCCATGAACGTCGGGCCGTGCGCGAGCACGGGCAGCTCGCCACGCGAGATCCCGGCGGCCAGCTCCGGCGTGCACAGCGCGGCGGCCATGGTGAGGTAGCCGCCGGTCAGCGCCTTGCCGACACACAGCACGTCCGGCGTCACGCCGGCGTGCTCGGCGGCGAACATCCGGCCGGTGCGCCCGAAGCCCGTGGCGATCTCGTCGAACACCAGCAGCACGTCGTTCGCCTCGGTGACCTCGCGCAGCACGCGCAGGTACTCCGGGCTGTGGAACCGCATCCCGCCCGCGCCCTGGACGACCGGTTCGACGATCACGGCGGCCAGCTCGTCCGCGTTCCGCTCTACCGCACGGACCAGGTCGTCCACATAGGACTGATCGAGGCCGGCCGCGAAGCCAGGGGGCGGCGCGGGCACGAACACCTGCTCCGGCAGCACCCCACGCCACAGCGCGTGCATGCCGCCCTCGGGGTCGCACACGCTCATCGGGTGGAACGTGTCCCCGTGGTAGCCGCCGCGCCAGGTCAGCAGCCTGCGCTTGCCCGGCCTGCCCAGGGAGCGCTGGTACTGCAGGCACATCTTGACGGCGACCTCCACCGAGACCGATCCCGAGTCGCACAGGAAGACGTGCCGCAGGCCGTCGGGCGCGAGGTCGACGAGCGTGGTGGCGAGCCGGATCGCGGGCTCGTGGGTCAGCCCGCCGAACATCACGTGGCTCATGCGCCCCGCCTGTTCGGTGAGTGCCGCGTCGAGGACCGGGTGCCGGTAGCCGTGGATCGCGGCCCACCACGACGACATGCCGTCGATCAGCTCGCGCCCGTCGGCGAGGCGGATCCGAACGCCCTCGGCCTCGCTGACCAGCAGCGGAGGCACCGTCGCCGGCATCGGGCCGTACGGGTGCCACACGTGCTCGGCATCGAGTGCGAGCAGCTCGTCCTGACGCATGGCAGCACTGTAGGCGCGGCCGCCGGTGCGAGGACGTGATGTGCGCCGCCCCGCCTCAGCTCAGCCGCACGCGAAGCGACTCCAGCGCGTGCACGAGCGTGCTGTCGCGCCAGCGCAGGCCGTCCTCGGCCCCGGCGAGCCGTAGGTCACCGAACCGGTGGAGCAGCCTGCCGATCGCGATCTCGCCTTCCAGCCGCGCCAGCGGCGCGCCGACGCAGTAGTGGATACCGTGACCGAACGCGAGATGCCCGTTCGCGGACCGCGTGATGTCGAGCCGGTCCGGATCGGGAAACCGCGCCTCGTCGCGGTTGGCGGCCAGCAGCGAGACCAACACGAACGCGTTCTCGGGTAGCTCCACGTCACCGACGCGCACCGGCTCGGTGGTGTAGCGCAGCGTCGCGAGATTGATGGGCCCGTCGAAGCGGAGGAACTCCTCGACGGCGCCGGGCAACAGCGACGGATCGGCCCGCAGGGCCGCGAGCTGATCCGGCTCGCGCAGCAGCGCGAGCACCCCGTTCGCGATCAGGCTCACGGTCGTCTCGTGGCCGGCCACCAGCAACAGGAAGGCCATGGACACCAGCTCGGCCTGCGACAGCTGGTCGCCCTCGTCGGAGGTGTGCACGAGGTCCGACAGCAGGTCGTCCGCCGGTGCCTCGCGTTTGCGGTCAAGCAACGTGATCAGGTAGGCGGCCAGCTCGTGGGAGGCGCGGCCGAGCTCGTCCGCGTCGGCAGGCGAGATCAGCGTCGCCGACCACGCGCGGAAGCGATCCCGGTCCTCGCTCGGCACGCCGAGCAGCTCGCAGATCACCGTGATGGGCAAGGGAAACGCATAGGACTCCACCAGGTCCACCTCTGCCGAGCCGGCGAGGTCGTCGAGCAGCTCGTCGGCGATCTGCTCGATGCGCGGGCGCAGGCGCGCGACGGTCCTGCCGGTGAACGCCTTGGCGACGAGCCTGCGCAGGCGAGTGTGGTCGGGCGGGTCGCTGTTGAGCAGGTGCGCCGCGATCATGCGGGAGAACGGCGAGGGCTCATCCCCGGTCGCCGCGCGCGGGAACAGCTGCGGGCGTTTGCTCGCGTCCTTCGCGAGCCTCGGGTCCGCGAGCAGCGACCTGGCCTCGGCGTAGGAGGTGACGAGCCACGCGGGCAGGCCGCGGCGCAGAGTCACCTGGCGCACCGGCCCCTCCTCCCGCAGCAGCCGCCCGATCCGGTGCGGGTCCTGCACGAAGTCGTCACCGAGCCTGGTCCCGAAGTCCACGCCTGCCTCCCCGCTTCGGTTCGTCCGCACCCGTTCAACGGTTCAGCCCGCGCGCGAGTGCCCCTCTATCCGGCTCGCGGCGCCGTGCACGGCGGCGAGCACCACGGGCAGCAGGACGAGCGACCACGCGCCGCCGTCGCGGTCGATCCCGGCCGCACGCAGCTTTCGCCGGGCCCACAACGAAAAGGGCGCCACCACCGTCGGCGCGGTCACCACGCCCGGCGCATACCCACCGGTGGCGACGGCCTGCGCGACGTGGGTCAGCGAGTGCCAGCCGAAGCCGGTCAGCACCGCCTGGTAGAGACCGCTGCGGCCGCCCGTGCGGGCCCCGGCGAACGACGCGGCGGCCAGCACCCCGCCCATGAGCCCGATCGCGACCGTGGCGTGCGTTCGCGACACGTCGAGCCGGTCCCACACCCGTGCGGGCACCCACGGCAGCCGTGTGGTCAGTCGCTGCCGGGACCGGCCCACCCAGCCTGGCATCGTCACCAGCTCCTCGGCGTCGTGCACCGCCCAGGCGACGAACAGCCCCCACGTGACCGACTTCGGCACCACGTCTTTTCCTGCCATCGCACGACTCCTCACAACGCAACGCACCGTTGCGTTGTAGTATAGGCCGATGCCGGCCAGCGGACCGCGCCGAGCGGAGGACGTGTACGCCGCCACGCTCGCGCTCCTCACCGAACGCGGCTACGACGGCCTCACCATCGAGGGCGTCGCGGCCCGTTCGGGCGTGAACAAGACGACGATCTACCGCTGGTGGCCGTCGAAGGACGCACTGCTGGGCGCGGCGCTCACCGACGCGAATCTGCTCGAGCTGAACGTGCCCGACACCGGGACCCTCCGCGAGGACCTGTGCGCGCTGGTCGAGCAGATCCTGCGGCTGCTCACGGGCAGGGCGACGGGGGCCGTGGTCACCGCGGTGCTGGGCGCCGCGACCCACCGGCCCGAGCTCGCCGCGTTCGCCCGCGCATTCTTCGCCGACCGGCTGCGCAGGGAGCGGGTGGTGTTCGAGCGCGCCGTCGAACGCGGCGAGCTGCGCGCCGACGCCGACCCGAAGCTGATCATGGATCTGCTCGCCGGGGCGCTCTGGCTGCGCGTGCTGGGCCGGGGCGAGAGCCCGCGCAAGGCGGCCGTGCGCGAGCTGGTCGACACGGTGCTCACGGGGGTGACACCGTGAGCTACCGGCCCATCTCGCCGGAACGGCTCGTCGACGAGCTCACCGACCGCATCGCGGACCTGCCCGCGCGTCCGTGGACCAGGGTCGTCGTCGACGGAGCGGGCCCGGAACCGGCTCGGCTGGCCGACGCACTCGTCGACCCGCTGCGCGTGCTCGGCCGCGAGGTGCTGCGTGTGTCGGCGTGGGACTTCCTGCGCCCGGCGTCACTGCGGCTCGAACGGGGCCGTCACGACCCGGACGTCCGCTACGAGGACTGGCTCGACGTCTCCGCGCTGCGGCGCGAGGTGCTCGACCCGCTCGCGCCGGACGGCAGCGGCGAGGTGCTGCCCGCGCTGTGGGACCGCGACCGCGACCGCGCCCACCGCCTGCGCCGCACGCGGCTGCCGAACGGGGCCGTGCTGCTGCTCGACGGCGAGCTGCTGCTGGGCCGGGGCCTCGCGGTCGAACTCGCCGTCCACCTGTGGCTCTCCCCCGCCGCACGCGAGCGGACGCTGCCCCGCGACGAGGCATGGGCACTGCCCGCGTACACGCGCTACGACCGGGAGGTGCGGCCCGACGAGACGGCGGACGTCGTGGTGCGGATGGACCATCCGCGCAACCCGGCGATGCGGATCAGCCCGCCTGCGTGACCGGGGTTCCGTCGAGCATCGCCGCGAGCCGGCTCGCCAGGATGTCCCACCGCCAGTGCTCGCTGACCCAAGCGCGGCCTGCCTCGCCCATGCGCCGCGCGCGCACCGGATCCGCGAGCAGCGGGGCGACGGTGTCCACGAGCTGATCAAGCCTGCGCCCGTCAACGACGTGCCCGGTCACCTCGTCGAGCACGGTCTCCGGCGCACCGCCCGAGTTGCCCGCCACCACGGGCAGCCCCGTCGCCGACGCCTCCAGGTAGACGATGCCGAGGCCCTCCACGTCGAGCCCCTTGCCCCGCGTCCTCGCCGGCATCGCGAAGACGTCACCCGCCGCGTAGTGCGCGGGCAGCTCCTCCCACGGCACCGAGCCCGTGAGCACCACGTGCTGCTCGACGCCGTTCTCGCGGGCCAGCTCGGTGAGCCGCTTGCGGTAGGGGCCCCCGCCGACGAGCAGCAGCGCCGCGTCCGGAACCCGCCTGCGCAGCTCGGGCAGTGCGCGCACGAGCATGTCCTGCCCCTTGCGGGGCACGAGCCGGGACACGCACACCATGACGGGCCGGTCGCCGAGGTCGTGACGTTTGCGAATCTCCTCGCGCGCCGCGTCGTCGGGCCGGAACCGGTCGGGGTCGACGCCGGAGGGCAGGTGCTCGAGGCCGGCGAGCGGGCCGAAGGCCGCAGCGAACCGGCGGCGCGTGTAGTCGCTGACGTAGGTCACCACGTCGGCGGTGTCGCCGATGCGCCGCAACGCCTGGCGTGCGGCCGGAAGCATTGACCAGCCGACCTCGTGGCCGTGAGTGCAGGCCACCACGCGCTGCGCTCCGGCTGTCCTCAGTGGACTACCGAGTAGCGCGAGCGGGGCCGCCGCACCGAACCACACGGCCTCACAGCCTCGGACGCGGAGGGTTTTCCTGGCTCGCCGCAACACATCCGGCGTAGGCAGCATGAGAGAGGTGGGATGCCGGACGACTTCGAACGGAGCCTCGGCGTCGAACGCCCGGTGCGAGCCGGAACCGCGCTCCCACGACGGCGCGTAGACCACCAGGTCGTCGGCGGGCAGCCGGGTGGCCAGTGCGTGCAGATAGGACTGGATTCCACCCGGCCGGGGCGGGAAGTCGTTCGTCACCAAGAGCGTGCGGCGCATGGCTGGAGACTATCCCGCCCCGGCGGTGGAAGCCGTCACGCGACCCTGCGCGCTCCGCTGTACTCGTCCTGCAGCGGCGAGACCTTGACGACGTCGCCCTCGGTGGGCGCGTGCACCATCATGCCGTTGCCGATGTACATCCCGACGTGCGAGACGGGCGAGTAGAAGAACACCAGGTCGCCCGGCTGCAGCTGGTCACGCGACACGGCCTGGCCGTACGTCGACTGCGAGCTGCTCGTGCGCGGGATGCTGATGCCCGCCTGCGAGTAGGCCCACTGCGTGAGGCCCGAGCAGTCGAACGAGTTCGGACCGGTGTCGCCCCAGCCGTACGGGCTGCCCCGCACGCTCATCGCGGCGTCGACCGCGGCCTGGGCGGCCGCGCCGGGCGCGGAGATCGGGCCGACGTCGGGGCCGGTGTCCTGTTGCGCGGCCACGTCCGAGTCGCTGAGCAGGCCCGCCTGCTCGGCGAGGTCCTCGACCTGCTGGTCGAGACGCTCCTTGCGGGACTCCAGGTCCGCGGTGAGGCGGGCGGCGGCGTCCTTGGCCTGCTGCGCCCGGCGCTGCGCGTCCGCGGCCTGCTTCTCGGCCGAGCTCGCCGCGTCGACGGCACCCTGCAGCTTGCTGAGCGCCTTGTTCTTGTCGGTGGCGAGGATGTCGAGCGCCGAGGAGCGGTCGAGGAAGTCCTGCGCGGAGTCACCGGTCAGCAGCGCGGACAGCTTGTTCAGCTGGGCACCACTGGTGAAGGACACACCGGCGAACTTGTCGACGTCGACCCGGTAGCGGTCGATGTCCGCCATGGCCTGACGCTGAGCCTGCCTGGCGTTCTCCAGCTCCTTGTTGGCCTGGTGGAGCTCGCCTTCCTTGGCCTTGAGGTCCTCCTCGGCCGACAGGTACTCCTCGTTGAGCTTCTCGGCCTGTGCGGCCAGCTCACGGTACTTGTCGAGCGCGTCGGAGCCCGAAGGCTGCTGCAGGACGGGGGGATTCTGGGGGGCGGGGGTTGGGGCTGCGGTGGCCGGGGACTGGGTGAAGGTGACGACCGCGATCACGGCGGAGGCCGCCAGCGCGCCCGAGACCACGCGCTTCACGGGATGCGACTGCACGTCGCGTGTGTCTCCTTTGCTCTCGGCCGCCTGCCGGGCGCACTGGACCGCGTGAGGTCGGGGGCCCTCGTCACGCTCCAGCGTTCTCCGGCGCATCGGGCACAGCGGTACCCGCGGGTACCGCCATTCACCTGATGTCGCGCAGTGGTCCGGCACAGCTTCCCCGACTGCAAGCTGCTTCGGCGGCGACCTCGCGTCGCCGACCCTGGTGGAACGGCTGCCTGGCGCGAGATCTCGGCTAGGTTACGAAAGGTCGGTGCTCGCGTCCACCGGCGAGGTACCGAAAATCGCCAACCGGAGGCCCAGCCCCCATCGGACCAGCGCTTAGTCGCTCGGTGTGACAGATGCAACAAACGCGCCGCTGTATTCGCCTCGACCGTTCACCTGATCGGATGGACCGCTCAGCGCATCGGGTTTGCGCCAGTAATCAGCCCGCCCGGCGGTGTCGCTTGTGACCCCTCGGTCCCTCGGGCACGAGCCGCAGGCGGGGCACCATCCCGGCCTCCGCGAGCGCGTCCACCGCGCGCTGTTCCTCGGTGTCCCACTCGACCGACGGCGGCGCGCCCAGCAGCACGCTCACCACGCAGTCGGAGCAGGCGTCCCCACGGACCTGGCAACGGTCACAGTCGATGACCAGCGTGTTCTCGTCGAAGTAGTCCATGCCGCTGAAGGTAGGGACCACCACCGACAATTTCCGGACCGCACGCTACGGCGTGCCGACGAACTCCCAGTGCCACGGCTCCTCCCGGCCGCCGCCCTGCCGCGCCCAGCCCGGGTTGACCCAGCCGAACGCGCGGGCGTTCACCGCGAGCCAGCCGTACTGCGGCGTGCCGAACGACTCGGCGCCGCCACACAGGTCGACAGCGAGGCCCCAGCCGTGGTTGCTCGTCCCGGGAACGGCCGCGAGCGACGGTTTGCGGCGGTACAGATCCACCTGCGCGGAGAACGTCCGGTAGGAGTCGGTGAGGCACAGTGTCTCGCCGAACGTGGCCGCGTACGCCCGCGACATCGCCTGGAACGACTGCGCGGCGTCGCAGCGCAGCACGTGCGAGCCCACGCCGATGGGACACATCGCCGCACCGGGGATGAGCCCGTTGGGGTAGCCGCCCCACGCGCCCGCGGCCTCGTCGGCTCCGGCGGCGCCGGTCCGCCTCGGCGGCAGCTCCACGCCACCGCAGCGCCAGGTCAGCTCACCGTCCGCGCGTTGGGGGACGGCCCCGGCCGAGCGCTGCCCGAGCGCGGGCCGCACCACGCCCAGCAGGCTTTCTCCGGCCGGCCGGTCGGCCACGACGACACCGGCGAGGCGCGCGTCGGCGACGAGCATGGTCCGCTCGTCGAGCACGATGCCCACCGACTGCACGCCGTAGCGCGCGGGACCGACGAAGACGAGGTCGCCGGGCTGCGCGTCGGCGGCGGGCACCGGCCGTCCCCTGGCGAACTGCTCGGCGGCCGCGGGCGGAAGCGCGAGGCCCGCCTTCGTGAAGACGGAGCGCACCAGCCCGTCGCACGAGTAGGCCACCGGACCCTCGCCGCCCTCCCTCGGCACGTACGGCCTGCCCAGTGCCTCCACGGCGGCCGAAACGGCGTTGATCGTCTCCCGGGGCAGGACGAGCAGCCGCTGGCCGTTCACGCCGATCTGAGCGACCCCGGCCTGCGGCTTGCCGTCCTTGCCCGGCAACGCCCGCAGCCCGGCCGGCAGCAGCGCCGGGTCACGCAGCGTCGCGGCGGGTGGCGGCTCGATGCCCGCGGCGTCGAGCCTGCCGAGGTAGGCGCGCCAGCTCGCCGCGGTCTCGCTGTTGCGCTGCTGCTGCGCCCGCTGCTGCGCGACGACGGCCGCGTTCGCCGCGTCGATCGGGTCACGCAGCTCGGCCGAGACGGCGTCGGCACGGTTGGTCGCGTCGCCGCTGCGGCGCTCCAGCTCCGCCACGCTCTCGGCGGCGGCCCGTTCGTCGGCCTCGGCGGCCCGCTCGGCGGCGACGGCCTCACGCTGCCGCGTGAGCGCGCCGACCAGCCGCTGATCCTGCTCGACCCTCAGCCGGTTCAGCAGTGACGTGCCGCCGAGCAGCTCCTCGGGGCTGGCCGCGGTCACGAGCAGCCGGAACTCGTCGGCCCTGCCCATCGCCGTGAACACCGAGCGCGAGAACTGGTCGATCTCCTGCTGCTGCGCGGCCAGCGCCGCCTCGGCCCGCTCGCGTTGCGCCCTGGCCGTCGCGAGCCTCGAGGCCGCCTGGTCGACCTTCTGCTGTGCACCCTGGATCTGGCCGGAGAGCTGCCCGAGCTCGCGCTGCACCTGGCTCGCGGCACGCTGCAGGTCGGCCACCACCGGATCGGCGAAGGCCTCCCCCGGCCTCGGGTCGGGCACCGGGGAGCCCGGCGCGATCCCGGCCTCGACCCGCAGGTCACCGGGATCGGTCGGCGGGTGTGGCGGTTCCTGCGCCGCCGCCGGTACCGGGAGCAGCATCGACCCGGCCAGCACCATCGTGACCAGCAGCCCACCCACCCGCATTTCCGCGACCTCCGCACGCACCGACTCAGCAGTGACAACGATCCGTGCACAAGATCGTCACGCGCCCGTGCGCGAGGCTGAGCTAGACGCGGCCGAGCCGGGTGAGGAAGACCGCAGAGGGGACGGCGTGGGCGCCGTCCCCGCGCACCGACGTGACGACGGCCTGGTCGGACGTCACGACAATCATCGGCCTGCCACTCGGCTCGGTGGAGACGAGCGAGCGGATCACGTCGTCGGCGAGCACGCCGGGATCGGAGAACAACACCCGCACGCCACGCGGTGTGGTGGCGGGGATCGAGGTCACCCCGGCGCCGTCGAACACCACCGTCAGCTCGGCGCCGGTGCGGGCCGCCAGCGCGGAGAGCTGGCCGATCAGGCGGTTGCGCTGCTCGGCCAGTGTCAGATCGGGGTAGCCGGTCTTGGTGACGTTGTAGCCGTCCACGATCACGTGGACCTTGGGCAGGCTCAGCAGGCGGTCGAGGATCACGGGGTCGTGCACGCGGTCGCCGTCGCGCCGCCCGCTGCCGGCTCCGCGCACGGTGTCGGCCGGCCTGCGGCGGGTCTCACCGACGGACAGCTCACGGCGCAGGCCGTCGACGGCGCCGCCGAGCGTGTCGAGCAGCAGCGAAAGGCGCACCTCGTCGGCGTCCCTCGCCTCGCGCGCCGACTGCCGCGCGGTTTCTGCCTCGGCGAGCGCCCGTTCCGCCCGCGCCCGCTCCGTCGCGACGCGCTGCCGTTCCCGTTCCAGCTGGGCCGTGAGGCTCTCGATCTCGGCGCTGCGGCCGGAGCCCGCCCGCTCGGCCTCGGCTCTCGCCAGCTCGGCGGCGTCCTTGGCCTGCCGCAGCGCCACGCCCTGTTCACGGAGCCTGCCGCGCAGCTTCTCCAGCTCGGCCTCTCGCTCGCCCCTCGCCTCCTCGGTCGCGGCGCGGGCCTGCTCCAGCTCGCCGCGCACCCGCTCCAGCTCGGCCTCCAGGCGCCGTGCCCTGGCCAGTGCCGCGTCGCGTTCGGCCCGCAACGCGGTCTCCTCGGCGTTCTTGGCGACCAGGCGGATACGCGAGGTCGCACTGGACGTGCCGAGCAGCACGGCGGCCGCCGCGGCGGCGACGGAGTCCTCCGCGTTCGGATCGAGCGCGTCATAGCGGTGCTCGCGCAGCCACTCCAGCACGGCGGTGCGGAACCGGCTCGAGTCGCGCAGGCCGGTCAGGAGCGCGGTGCCACCGACCCTGGCCCGCTTGGCCGGGGCGAACCGCGCGACCGGCCGCAGCTGCCGAGGGACGTCGTCGGCGGGCAGCCTGCCGAGCGCCGAGGCCGCGAGCTCGGCGATGCGCTCGCGGATGGCCTCGGGCAGGCCGAGCCAGTCGAGCTCCTCGCCCTCGTCGTCAGTGCTGACGGGGGCCTCGCCGGGCACGCCGGCGGCCGGCCCGGGGAGGTCCCCCTCGGGCCGTTCGGAGTGCGCGGACGACGGCAGCATCCATCAAGCTTAATTTCCGGACCGCCGGACCGCGCCCTATGGGATCACCAGGCGAGCCGCCACCGGCAGGTGGTCCGAGGCCGCGGGCTCCGTGGCCAGCACCTTCGTCCACACCGGCCGCACGTCGGCCCCGGTGTAGACGTAGTCGATGCGCCGGTCGGGGTCCTCGGCAGGGTAGGTCGCGCCGTCGCCGCGCCCGGACACCGTCCACGCGTCGGTGAACGCAGCGTCGAGCGTGCGGATCTCCGGCGATCCGGGCAGCGCGTTGAGGTCGCCCACCAGCACCGAACGCGGCGTGCCGCCCGCCAGTTCCACGATCTCGCGGGTCTGCGCGGCGCGGTCGGTCTGCGAACTCGCGGCGAGGTGGGTGTTGTACACGTGCACGGGCACCCCACGGACGTCCAGCTCCGCGTGCAGCAGTCCGCGCTGCTCCTGGTTCGGCGAGCGCGAGAGGTACGTGTTCTCCCAGTCCGTGATCGGGTACCGGGACAGGATCGCCGTGCCGTACTGGATCCGGGGCCGGCCCGCCGCGGGCGGGTCACGGTCGATGTTGGCACCGAAGACCACGTGGTACCCGAGCAGCTCCGCGAGCTCGCCCGCCTGGTCTGCCCACTCGCTGCGCTCCGAGTAGTGCCGGTCGACCTCCTGCAGGCCCACGACGTCGGCCCGGCTGTTCTTGATCACCCGCGCGATGCGCTCGAGGTCGAGCACGTCGTCGGTGCCCTGCGCGTGGTGGATGTTGAACGAGAGCACGGTGAGCACCCGCGCCCCTTGCCCGCCCGCCGAGGCGGCGCCGTTCACCATCCCCAGCAGCATGCCCGTCACCAGCACGATCGTCAGTGCCCGCCGCAATGCCCGCAGCAATCGCATTCTCGCCTCCACGCGTCAGTCGGGGCGATCCTCGCGGGCGCGGGCGCACGCCCGGCGACGGGACGGTGAACCGGAGACGAAAGATTGTCGGTGGTCCTTCCTAGGGTGCCGATCATGCAGCTGACGTTCGACGAGCTCGGAACTCCCCTGCGAGACACCACGTTCGTCGTCGTCGACCTCGAGACCACGGGCGCGCCGCCGGGCCCGGAGGGGATCACCGAGATCGGGGCCGTCAAGGTGCGCGGCGGCGAGGTGCTCGGCGAGTTCGCCACGCTCGTCGACCCCAGGGCGCCCATCCCGCCGCAGATCGTCGCGCTCACCGGCATCACCACGGCGATGGTGCAGGCGGCGCCGCGCATCGAACGCGTGCTGCCCGCCTTCCTCGAGTTCGCCTCCGGCTCCGTGCTCGTGGCCCACAACTCGGGATTCGACGTCGGGTTCCTGAAGGCGGCGTGCCAGGGGCACGGCTACGCGTGGCCGCGCCCGCCGGTGGTGTGCACGCTGAAGCTCGCGCGCAGGGTCCTCTCCCCACAGGACACGCGCAGCTACCGGCTCGCCGCGCTCGCGACGCTGGTGGGCGCGCGGACCAAACCGACCCACCGCGCGCTCGACGACGCGCGGGCGACGGTCGACGTGCTGCACGCGCTCCTGGAGCGGGTCGGCTCGGTCGGCGTGCACTCGCTGGAGGAACTGCTCGACTACCTGCCGGACGTCACTCCCGCGCAGCGCCGCAAGCGGGGCATGGCCGCACATCTGCCCGAACGACCCGGGGTGTACCTCTTCCGCGGTCCCAGCGACGAGGTGCTGTACGTCGGCACCGCGGGCAACCTGCGCCGCCGCGTGCGGCAGTACTTCACCGGCTCCGACAGCAGGGGGCGGATCAGGGAGATGGTCGGGCTCGCCGAGCGTGTGGAGGGCATCGAGTGCTCACACGCGCTGGAGGCGCAGGTCCGGGAGCTGCGCCTGCTCGGCGCCCACCGCCCCGCCTACAACCGGAGGTCGAAGAACCCGCGCAACGCCTGGTGGGTGGTGCTCACCGACGAGGCGTTCCCCCGGTTGTCGGTGGTCCGGCAGGTGCGGGACGGCGCGCTCGGCCCGTTCAGCTCGCAGGCGCGCGCGAAGGTCGCCGCCGACGCGCTCGCGAGCGCCACGCGCCTGCGGACGTGCACCCAGCGGATCCCCGCGACCGGGGCGAGCGCCAAGCCGTGTGTGCTGGCCGAACTGGGCCGCTGCGGGGCTCCGTGCGCGGGCAGGCAGAGTGTCGCCGAGTACGCGCCGTCGGTGCGGCTCGTGACCGACCTCGTGGAGGGCACGGACAACACGGCGCTGCACGCGGCCCGCGAGCACGTCGACGCGCTCGCCGAGGCCGAGCACTTCGAGCAGGCTGCGCGCAGGCGCGACGAGCTGGTCACCCTGCTGCGCGGCGTCGAGCGACGCCACCGGCTCGCGGCGCTCGCGGCGATCCCCGAGCTGGTCGGCGCGGCTCCGGACGGCTCGGGCGGCTGGGAGTTCGCGGTGCTGCGGCACGGGCGGCTCGCCTCGGCCGGTGTCGCGCGCCGGGGCGTGCCGCCGATGCCCGTGGTCGAGGCGCTCGTGGCATCGGCGGAGACGGTGCTGCCGGGGCCGGGACCGCTCCGCGGCGCCGCGGCCGAGGAGGCGGGCGTGCTGCTGCGCTGGCTCACCCGGCCAGGGGTTCGGCTGGTGCGCACGGCGACACCATGGGCCGAGCCCGCGCACGGAGCCGGTGGCTGGCGCCCCTGGCTCGACCGCGCCGCCACGGCCAACGCGCTGGAGCACGTGGGCTGAGCGTTGACAGCAACCGGTCAACGCCGGCAGCACCGTCGGCGTCCGGGGCCACGCTGTCCGGCATGACGACGACACAGCAGCCGCAGGCGGGTCCGGTGAGCGAGCCCCGTTCGGTCCGCGTGGCGTTCTGGCTGTGGGTCACCGGACTGGTCCTGACGTTGCCGGTAGTGCTGCTGAGCCGGCTCGGTGCGCCCGAGGACGACTCGAACCCGGTGGGGAGCCTCATCCTGCTGGCACTCGTGGTGTGGGCGCTGCTGCGGTTCGCCGCAGGAAGGCCGCTCGCCAGGGCGGCGCTCAGCGGACTCGCCGGGTTCTTCGTACTGAGCACGGTGTTCGACGTGATCGTGCTGAGCTCGCTGCCCGAGGGCGATCCGCTGCTGACGGTCCTCGTCTGGGCCGGGGCGCTGCGAGCCGTCTTCCTCGTTGCGGCCGCGGTGCTGTCGTACTCAGATTCAGCGAGCGCCCACTTCGCCAGCGCGGCACCGCGTACCGCCCCCGCGGCCTCGCGCTCGGCGGTGGTCGCCTGGGGCGTGGCGATCGCGGCCGCGGCGGGCCAGCTGCTCGTCGCGTTCTCCGCCTTGCTGCCGAGCGGCGGCCTGACGTGGCCCGACTGGGCCGCCCTTGACGCCGACGACACCCTGCCGACCGCGCTGTGCCTCTGCCTGCTGCCCACGTGGTGCAGCGTGCTCTGGCAGTTCCGGCTCGGCAGCCGGTGGGCTCTGGTCACGCTCGTCGTGGTCGGCACGCTGGCAGGCATCGGCGAGGGTTACGTCCTCTTCTCCCTGGACGGCGTTCACCCGGTCCTCGCCGCGGTGTACCTGGCCGCGACCGTCGTGGCCCTCGCGCTGACGTTGCGGCGCCGCTCCAGGTCCTGAACCGCGCTCAGGGCTACGATCACGGCGGAGAAGCCCATGCCCTTGCGAGGAGGCCACCGTTGATCACCGCGATCGTCCTGATTCACGCCGCCGCGGACAGCATCCCCGAGACCGCACAGGCGATCGCGGACATCGAGGGGGTGGCGGAGGTGTACTCGTGCGCGGGCGACGTCGACCTCATCGCCATCGTCCGCGTGCCCACCCACGAGGGCCTCGCCGACCTGATCCCCACCAAGATCAGCAAGGTCTCCGGGGTGCTCGACACCGACACCCACATCGCCTTCCGCTCGTACTCGCGCGCCGACACCGAGTCGGCCTTCGACATCGGCATCGAAGCCGACTGACCCGAGCCCGCGAAAAAGCCCCCAAGGCCACCTTTGTTGCGTTGAGCGCAACAAAGGTGGCCTTGGGGGCTGTTGGCGAACCTAGTGCTCGCGGGTGCCCGCGCCGGCCTCTTCGGGCTGCGGGGCCTCCAGCTCGCGGTCGCTGGTCTGGCCGTTCCCGTGGGCCCTTGCGGCCTCGAGGGCCGCGGTCTCCTCCGCCGGGTCCGGCGAGAGCCAGCCGCCCGCGACCGGCTGACCCGCGGTGCCGAGCTTGTTCATCTTCTTCGGCACCGGCGCGCCCTGGTACTCCAGCTCCACCGGGTGACCGTGGTCGTCCACCGGGCCGAGCGGCTGGTGGATCTCGATGAACTCACCGTGCGGGAGCCGCTTGATGATGCCGGTCTCCACACCGTGTTCCAGCACCTCGCGGTCGGACCGCTGCAGGCCGAGACAGATCCGGTAGGTGATGTAGTACGCCAGCGGCGGTGCGATCAGCACCCCGATCCGGCCTGCCCACGTCGTCGCGTTCAGCGAGATGTCGAACGTGTACGCGATGATGTCGTTGAAGCCGGACATCTCGAGCACCATGAAGAACGTGATCGCCATGACGCCGAGGCTGGTCCTCACCGGTGCGTCACGCGGACGCTGCAGCAGGTTGTGGTGACCGGTGTCCTTGGACAGCTTCCGTTCGATGAACGGGTACGCGATCAGCACCGTGAACAGGATGCCCATACCGATCGCACCGGCGAAGAACACCGGCGGGACCGTGTAGTTGCCGATGTAGAGCTCCCACGCTGGCCAGATACGTAGGATGCCGTCCGCCCAGGCGAGATACCAGTCGGGTTGTGAACCCGCCGACACCTGTGACGGGTTGTACGGCCCCAGGTTCCACACGGCGTTGATCTGGAACAGACCCGACATGAGCGCGGTGAAGCCCGTGACCACCGCGAAGAACGCACCGGCCTTGACGGCGAACACCGGCATGATGCGCACGCCGACGACGTTGGTCTCCTTGCGGCGGACACCGGGGAACTGCGTGTGCTTCTGGTACCAGACCAGCGCGAGGTGCACCGCCACCAGTGCGAGCATGATGCCCGGGATGATCAGAATATGCAGCGCGTACATGCGCGGCACGATCACCGTGCCGGGGAACTCCCCGCCGAACAACGCCCAGTGCAGCCATGTCCCCGCGACGGGAACCGAGAGCACGATGCCGGAGAGGGTCGCGCGGATACCGGTACCGGAGAGCAGGTCGTCCGGGAGCGAGTAGCCGAAGAAGCCCTCGAACATGCCCAGGATGAGCAGCAGCGCGCCGATGACCCAGTTGGCCTCGCGCGGACGGCGGAACGCTCCGGTGAAGAACACCCGGAACATGTGCACCATCATCGCCGCGACGAAGATCAGCGCCGCCCAGTGGTGCACCTGCCGGATGAACAGGCCGCCCCTGACCTCGAACGAGATCTCGAGCGTGCTCTCGAACGCCCGGGACATCTCGATGCCCTGCAGGTTCTGGTACGGCCCGTTATAGACGACCTCCTCCATCGAGGGGTCGAAGAACAGCGTCAGGTACACCCCGGAGAGGATCAGGACGATGAAGCTGTAGAGCGCGATCTCCCCGAGCAGGAACGACCAGTGCGTCGGGAAGACCTTGTTCATCTGGTGCCGGAGGCCCTTGGCCGCCACGTAACGCCGGTCGGCGTTGTCGCCGGCGGCCGCGGCGTGCCGCTGGAGAGCGCTGGAGCCCTTGGTCGGCGTGGTGAGTGAGCTCATGACTTCCGCTCCCAGTAACCAGGTCCGATCGGCTCGATGAAGTCGTGCCGCGCGATCAGGTACCCATCACTGTGCACCGTGATGGGCAGTTGCGCCAGAGCGCGAGTAGCCGGACCGAAGACGGGCTTGGCGTACTGCAGTGCGTCGAACTGCGACTGGTGGCACGGGCAGAGGATCCGGTTGGTCCGCTGCTCGTACAGCGAGGTCGGGCATCCGACGTGGCTGCAGATCTTGGTGTAGGCGTAGTAGTCGCCGTAGTTGAAGTCCTCCTGGCCCTTGCGCTTGACGACCCTCGCGGCGTCGTCGGGGCGCAGGCGGATCAGCATCACGGGGTTGTCCGCGCGCTTGAGCGCGTGGACGAGCGCGTCGTGGTCGTCCCGCTCGGACTCCCGGAACGGGTACACCGTCTCGATGGCGCCCGCGTCGAGGTCCTCCGGGCGCACCAGGGAGACCTCGCCGAAGTCGCCGGTGTGGCGGCGCAGGTAGACGACCTCGCCGGGGAAGGAGGGCTTCCAGCCGGTGTGGGCCAGCGAGTCCTTGCCGTTCGCGTCCTTCCACGGGTTCTCGACGAACCCGGCGAGCGGCAGCGCCACGGTGCCGAGGCCCAGCACACCGGCGCCGAGGCCGGCGCTGCGCTTGATGAGCGAGCGCCGCGCGATGGTGCTGCGGTCCCCCGCGTCCGAGAGGTGGGCGACGAAGGTCTTGCGGTCGATCTCGGCGGAGCCCTCGCCCATGTTGTCGCTGCGCTGCTGCACGGCGAGCTCGGCGGGGATGAACTTCTTGCTGTAGAGCAGCACGCCGATCGCGAGCGCGAGCACCGAAACGCCCAGCGTGATGCCGAGCACCGGGGTGTACAGGCTGTACCAGAAGTACCCGTCCTGGTTCGCGGGCGGCTGGAACTCCCACGGCCACCAGATGAGGGCCGCGAAGAACCCCGCACCCGCGAGCGCCGAGATCAGGAACCACAGTGCGACGGCGCGCTCGGCGCGCTTCTCCGCCTTGGTGCCCTTGACCGGCCAGGGGTCCGGGTAGTTGACGATCTCGACGCCGTCCAGCTTGCCGCCCAGGCGAAGGAGCTCCTCCCGGCTCATCGCCGAGAGCTCTTCGTCGGTGGGACGGGGTTCTGGCCCGTTGCCGCTACTCATGCTTCTATGCCCTCGATCCGATCCACAGGGTCGCGCCGATCAGCGCGCCAATGCCCACGACCCATGCGATGACACCTTCCGAAGCCGGTCCGAAACCGCCCAGGCCGTTACCGCCGGGGCTGTTGCCCTCGTTGACCGACTTGACGTAGGCGACGATGTCCTGCTTCTCCTCCGGCGACAGCTGCCGGTCGGAGAACTTCGGCATGTTCTGCGGACCGGTGAGCATCGCGGTGTAGATCTGGTCCTCGTTGGCTGGCGCGAGCTCCGGTGCGTACTTGCCTGACGAGAGCGCGCCGCCCTGGCCGGTGAAGTTGTGGCAGGACGCGCAGTTGAGCCGGAACAGCTCGCCACCGCGAGCCGGATCGGAACCGCGCAGGGCCTCGCCGGTCTCCGCGGGCCGCTCGGGGCCGCCGCCGTGCGCCTGGATGTAGGCGCCGAGCGCGTCGATCTCCTCCGGCGTCAGCTTGGCGGGCTTGCGGGCGGCCTGCGCCTCCTGACGGACCATCGGCATCCGGCCGGTGGACGTCTGGAAGTACACGGCCGCGTCGCCGATGCCGATGAGGCTCGGGCCCTTGTCCTCGACACCCTCGAGGTTCGCGCCGTGGCACGAGATGCAGGTGTTGTTGTAGATCTGCTCGCCCTTGCGCAGCAGCGCGGGGTCGACCTGCGCCTGCGCCGTCTGCGGCTGCGGGGCGAACACGGCGTAGAGGGCGCCCGCCCCGATCAGCGCGATACCGAGCGCGAGCAGGCCGGCCATCCGCCGACGGAACTTCGTGCGGCGCCCCGCACGCCGCCTCGGGGCGGTGGCGGAGTCTTTGCTGGTGGTCATCTTCTGCGGCAACCCTTGCTGTCAGTTCGGCCGATTGTGCTGGTGGTCAGGGGATGATGTAGATCACCGCGAACAGGCCGATCCACACGATGTCGACGAAGTGCCAGTAGTACGAGACGACGATCGCCGAGGTCGCCTGCGCCGGCGTGAACTTGCTCAGCCGGGTCCGGATCAGGAGGTAGACGAACGCGATCAGACCGCCGATGACGTGGAGTCCGTGGAACCCGGTGGTCATGTAGAAGACGGTGCCGTAGGCGCCGGACGGGATGGTCACGCCCTCGCTGATCAGCGTGACGTACTCACCGGCCTGGCCTGCCACGAACACCGTGCCCATGATCAGCGTGATCAGGTACCAGCGGCGCAGGCCGAAGACGTCACCCCGCTCCGCGGCGAACACGCCGAGCTGGCAGGTGAACGACGACGCCACGAGGATGATCGTGAACGGCAGCGCGTACGGGATGTCCAGATGGATCGGCTCGCCGGTCTCCGGATTGAGTGGCGGCCAGTGCCCTGTGTCGTTCTGGGCCTTGACCGTGAAGAACATCGCGAACAGCCCAGCGAAGAACATGAGCTCGCTGGACAGCCAAACGATGGTGCCGACGCTGACCATGTTCGGCCTGTTCAGCGAGTGCACCCGCTGGCTGATGGTGGGAGCTGCCGTTGTCACGAGTCGCATTATGTCTCCCCGTGGCCCGGCGCCGCAGAGCGGGTCCTACGGAGAGTCGTGGAACACTCTCCGGCCCTCTGGGTTGACACGGGCCCGGACCGATAGCATCAGGGCCGATCCACCATCGAGGCGCGGAGGACGTGACCATGGCCGAGCAGGCAGCGCAGCCACTGAGGATCCTGGTTTTCAGCCACCGGCCCGAGGTACGGGAGTCGATCATCAACGCCGTGGGCCGCAGGCCCGCCACCGATCTCGCCAAGGTCCGCTACGTGGAGGCCTCAGGCGTCGCCGACGTGCTCACCGAGATGGACTCGGGCGAGATCGACCTCGCCATCCTGGACGGCGAGGCGCAGCCGACCGGCGGCATCGGCCTGACCCGCCAGCTCAAGAACGAGATCGACGACTGCCCGCCCATCGTGGTCGCGGTCCGGCGCAAGGACGACCGATGGCTCGCCACCTGGTCGCAGGCGGACGCCGTGCTCGTGCATCCGCTCGACCCGCTGACCGCTGCCGAGACCGTCGCCGACGTGCTGCGTTCGCGACGGGTTCCCGTCGTACGCGGCTGATCCGCATGGGCGAGACGCACACCTGGCCCTCCGTGCTGGGCAGGCTCATCGACGGGACGGACCTCTCCGAGGCCGACACCGAGTGGGCCATGGACCAGATCATGTCCGGCGCCGCCACTCCGGCGCAGATCGGCGGCTTCGCCGTCGCGCTGCGCGCCAAGGGCGAGACGGCCGCCGAGATCTCGGGCATGGCGCGCGCGATGCTGTCCTACGCCCACCGCGTCGAGCTGGCCGACCGGGCGGTGGACATCGTCGGCACCGGCGGTGACCGCTCCGGCTCGGTGAACATCTCCACCATGACCTCGCTGGTGGTCGCGGCCGCCGGCGCGCCGGTGGTCAAGCACGGCAACCGCGCGGCCTCCTCGAAGTCCGGGGCCGCCGACGTGCTGGAGGCGCTCGGCGTGCGCATCGAGTCCACGCCGGGGGATGTCCGGCGCTCGGTCGAGTCGCTCGGCATCGGGTTCTGCTTCGCGCCCGCGTTCCACCCCGCGTTCCGCCACACGGGCGGGCCGCGCAGGGAGCTGGGCGTGCCGACGATCTTCAACCTGCTCGGACCGCTGACCAACCCGGCTCAGCCCTCGTCCGCGCTCATCGGCTGCGCCTACGCGGACAAGGCGCCCGTGCTGGCCGAGGTGTTCGCCCGGCGGGGCGCCAGCGTGCTGGTGGTGCGGGGTGACGATGGTCTCGATGAGATCACCACCACGACCACGAGCACGGCGTGGGTGGTCTCGGGGGGCGCCGTCCGCCAGGAGTCGATCGACCCGGCCGTGCTCGGGATCGCGAAGGCGACGGCCGAGGACCTGCGCGGCGGGGATGCGGCCGTGAACGCCGAGGTCGTACGCGAGCTGGTCGGCGGAAAGCAGGGCCCGGTGCGGGACGCGGTGCTGCTCAACGCGGCCGGCGCCCTCGCCGCTTTCGCGGGCCTATCCGGCGATCTGACGGCCGATCTGAAGGCCGGCCTCGGCCGGGCCGCGGAGACGATCGACTCCGGCGCCGCGGCGAACCTGCTCACGCGCTGGGTGGAGTTGTCGAAGGCGCCCTGAACGCCCTGCGATAGACGCTCGGCGACGTGCCCCGCAGGCGCGTGAACTGGTGCCGCAGCGCCGCCGCCGAGGCGTAGCCACAGGCGACGGCGATCTCCTCGACCGAGAGCCCACCGTTCTCCAGCAGTCCCTGTGCCCGGTCGAGCCTGCGCTCGGTGAGCCAGCGATGCGGCGTGGTGCCGGTCGCGGCGGCGAACCGGCGCAGGAACGACCGCTGGCCGAGCCCGGTGCGCCTGGCCAGTTCGGCGACCGTCACCGGCTGGTCCAGCCTGCGTTCGATCCATTCGAGCACCTCGGCGAGCACCGCGTCGTCGGAGGCCTTGGCCTCGGGCACGGGCGCCTCGACGAACTGGGCCTGCCCGCCGGGGCGGTGCGGCGAGGCGACCATCCGGCGGGCCAGCGCGGTCGCCGCGGCCAGCCCGCGCACCTTGCGCACGAGGTGCAGGCACAGGTCCACCGCCGCCACGGTGCCCGCGCTGGTGAACACGCCCCGGTCCTCGGCGTACAGCGCGGTCGCGTCGATCTTGGCCGTGGGGAATCTCTCAGTGAACTCGCGCTCGTAGACCCAGTGGACGGTGCAGTCCCGGTCGTCGAGCAGGCCCGCGTAGCCCAGTGCGAACACGCCCGCGCAGAACCCGGCCACCCAGGCGCCCCGCTCGGGTGCGGCGCGCAGGACGTCGAGCACGGCGTCCGGCGGCGGGCTCGTGCGGGGCGCGCACGTGGGCACCACCAGCAGGTCGGCGTCGGCCGCGCGCTCCAGCGGAGACAGCGCGCCGAGCTCGAAGCCCGACCAGCTGCGCACGGGTTCGCCACCAGGCGAGCAGACCGCGAAGTCCCAACCCGGCATGCCCGACGCCGAGCGGTCGGTGCCGAACACCTCACACGCCACGCCGAGCTCGAAGGGCGACACCTCGCCGGCGACCACCACCGCGACCTTCTCCACACCCATCCAGGCAGTGTCACAAGTTTTGCGGTCCATGTCATCTCTGCCACTCGTCGTGACGTCGCCGCCGGTCGAGGCTGGGGGCATGACAACGACGACAACCCCCGCCCCCGCGACGGAAGCCCTGGACCGGGCGGCCCTGCTTCGGTGGACAACGGCCATGGCCCTGTCCGGCACGATCGGCGCGGTCGTGCTGGAGAGCGGCGCGCAGGCGCCCGCGGTGGCCTTCGCGCGCTGCCTCGTCGGCGGCGTGCTGCTCGCGATCTGGTGCGCCGCACGAGGCTGGCTGCGCCCCGCGGCGTTGAGCAGAAGGGACCTCGGTCTGGCAGCGCTCGGCGGCGTGCTGCTGGTGGGCAACTGGGTGCTGCTGTTCGCCTCGTACGCGCTGTCGTCGATCTCGGTCAGCACGGTCGTCTACCACACCCAGCCACTGCTGCTGGTGGGGCTGGCTGCGGTGCTGCTGCGCGAGAAGGTCACCCGCAGCCACCTCGCGAGGGCCGCCGTCGCGTTCGGCGGTGTGGTGTTGATCTCACTCGGCGCACAGGGCACGGACGGGCGGCCGGTGAACGCGGGCGGGGTCGCGCTCGCGCTGGGCGCCGCGGTGCTCTACGCCGGAGCGTCGCTGATCGCCAAGCAGCTCAGCCACGTGCGGCCGCACCTGCTCGCCGCGATCCAGCTGGGCGTCGGCACGGTGCTGCTGGCCCCGGCACTGGCGTTCACCCCCCTGCCGGCCGATCCGAGGGGCCTGCTGTGGCTCGCGCTGCTCGGCGCCGTGCACACGGCGGTGATGTACGTGCTGATGTACAGCAGCATCGGCAAGCTGCCGACCACGACCGTGGCCCTGCTGTCCTACGTCTACCCCGTGGTGGCCGTGGTCGTGGACGTGCTCGCCTACGACCACCGCGTGAGCGTCACCGAGGGCGCCGGAATGCTGGCCGTACTGGTGGCAGCGATGGCACCCACCAGGAAGCGTTGAATCCACAGGCAAGCGCAGTGAAGGCCACCATGCCTGCGTTCAACGCAGGCATGGTGGCCTTCACTGCAGTAATGCGGGAGGAGCCTCAGTGGTGGCTCGGGCCGGTGTGGTACTCGAAGACCAGGCCGCCGACGGCGATCAGCAGGGCGATGATCGCCAGGACCAGCAGCCAGATCTGGAAGAACGCGAGCGCCACACCGCCGAGCGCCGCACAGGCGGCGAGCGCCACGGGCCAGTAGCTGCCGGGGCTGAAGAAGCCCAGCTCACCGGCGCCGTCGGCGATCTCGGCCTCCTCGCGGTCCTCGGGCCTCGGCTCGATGCGCCGCGACACGAAACGGAAGTAGCTGCCCACGAGCAATGCCAGCGCGCCGGTGAGGATCAGCGCGACCGTGCCGATCGGCTCCACGCCGTCGTTGGTCATGTAGCCGGTCATCACCGCGTAGACGATCGCTACGAGGAAAGCGAAGACCGTGACGATGTCGAAAATCCGGGCTTCGACCTTCATTGCCGTGTCCTTACTGGTTCGCTGGGACTACTTCGCGGGAGTTGCTGCCGTCTCGCGGGCTCAGCCGGTGGCGGTCCGCAGCGTGCGGTCGGTGGAGAACGGCTTGGTCGTGGTCGCGGTCGGGCTGCACACCTCGCCGCAACCCTCACTCTGCAGGACGGCGAGCGCCTCCGCAGCGGTGTTCGGCTGGCCGGACTCCTCGTTGACCTGAGTACGCAGCTCGATGTAGCGGTCGTACTTGTCCGGCGACAGCGCCCGCACCTCGAAGTTCATCATCGCGTGGTAGGTGCCGCACAGCTCGGCGCAGCGGCCGACGAAGGCACCCTCTCGGTCGATGGTGTTCTGGAAGACGTTGTCCTGGTTGTTCTTCTCCGGGTACGGCATGACGTCCCGCTTGAAGTTGAACTCGGGAACCCAGAAGGAGTGGATGACGTCGGTCGACCGCAGGTTGTACTGGATCGTCCGGTCCGTCGGCAGCACCAGCAGCGGGATCTCGGTCGAGCTGCCGACCGTGGAAATGCGCTGGCCGTTCTGGGTCTCGGGCTCCTCCGGGTAGGCGAACTCCCAGTTCCACTGGAACGCGATGACGTCGACGGTCACGTCGGGGTCCGGCTCTTTCGCCAGCACCTTGCTCTCGGTGGTGGCGGTGAAGAAGAACAGCACGCAGACCATGACCACGGGCACGACGACGCAGAACAGCTCGAGCGGCACGTTGTACTGGAACTGCCGGGGCAGCGCCTCGACGGTGCCCTTCTTCTTCCGGTGGAAGGCCACGGTCCAGAAGATCAGGCCCCACACGATCACACCGACGGCGAGAGCCGCGATGACGGACCACGTCCACAGGGTGCGCATGCGGTCGGCCTCAGGCGTGACGCCTTCCGGCCACCCGAACCGCAGTACCTCTTCGCCGGAACACCCGGTCGCCAAGATGGCGACAAGCCCGGCGAGCGCGGCAACCTTGGCGACCTTGCCCCGTCGTTTGCCCCGGGTGCGCTCTGGAACGCCCACTCCGCGATGCCTCCTCGCCCGATCACTCTGACGCACCGGACTTTAGCCGAGATAGCCGAGCTCGCCGCCCAAGGGGTGTCCGCGACCCGCCCGGCCGTGGCCTGCGCCTCCCCCGGCATACTGGCGACTTCGAACGCTGCGACGAGCAAAAAGGTGTGTGAAGACACGTGTGCGGCCTGCTTGGACTGGTTTGTGCCAGCGAGAACGACGCGGTGAACGCCAGGCCGTCGGTCGGCCAGGCCCTGCGTTGCCAGCGGCATCGCGGCCCCGACGAGACGGACACGTGGGCCGACGGCGAGGTCGTCTACGGCTTCAACCGGCTCGCCATCATCGACGTCGAGCACTCCCACCAGCCCCTGACCTGGGGACCTCCGGAGAACCCGCAGCGGTACACGATCAACTTCAACGGTGAGATCTACAACTACCTCGAGCTGCGTGAGGAGCTCGCCGCCGAGCACGGTGCGAAGTTCGCCACAGAGGGCGACACGGAGGCCATCGTCGCGGCCTACCACCACCTCGGACCCGCCGCGGTGGGCCGGCTGCGCGGGATGTTCGCGTTTCTGATCTGGGACTCCGAGCGCAAGGTCGTCTTCGGCGCCCGTGACCCGTTCGGCATCAAGCCTCTCTACTACTCGGCGGGCCCCGGTGGGGTCGCGTTCGCCAGCGAGAAGAAGAGCCTGCTGGAGCTCTCCGGCACGCTCGGCGTCGCCGAGGAGCTGGACCGCACGGCCCTGCAGCACTACCTCGTGTTGCAGTACGTGCCGGAGCCGGAGTCGCTGCACAGCGGCATCCGCCGCATCGAGTCGGGCACGTCGTTCACGGTCGAGCCGGGCGGCGAGCTGAAGACCGAGCGGTACTTCTCCCCCGAGTTCATCGCCAAGCCGGTGTCGGGCGCGGCCCCGGTCGCGGCGCTGCACGAGGAGATCGCCGAGGTCATGCGCGACTCGGTGGCCAAGCACATGCGTGCCGACGTCACGGTGGGAGCTTTCCTCTCCGGCGGGATCGACTCCACGGCGATCGCCGCCCTGGCCAAGGAGCACAACCCGGACCTGATCACGTTCACCACCGGGTTCGAGCGCGAGGGCTACTCGGAAGTCGACGTCGCGGCCGAGTCCGCCGCGGCGATCGGTGTCGAGCACGTGGTCAGGACCGTGTCCGCCGACGAGATGATGGACACACTTCCGCTGATCGTCTGGTACCTCGACGACCCGGTGGCCGACCCGGCGCTGGTGCCGCTGTGGTTCATCGCGCGCGAGGCGCGCAAGCGCGTGAAGGTCGTGCTCTCCGGTGAGGGCTCCGACGAGCTGTTCGGCGGGTACACGATCTACCGCGAGCCGCTGTCGCTGGCGCCGTTCGAGAAGGTCCCGGGCGGCGTGCGCAAGCTGCTCGGCAAGGTCTCGGCCCGGATCCCGGAGGGCACGCGGGGCAAGGACCTGCTGCGGCGCGGCGCGCTGACGCTGGAGGAGCGCTACTACGGCAACGCGCGGATCTTCCGCGACGACCAGCTGCGGGGCGTGCTGAGGACGTTCCAGGAGGGCGTCGGGCACGGAGACGTCACGGCGCCCTGGTACGACCTCTCGCGCGGCTGGGACCCGGTGGCGCGCATGCAGCACGTCGACCTCTTCACGTGGCTGCGCGGCGACATCCTCGTCAAGGCCGACAAGGTGACGATGGCCAACTCGCTGGAGCTGCGGGTGCCGTTCCTCGACGCCGAGGTGTTCCGGGTGGCGTCGTCGATCCCGCTCGACCAGAAGATCACCAGGGAGACCACGAAGTTCGCCCTGCGCAGGGCGCTCGATGGCATCGTGCCCGCACACGTGCTCAACCGCCGCAAGCTCGGCTTCCCGGTGCCGATTCGCGTCTGGCTGCGCGACGAGATGTACGACTGGGCCCGCGGCGTGATCTCCGACTCCCAGACCGACGAGCTGCTCGACAAGCGCGCGGTGCTGGCGATGCTCGACGAGCACAAGGCGGGCACGCTCGACCACAGCAGGCGGCTGTGGGCGCTACTGGTGTTCATGCTCTGGCACGGCATCTTCATCGAGAACCGCATCAAGCCAGAGGTCCCGGAACCCCAGTACCCGGTGAAGCTCTGAGGCTCCGCGTATCGGCCCGACTGCAGTGAAGGCCACCATCACTGCGTTGAACGCAGTGATGGTGGCCTTCACTGCAGAGGAGCGGGTCAGCGGGCCGCCGGGTGGACGTTGTGCCAGCGGTTGAAGACGTTCTCCGGGTCGAAGTCGGCCTTGATGCGGGCGAGCTCCCGGTAGTTGTCCTCGCCGTAGCCGGCCACGACGCGGTCGGCGCCCTCGTCCCCGATGAAGTTGAGGTAGACGTCCCCGCTCGACCAGGGCCGCATGTCGGCGCGCACGTTGCGGGCCCACGCGATCACCCGGTCGTCGTCGGCGGGGTCCTCCCACAGGCCAAGCGGGTGCACCGCCCACGGAGTGGCCCGGTTGAAGCCCGGCCAGTCCCGGCCGTGCGTCACCGCGCCGCCCCACGGCAGCAGCGCGTACTGCGAGGCGGACGGCACGACCATGTCGTACGCGCGCTCGCAGAAGCGCTCCAGCGCCTCGTCGGGCAGCTCCCGCAGGTGCTCGTCGGTCCAGTAGTTCCGGAAGCCCGGCGGGTCGTCGAGCATGCACTGCAGGTCGGCATACGGGATGTCGGTGATCACCTGGCCGTGCGGCGCGGCGGCGAGCAGTGGCGCGGCGAACTCCCGAAGGGCGGGCTCGGCTCCGCAGTACGTCACGAGCACGCCACACGACAGGTGCCCGACCAGATGCGGCGGCACGAACTCCTCAGGCGGTCCGGTGAGATACAGCAGCCCTCCGCCTGCCTCGTCCGGTGCGTTGTGCATGAGGTCGCGGTAGATCCCGGCGATCGAGCGACCCTGGTCTGCGGGCCACAGCAGCAGTGCGATCGAGAACTCGGGGAGCCGGTGCAGCCGGAAGGTCAGCGACGTCGCGACGCCGAAGTTGCCGCCCGCGCCGTGCAGCGCCCAGAACAGGTCCGGGTTCTCCCGCTCGTTCGCGGTCACCTCTCGGCCGTCGGCGGTCACGAGGTCCACCGAGAGCAGATTGTCGCAGGCGAGGCCGTACTTGCGCTCGATCCAGCCGGACCCGCCGCCCAGCGTCAGGCCCGCGACGCCGGTGGTGGACACGCGCCCTCCGGTCGTGGCGAGCCCGTACGGCTGGGTCGCCCGGTCGAACTCGCCCCAGCTGGTTCCGCCGCCGACCGTCACGGTGGCCCGCTCGGAGTCCACCGTGACGTCGTTCATCGGCCGCGTGTCGATCACCAGCCCGCCGTCGACGAGGCAGGCGCCCGCGACGCTGTGCCCGCCGCTGCGCACCGCGATATCGAGCCGGTTGCTCCGCGCGAACGCCAGGGCCGCCTTGACGTCGTCGGCGTCGGCACAGCGGGCGATCAGCTGGGGCCGCGCGACGATCATCGCGTTGAAGATGCTCCGCACATCCTCGTAGTCGCCGTCACTGGGTGTGACCACCCGGCCGCTGAAGTGCGTCCGCAGGTCGTCCACGGACGCGGGTTCGAGCAGGTTACCGGTCATGACTTCCTCCTAGCGTCTATCAGAGGCCAGTCGCGCCGTCCTGCCGACCGTTACGCGCGGTGAAAAGAATCAGCCTGACTTCTCCGGGAGGTAGTCGTTGGAATAGGTGCCGGACACGTCGACGTTCGCCCGCTCGATCTCCGGGATGAACTGGGCCAGCACGGAGCGCACGGCCTCGGCGCCGTCGGGCTGGATCGTGCCGTCCTTCGAGTAGGCCTCCTTGACCTTGCCGATCGCCTCGACGTAGACCTCGCGGTTGCCCTGCGCGTACTCCTCGGGCATCTCGGCGGCGATCTCCTCGGCTGAGTGCTGGTCGATCCACTCGAGCGTGCGCACGATGGCCTTGGCGAGCTTGCGCGCGTTGTCGCCGTTGTTCTCCAGCCACTGCCCGGTGGAGTACAGCACCGCCGCCGGGTAGGTGGCGACGCCGAAGTCCTCCTGCACGCCCTCGGCGGTGCGCGTGTCGGTGAGGATCTTGACCTTGTCGACGCCCGCGCGCTGCTGCAGCAGGGAGAACGCCGGGTCGAGCATCACCGCGGCGTCGACGCGGCCCTGCTCCATAGCCGCGACGGCGCTGGAGTCACCACCCACCGCCTGCACGGTCGCCGCGTCCGACGGCAGCCCTTCCTTGTTCAGCAGGTACTTGAGGAAGAAGTCCGTCGACGAGCCGGGCGCGGTCACGCCGACGTTCGCGCCGGCGAGGTCGGCGATCGAGTTGATCGGCTTGCTCGCCTTCGGTGACACCGCGAGCACGAGCGACGGGTAGCGCAGCATCGTGACGAACGAGCGCACCTCGCGGTCCTTGGCCGCCATCTGGATCGTGTGGTCGTAGTAGCCGCTGACCACGTCGACGCTGCCGCCCTGCAGTGCCTGCAGCGCCTTGGACCCGCCCTGCAGGTCCTCCAGGGTGACCTTCAGGCCCTCGGCCTCGTAGTAGCCGAGCCGCTGCGCCAGCGTCGTGGGCAGGTACACCAGGAGCGGCTGGCCGCCGACGCCGATGGTGACCTGCCCGCCTTCGGCCCGCTCCCCCGGTTTGGCCTGGCACGCGCTGAGCACCAGCGCGAGCGCGAGCACCGGGGCGAGGATCCGCTTGATCATCATTGACCTCCAGCGATGTGGTTGGCCTGCACCGGCTTCCAGCGCAGCAGGTAGCGCTCGACGCGGTTGACGGCGACATCGACCACGAGCACCACTGCGGAGAGCACGACCATGCCGGTGAAGACACCCGTGGTGTCGAACGTTCCCTCCGCCTGCGAGATCAGGTAGCCGACGCCCTTGGAGGAGCCGAGGTACTCGCCGACGACGGCGCCGACGATCGCGAAGCCGACGCTGATGTGCAGGCTGGAGAAGATCCAGGTGAGCGCGCTCGGCAGGAGCACGTGGCGGACCAGCTGGCCCTCCTTCGCGCCGAGCATCCGCGCGTTGTCGACCACGACCCGGTCGACCTCGCGCACGCCCTGGTAGGTGTTGAAGAAGACGATGAAGAACACCAAGGTCACGCCGAAGGCCACTTTGGACCAGATGCCGAGGCCGAACCACAGCAGGAAGATCGGCGCGAGCACCACCCTCGGCAGGGCGTTGAGCATCTTGATGTAGGGGTCGAACACGGCCGCGATGAACTCGACCCTCGCGAGCAGGAACCCGATCACGAGGCCGAGCACGCCGCCGATCACCAGTGCCAGCGCGGCCTCGACGAGGGTCACCCGCAGGTGCTCCCAGATCGAACCGGTGGCGAACCAGTCGACGGCGCGGGACAGGATGTCGCTGGGCTTGGAGAAGAAGAACTCGTCGATGATCCCGTTGCGGGAGCACAGCTCCCAGCCGAGCACCACCACCACGGCGAGCGCGATCTGGGTGATCAGGACCGCGGGCCTGCGTTTGCGGCCGCGTCTGCGCTTCGCCGGGGCGTCAGCGCTCGGCGCCGACGGCGTCGCCTTCGCTGGTGCGCTCATAGGTCTTCATCACCTCGTCTCGCAGGTCCGACCAGATGGCCCGGTAGATCTCGGTGAACTCGGGGCTGGTCCTGATGTCGAGCAGGTTGCGCGGGCGCGGCAGGTCCACCGCGTAGGTGCCGACGACGCGGCTGGCGGGTCCCGCGGAGAGCAGCACGACCTCGTCGGAGAGCGAGACCGCCTCGTCGAGGTCGTGGGTGACGAACAGGACGGTCTTCTCGCTGCCGGTCCACAGCGTCAGCAGCTCGTTCTCCATCACCTGGCGGGTCTGGACGTCGAGCGCGCCGAACGGCTCGTCCATCAGCAGCATCTCGGGGTCGCCGATCCAGCTCTGCGCCACGGCGGTGCGCTTGCGCATGCCGCCGGAGAGCTGGTGCGGGTAGGCGTCCTCGAACCCGGCGAGCCCGACCCTGGTGATCCAGTCCCTGGCGAGGTCGGCGCGCTCGCTCTTGCTCACGCCGCGCAGCTGGAGTCCGAAGGCCACGTTGTCCAGCACGGTCTTCCACGGCAGGAGCCCGTCCTGCTGGAACATGTAGCCGGCCTTGCGGTTGAGCCCTCGCAGCGGCTCCCCGTCGACGAGCACCTGGCCCGCCGCCGGGGTCAGCAGCCCGGCGACCGCGTTGAGCACCGTGGATTTCCCGCACCCGGTGGGTCCGACCACGGAGACGAAGCGGCCCTTCCCGACGCTGAGATCCACGTCGGACACCGCGGTGTAGTCGGCGCCCTTGGCCCGGTAGGCCATCGTGACGCCACGTAGCTCGATCGCGGTGGCGACTCCGTCGTCACCCATGTTTGTCTGTTCCTCCTCACGGCACATCGCTCACGATGTGGCACGAAATTCGCGACGCGATGCGCACACTAAGCGGGAGGTGACTGGGACAACAACTGTCATCCCATGGGGTGAGAAAGAAACCGGCCGGACGGGTCAGGCGGGCAGCACGGCGCCGATCTCGTCGGCCGCCTCGGCGCCGTAGGCTTCGGCGAGGCGGGCGAGCGCCGTCTCGCGGTCGAACAGCCACTCCTGGGTGCCGATGGTCTCCAGCACGAGCACGGCCACCAGCGAGCCGAGCTGCGCGGACCGTTCGAGGCCGAGGTCGAAGTGCCTGCCTGCGAGGAAGCCGGCGCGGAAGGCGTCGCCGACGCCCGTCGGGTCGACCTTCGCGGTCTCGGGCACGGCGCCCACCTGCAGCGACGTGCCGTCGGCGCCGACGATCTCGACGCCCTTCGCGCCGAGCGTGGTCACGCGCATACCGACGCGGGAGAGCACGTCCTCCTCTGTCCAGCCCGTCTTCTGCAGCAGCAGTTCCCATTCGTAGTCATTGCTGAAGAGGCAGCTCGCGCCCGCGACGAACGAGCGGACCTGCGCACCGTCCATCCTGGCCAGCTGCTGCGAGGGGTCGACGGCGAAGGTGTAGCCGCGCTGCCTGCACTCGGCGGCGTGGCGGAGCATTCCCTCGGGGTCGTCGGGGCTGATCAGCACCAGACTCAGCCCGCCCGCGCGCTCGGCGACGGGCGCCAGCTCGATGTTGCGGGCCTCGGCCATCGCTCCCGCGTAGAACGTGGCGATCTGGCAGAGGTCCTCGTCGGTGGTGCAGACGAAGCGCGCGGTGTGGGCGATCTCGGAGACGTGCACGCCGGAGGTGTCGACGCCGTGCCGTTCCAGCCACGCACGGTAGTCGGCGAAGTCGTCGCCGACGGCGCCAACGAGCACGGGCTCGACGCCGAGGACACCGAGCCCGAAGGCGATGTTGGCGCCGATGCCACCGCGGCGGACCACGAGGTCGTCGGCGAGGAAGCTCAGCGAGATCCGGTGCAGCTGCTCGGGCACGAGCTGCTCGGCGAACCGGCCCGGAAAGTGCATGAGGTGGTCCGTCGCGATGCTGCCCGAAACGGCGATCCGCGCCTTCACTGCCACCGGTCCTCCAGTCGGGTAACGGTTCGATCGAAACGCGAGACTACCGAGAGGTAAGGGTGTCGCGCACGGGCCGTAGCGCCTACGTTGCTCATGTGAGCACCGCCACCGAACCGGAGACCCTGGCCGAGCTGATCGCAGACTGCGCGGAGATCCCGAGGCCGGAGGTGCCCAGGCACGAACAGGTGGCCGCCGCCGCCCCGTGGAAGGTCGACGACGCCTGCCACGCGCGGGTCGCCGACCTCGACGAGTACGTCTGACCCCCCGGTCCCCACGGGCCCGGGTACGCACAGGGGCCGCGATCAATGGCGATCGCGGCCCCTGTGTGCTGTTCGGGCTCGGAAACGACGAAGGCGCTGGTCACGACGATGCGTGACCAGCGCCCTCCAACGCACGAAACGCGGCTCAGTGGAACGAGTCGCCGCAGGCGCAGGAGCCACCCGCGTTGGGGTTGTCGATCGTGAAGCCCTGCTTCTCGATGGTGTCGACGAAGTCGATCTCGGCACCCTGCACGTACGGCGCGCTCATGCGGTCCACGGCGACGCGCAGACCGTTGAAGTCGCGGAACAGGTCCCCGTCCAGCGTCCGCTCGTCGAAGAACAGCTGGTAGCGCAGACCGGCGCAGCCACCAGGCTGGACGGCGATCCGCAGGTGCATGTCGTCGCGGCCCTCTTGATCGAGCAGCGCCTTCGCCTTGGCGGCCGCGGCGTCGGTCAGAATGACGCCGTGCGTGGTCTCGCCGGCCTCGGCGGCGGTGTTCTGCTCAGCGGTCGTCATGACTCTCCCTCAAGGTCTGTTCGCAGGGGCGGTTACCGGTGCAACAAGCCCGGGTCCCGTTCTGTTCCCCACTGACCATGGTGACACATCTTTCGACCGGCTGAACATGCGTGGTGAGCACTGCAATACCCTGGTGAGGTGAGGTTCCTGCGCCGTAACAGTACTGAAGAGGCCGCTGCCGAGGCCGACGCCGTCGAGGTCGACTCCGGCGGCGAATCTCACGCCCCGAAGGGCTACACGCCGGGCAAGGGCCGGGCGACGCCCAGGCGGCGAGAGGCCGAGGGCAAGCGGCGGGGTCCGGTGGCCCCGCCACCACGCACCACGCGCGAGGCGATCCGGCGGAACCGGGAGCTGCGCAAGCAGAACCCGGTGAGCAAGGAGGAGCGGCGCGCCGCTGCCAAGGAGCGCCGCGAGCGCATGCTGGCCGGCGACGAGCGGTACCTGCTGCCGCGCGACCGTGGGCCGGTCAAGGCCTACGTGCGCGACCTGGTGGACTCACGCCGCAACGTGCTCGGGTTGTTCATGCCGCTGGCGATCCTCGTGTTCGTGTCGCTGCTCGTGCCAGTACCCGCCATCCAGCAGTACGCGACGCTGGTCACCACGGTGATGCTGCTGGGCATGCTGCTGGAGGGCTTCCTCAACGGCCGCAAGATCGCGAAGCTGGTGCGGCAGCGGTTCCCCAACGAGACCGTCAAGGGCGCCGCCCTCGGCTGGTACGCGTTCGTCAGGGCCAGCCAGATCCGCAAGCTGCGCATGCCCAAGCCCCGCCTCAAGCCGGGCGACCCGATTCCGTAATCCGGGACAGCGCGGGAGCAAGGGAGCTTTACTACCGGAAAACGGGAGTAAAGCTCCCTTGCTCCCTCTCGGCGGCGAGCTGGAGCCGCTCCAGGTCGTTAGCATTGCGAACCATTCGTGGCTAGGCTTCGGGCCATGGAGTTTCGTCGTCTCGGCCGTAGCGGCCTTTCGGTCAGTGAGATCTCGTACGGGAACTGGCTCACCCACGGTTCCCAGGTCGAGGAGGAGCAGGCACAGGCCTGCATCAAGGCAGCCCTCGACGCGGGCATCACCACCTTCGACACCGCCGACGTCTACGCGAACACGGCCGCGGAGTCGGTGCTCGGCCGGGGTCTCGCCGGCCAGCGCCGCGAGAGCCTGGAGATCCTGACGAAGGTCTTCTGGCCCACCGGCCCCGGCGGGCCCAACGACAAGGGCCTCGGCCGCAAGCACATCATGGAGTCGGCCCACGCGTCGCTGAAGCGCCTCGGCACCGACTACATCGACGTCTACCAGGCGCACCGCTTCGACCGCACCGTCCCGCTCGAGGAGACCATGCTCGCGTTCGCCGACCTGGTGCGGCAGGGCAAGGTGCTCTACGTCGGCGTCTCGGAGTGGACCGCGGAGCAGATCACCAGGGGCGCCGCGCTCGCCCGCGAGCTGAAGGTGCCGTTCGTGTCCAACCAGCCGCAGTACAACATGCTGTGGCGCGTGATCGAGGAGCAGGTCGTCCCGGCCTGCGAGCGGGAGGGCATGAGCCAGATCGTGTGGTCGCCCATCGCGCAGGGCGTGCTCACCGGCAAGTACGTGCCCGGCCAGGCCCCGCCCGAGGGCTCGCGCGCGACCGACGAGAAGGGCGGGGCGAACTTCGTCAAGCGCTTCCTCAACGACGACGTGCTGGAGCGGGTCCAGCGGCTGCGCCCGCTGGCCGACCAGGCGGGGCTCTCGCTCGCGCAGCTGGCGGTGGCGTGGGTGCTGCAGAACGGCAACGTGGCCTCGGCGATCATCGGCGCCTCCCGTCCCGAGCAGGTGCACGAGAACGTCAAGGCCGCGGGCGTGAAGCTCGACGCGGACCTGCTGCGGGCGATCGACACCGAGCTGCTGGGCGTGGTCGAGACCGACCCGACCCTGACCAAGAGCCCGTAGCCCGGCGGCTCAGTCGCGCTCGGCGCGCCGGGCGTCGGCCGCGGCGCTCCACACCAGCCGGATCTCCTCCAGCAGTTCCCACGGCTTGAGCACCGTGGTGCGCGGCAGCGAGCTGGCGAAGCCGACCGGGTGCCTGCGGAACCTCCGCAGCATCCGGCTCGGCTTGCTCACCATCCGCTGCCGCAGGTCCCGGAGGTATCGGTCGCGCACGTCCCGTTCGATGCGGTTGCCGCAGCGGGTGCACGTGGTGACGACGAGCAGCCTGCCCGCGTACGCGAGCTCGTGGCGGGTGTCCTGACCACAGTCGTGGCAGGTCAGCGTGGCGTACTCGACCGTCCCCATGATGCTCACCCTCATGTCTGGTACTCCGCCGCCGCGAGTACCTGCTCGGCGATCACGAGATCGTGTGGGTAGGTGATCTTGAAGTTCTGCTGTTCTCCGCGCACCCAGTGCACGGGCAGCCCGGAGAAGCGCTCCATGCAGGACGCCGTGTCGGTGCCGAGAAACTCCTCCCGCGCGGCCTGCTCGTAGGCGGCCAGCAGCGGGCCCGCGCGGAAGCCCTGCGGGGTCTGCGCCCTGATGATCGCGCCGCGTGTCTGCTCGGCGAGCGTGGCGCCGTCGTCGCCGACCGCCACGATGTCCTCGGCAGGCAGCCCGGGGATCGCGCCGCCGTGCTCCCTCGCCGAGTGCAGCACGCACGCGATCAGCGCGGGGCTCACGAGCGGGCGGGCCGCGTCGTGCAGCAGCACGGTGTCGACCGTCCCGTCGTCGATCCGGCTCGCGAGGTGCCGCAGGGCCCGCAGCTCGGACTCCTGCCGGGTCTCGCCGCCGTAGACGACCTCCACCTCGGCGCCGTCGACCTCGCGGTCGAGCACCCAGTCCACGAGCTCGCCGTCCTGTGGGCGGGCGACCAGCACCAGCGCGCCGATGTCGGGGACGCGGGCGAACGCGCCGAGCGACCACGACACGAGGCGGCGGCCCGCGAGCGGGAGGTAGACCTTGTTCATGGCGGCTCCGACGCGGGTGCCTGCGCCGCTGGCGAGCACGACGCCCGCCGCGTACGGCACGCGCCTGACCCGCCGCGCGCGCCGCGCCTTCCGTTCCGCCACGCCGGGATCATACGAGCTCCCCGTCCAGCAGCCGCTGCACCGTCGTGAGCAGACGGGCGCCGTCGGCTCCGTCGCCGACGCGGTGGTCGACGCTGAGGCCAACCGTGCAGCGGAGGCTCACGCCGATGCCGCCGGGCACGGGCACCACCTTCGGCTCGATCGCGCCCAGCGCGAGCGCCGTCGCCTGCGGCGGGGTGAGCAGTGCCTGGAACGCGCCCACGCCGAGGCCGCCGAGGTTGGACACCGTGGTGGTGGCGGGTGCGGAGAGCTCGGCGAGGCCGAGCCTGCCCGCCCTCGCCCGGTCCACGACGTCGGTGATCCGCGCCGCGAGCGCGTCGAGGCTCAGCTGGTCCGGATCGGTGAGTACGGGTGCGAGCAGCCCGCGCCCGGTGTCGACCGCGAGCGCGACGCCGACGTGCTCGTGTGCCCGCACCTCGCCGTCGACCCAGCTCGCGTTGAGCTCGGGGTGCTCGCGCAGCGCGCCGGCGAGTACGTGGGTGAACACGGCCGTCCAGCCATGCCTGCGGTTCTCCCCGGCACGCTGGAGATCGATGTCGCGGTACAGCACGAACTGGGGCACCTGAGCGCTCGCCGCCATCCGTCGCGCGACCGCCGTTCGCGCCCCCTTCCGCCGCCGCGAGACGGGAGCAAGGGAGCTTTGCTCTCGTTTCGCGGTAGTAAAGCTCCCTTGCTCCCTGCCGAAATGCTCGACATCGGATAGGCGGATCGTGTGCCAGGGGCCCGTTGGCGGCACCGTGGCGAGGTCGACGCCGAGGTCGGCGGCGCGCCGGCGCGCGGCCGGTACCGCCGCGACACCGTTGCGGGGCCGCGTCTCCACGGCCACCGCCGCAGGGGGCTCGGCTTCCGGCGACGGCTCCGGTGCCGGTTCCGGCGGACCGTCGAAGAGGCCCTCCAGCAGGTCGTCCGCCTCCGAGGCGACGAAGGCGATGGGCTCCCCGACCCCGATCACGTCCTCCGGCTCGGCCACCAGGCGCGTGAGCACGCCGTCGACGTTCGACTCCACCTCCATGTCCACCTTGTCGGTGGTCACCTCGCACACGACCTCGCCCTGGCGCACCTGGTCCCCCTCGGCCTTGCGCCACCCGACGAGCACGCCCTCGGTCATGGTCATGGACATCTTCGGCATGACCAGCGCGACTTCCTTGGCTACCACCGTTTCACCAGCTCACTCGCCTCGCGGACGATGTCCTCCACCTGCGGCACGGCGGCCCGCTCCAGCTGGGGCGCATACGGGATCGGCACGTCGAGCCCGCACAGCCGCGCCACCGGCGCACGCAGGTGGCCGAACGCGCTCGACTCCACGATCCGCGCGGCGATCTCGCCCATGAAGCCGCCCGTCTTGGGCGCCTCCTGCACGAGCAACGCCCGGCCCGTCACCGTCACGCTGTCCACAATGGTCCGATCATCGAGCGGCCGGAGCGTGCGCGGGTCGAGCACGCTCGCCTGGATGCCCTGCGCCGCCAGCGTTTCCGCCGCCTCCAGCGCCCGCGACACCATCACACCGGTGGCCACGATCGTCAGGTCCCCACCGGTGCGGCGCACCGCCGTCTCCCCGAGCCGGACCCGCTCGGGGACCTCTGGCACCGGCCCGCTCTGCTTGTAGAGCAGCTTGTGCTCCAGCACGATCACCGGGTTCGGGTCGTCGATCGCCGCGAGCAGCAGCCCCTTCGCGTCGGCGGGCGTCGCAGGCATCACGACCTTGAGTCCGGGCACGTGGGCGAACCACGCCTCCAGGCTCTGCGAGTGCTGGGCGGCCGCACCAGTGCCCGACCCGCCGGGCGCGCGCAGCACCATCGGCACGATCGCCGCGCCGCCCAGCATGAAGTGGATCTTCGCGGCCTGGTTGACGATCTGATCCATCGCCTGCGCGGTGAAGTCGGAGAACTGGATCTCCACGATCGGCCGCATCCCGGCCAGCGCGGCCCCCACCGCCGCGCCGACTATGCCCAGCTCGCTGATCGGAGTGTCGCGCACCCGCTCCTCACCGAAGCGGTGCACCAGGTCGCCGGTGACGCCGAACGCACCGCCGTAGGTGCCGACGTCCTCCCCCAGCAGGAACACGCGCTCGTCGTCCTCCATCGCCTGCCCGAGCGCCTCACGCACGGCCTCGGCGTAGGTCAGCGTGCGGGTGCTCGTCGCGTCCAGCACAGCGGTCATCGGTCACTCCTGGCGTAGACGGCGTCGGTCAGTGAGCCGGCACTGGCGTCGGGTGCGGCATTCGCGGTCCGGATGGCTTCCCGCACGCGTTCGCGCGCCTCGTCGCGACAGGCCGCGATGTCCACTTCGGACAGAGTGCCCGCCACCGCGCGCTCGAAGCGCGCGATGGGGTCCTGCTCGCGCCAGCTCTCGATCTCCTCGCGCGTGCGGTAGAGGTTCTTGTCGCTCTTCGAATGCCCCTTCCAGCGGTAGGTGACGGCCTCGACCAGCGTCGGCCCCTGCCCCGCCCTCGCCCTGTGCACGGCGTCGGAGACGGCGTCGTGCACGGCCTGCGGGTCGTTGCCGTCCACGGTCACGCCCGGGATGCCGTAGGCGGCCGCGCGCTCGGCGAGCCGCTGGACCTTGAACGCCTTGCCCACCGACATCGACATGCCGTAGTGGTTGTTCTCGCACACGAACACCACCGGCAGGTCCCAGATGGCGGCGAGGTTGACGCCCTCGTGCCACGCGCCCTCGTTCACCGCACCGTCGCCGAAGAAGCTCACCACCACCTGCTCGCCCCGGCGGAGCTTGACGGCGAGCCCGGCGCCCGCGGCGATCGGCACGCCGCCCGCGACGATCCCGTTGGCGCCGAGGTTTCCGGTCGCGACATCGGCGATGTGCATCGAACCGCCGCGGCCCCGGCAGTAGCCGGTCTCCTTGGCGAGCAGTTCGGCCATCATCGCGTCGAGCTCGGCCCCCCTCGCGATGCAATGCCCGTGGCCCCGGTGGGTGGAGGTGATGTAGTCGCCCTCGCGCAGCGCGAGGCACGCCCCGGCCGGCACGGCCTCCTGCCCGATCGACAGGTGCATGGTGCCGTGCATGAGGCCGCGCGCGAAGAGGTCGTCCACGGCCTCCTCGAACCGGCGGATCGTCCACATCGTCCGCAGCGTTTCCCGCGCCACGGCGGCGTCCTTGGTCAGATCCATGTGCCCAGCACCTCCTCGCCGTCGGCCAGCCGGTCCTGCAGCCTGCGCAGCGTGGCGATGGTCGTGGTCTCGTCGACGGCGACGTCGGCGGTGGTCAGCGCGGTCCCGGCGGCGACCTCCCGCAGCACCCGCGCGCCCTGCGCCAGACCGAGCGGCACATGGTCGCCCGCACGCGCGTTCTCGGCGCTGTCTGTGACGCCGTAGACGGTCTCCCCGCCGATGCCGTCGAGCGTCTCCCCCTCGTGCAGGTCACGCTTGGCGACGGCGAGCACCTCGGCGTTCCACGCCGTGGGCGCGAGGCTCGGAGTGCGGTCCAGCACGGCCTGCGCGACCGAGAGCGGCGCCTCGACGCTCGCGAGGTGGTAGGGCCGGTAGAACGCGTAGTACGGGCCCTTGCCCATGCTCAGATAGGCCATCTCCTCGACGACCACGGGGTGCTCACTGCGGCCGATCACGAACACGCCGGGCGCCACCGGCCCCGTGCAGTAGTCCACGACGCCGGGCCCCGGCAGCACCCCGCCGTCGGCGGCGGGCCGGAACGTCTCGGCGAGCGCCTCGACGGTGCAGTGCGGGCCGCTCATCCCGCGCGCGGGCACGCGCAGGTCGGCTCCGTTGGCGAGGGCAGCCATCTCGATCATGGTCTTGGAGCCGTCGACGAAGCTCGCGAGCATGTGCGGGTTCATACCCTTCGCGGCGGCCTGGTCGGCCACCGAGTCCGGCGTCGCCGTTGGATCGAGCGGGTTGTTCTTGCCCTTGCCCGCGCACACGACCTCGAAGCCGATGTCGCGCACGTAGTCGACCAGCGCCTTGCACTCCACGGGCTCGTCGCCGCGGCACACGGTGTAGACGCGGCCGAGCCCGGTGGCCAGGCGCGCGAGCAGGAGGCCGACCGTCACGTCGCACTCGACGTTGAGCATGGCGACGTCCTTGCCCGCGAGCAGGCCGGCGAACGCGATGCGGGCGCCGACCTCGGGCACGCCGCTGGCGTCGACGAGCACGTCGAGCGGAAGGCCGGGCAGCGCCGTCGCGTCCGCGGTGACCACCGGCGTGCCCGCCTCGATCGCGGCGGCCAGCTCGGCGCGGGACCCCTGTGCCACCACGCGGTCGTGACCGGCCTGCGCGAACGCCTGCCGCGCGCGTTCCGGCGCGATGTCGGCGATGGCCGCGACCTCCATGCCCGCGATCCGGCTCGCCTGCACCACGAAGCCGAGGCCCATCTGCCCTGCGCCGACGAGCCCGACGCGCACCGGACGGCCCAGCTCCCGCTCGCGGACTCGCAGCCGATCGACATAACTCATCCCGAGGCTCCTCCACCTTATTTGCACGTATGTGCACATCATGTGCACCGTGGTGCTTCTTTGGTAGCACGCAGATGGAAAAGCACACAAGCCCACCAGCTCTGCACATAGGTGCAAACGCAGTGAAGGCCACCATGCCTGCGTTGAACGCAGGCATGGTGGCCTTCACTGCAGTTGAGTCAGGCGGCCTGGGACCTCACGGTTCCGGCGTTGAGGCGGGCCGCCATCTTCAGCGCCTCGGCGACGGCCTTCGCGAGCGCCTTCGAGCCCGCGCGCTCCTCCGCGCCCTCCACAGGCCCCGCCAGATCAGGGCGTTCGGTGAACTTCGCGAACACCGACACGCCCTCCATCACCTGTGCCCTGGTCACCTCGCCTCGACGACGATCGATCACCAGCAGCACGATCGCGCCGCGCAGCCGCCCCTTCGCTCGCCCGCTGACGAGCAGCATCCCGCTGCGGTTCTCGTCGGTGGCGAGTTCGTTGACGGCGCGCTGGTAGCCGAGGTGCTGGCGGTAGCTCAGCAGCCCCGCGGCAACGAAGCCGCCGACCAGCACGAGCACCGCCTGCCAGGTCACGTCGTCCCTCCGCTCAGTGCGAGCCGGGCGCCGGCCTTCGGCAGCGTCACGCTGCCCTTGCCGTGCACGGCACCCGGCAACAGCGACGTGCCCTCGTCGGGGTTGAGGTAGACGACGATGTGCCCGAGGGTGCGCAGGTTCTCGTGCGCCCGCTCCCCCACGGCGACCAGCTCGACGCGCTCGTCACCGAGCAGGAACACGTCGCCGGGACGGATCTCCCGCTCGGGGCCCTTCGCGGGGCCGTGCACGACGCTCACGCTCTCCAGCGCGTCCGGGATCGGGTCGGCGTACAGGATCACGACGCCGCCCTCGACCATGTCGCCGGCCTCGTCGCCCGCCCGCAGGACGGTGCTCTCGTAGTACACGCTCATTCCTCCACTCTCCTACAGGCCGAAGCTCGCGGCCCACGCGATCAGCACGGCCACCGGCGAGGTGATCATGCGGCTGATCAGCACCGCGGGCGTCCCGACCGCCACGGTCTCCGGCTTCGCCTCGCCCAGCGCGAGACCCACCGGCACGAAATCGCAGCCCACCTGGCCGTTGATCGCGAACAGCGTCGGCAGCGCGTACTGCACCGGCAGCGCGCCGATCGCGATCTGGCTGCCCATCAACGTGCCGATCACCTGCGCGATCGCCGCACCGGGCCCGAGAATCGGCGACAGGAACGGCAGCGCCACGACGAGGCTGATCGCCACGAGCCCGATGGGGTTGCTCGCGATCGGCGAGAGCACCTGGCCCATCCACTGCGCGACACCGGTGTAGATGACGATGCCGAGCAGCAGGCTCACGTAGGCCATGAACGGCAGGATGGTCTTGAGGGTCAGCTCGATCGTCTGCCTGCCCGCGGCGAGCATCGTGTTGACGAACGAGCCGACGCCGGAACCGAACCTGACGAACACGCCCGTGACCGAGTTGAACGCCTGCCCGAACTTCCCGTCCCCGGTCACGGTCGCGGCGACCTCCCGAGACGAGGGCCGTTCCGAACGCGGCGGCACGGCGGGTTGCTCGGCCGGCTCCTCCGAACCCTCCACTGTGGAAGGTTGGACCTGCTCGACGCCGACCGCGGAGACGAACAGCTCCTCGGTGATGAACTTCGCGAGCGGCCCGCCGGGCGCGCCGGGATAGACGTCGACGGTCGGGATGCCCTTGCGCGGGTACACCCCGATGCGCGCCGTGCCGCCGCAGTTGATGACCGCGGCCACCACCTCGTCGTCGGGCACGGTGGTGGTGAAGCCGTCCACCGGCTCCGCCCCGGTCAGCTCGGCGATCCTCGCGGCCACCTCGTGGATGCCGCCCCCGGTCACCGAGAGCACCTTGTTGCGCTTGCCTTCGGCGCGCAGCAGCAGACCCGGCCCCCAGCCGCCCGCGCCAGCGCGCACGAACACCGCACGGGCGGTGTGGGTGGTCTCGATCTCGCTCATGCCTTCACACCTCCGGCCCTGGCGGCCTCGAACTCGCGGTCGAAGTCGGCGAAGACCTCGGTGCGCCCGGTCCGCTTGATCATGAACGCGGTGAGCTTCTCGGTGACGATGCCGCGGATGAAGATCACCACGATGCCGACGAGGAAGTACCGCAGTGCCAGCGGAACCGTCGACTCGACGAGCTGCGTGATGCCGTTTGCGATGCCGAGCCAGACGAACAGCTCACCGGCGTTGGCGTACGGGAAGAACGTGGTCACCGGGTGCACGAAGGACACCGCGGAGTCGTAGAACGCCGGCTTGTGCCGCTCGGGCAGGAACCGGCCGAACGAGTAGCACATCGGGTTGGTGAGCATCAGCACCGCGATGATCGGCATGATCGTGTACCGCGTGATCCACCACCGTGCCGACCACTGCACCGCTCTTGTCACGCGCTGCTCGCCGATGAAGGTCGTCAGCGCGTACATGAACGTGAGCAGGACGATCAGGGTCGGCAGGATGCCGGTCACCAACCCCACGAACTGCTCGCCCGACTCGTTGAACAGCCCGATGAAATGTGTGCCCAGCCATTCGAAGACGCCGAGCACACCGCCGCTCGTCTCCGGCTCCGGCTGTGCCGGCTGCTGCTGCGCCATTACAGCAAGCACTTGCATTCCTGGCCTCCTTCTCGGCCCCCACAATCCGGCATTTGCACTTATGTGCGTACGTTCTTCACGTTTGCCAGTGATGTGTGTAACATGCCGCTCAAGCGTCGACAAGACCCGATTGCGAAGGAGCACGCATGCCGGAGATCCGCGTGAAGATCGCCTCCAGCGTCGGCCTGCACGCCAGGCCCGCCAGCGTTTTCGTCAAGGCCGCCGCCAAGCACTCCGGCGAGGTCCTCATCGGCAGGCCCGGCACGGAGCCCGTGGACGCGCGCAGCATGCTCTCGGTGCTGAGCCTCGCGATCGGACACGGCGAGGAGGTGGTGCTGCGCACCGACGGCGAGAACGCCGACGCCGCGCTCACCGAGCTGTCCCGGCTGCTGGTGACCGATCTGGACGCGTGAGCCCATGCCACCGCCGCGCGACCAGCAACTGCTCGTCAAGGCGGCCCGCCTCTACTACGAGGAAGGCCGTTCCCAGAACGAGATCGCGACCACCCTGCAGGTGAGCCGCTCGAGCGTCTCGCGGATGCTCACCGCGGCGCGCGAGCGAGGCATCGTCCGGATCCAGATCAACGACCCCACGGGCCGGGACATGGATCTCGAGGCGGAGCTCACCGCGCGGTTCGGCCTCCGCGACTGCCGGGTCGCCGAGATCCACAGCGGCGACCGTCCACTGTCGAGGGTCGGCGACCTCGGCGCCCGGTGGCTGCTGGAGAACCTGCAAGCCGGGCAGCAGATCGGCGTCTCATGGGGACACGGGCTACAGTCCGTCGTGCAGCACATCCCCGACGAGGGCGGGCTCGACGTCGAGGTGCTCCCGCTCGTGGGTGGACTGTCCGCAGTGGACTCGGCGATCAGCGGCGAGGAGCTCGTGCGCGACCTCGCGGGCCGGGTCGGTGGCCGGTACCAGCGGCTGCACGCTCCCGCGCTGCTCACTTCCAAGGCGGGCCGGGACGTGCTGCTCGCCGAGCCGAGTGTGCAGGCCACCCTCGACGCCGCGCGCCGGGTTCAGGTGGCGATCGTCGGCATCGGCAGCGTCGGGCAGGGCTCCTCGGCCGCGCTCGTGAAGGCCATGAACCTCAGCGCCGAGGAGCAGGCCCGCTTCGACGCGGCCCGGCCCGTGGGCGACGTCTGCGCCCGGTTCTTCGACGCGGAGGGCACGCCGCTGGCAGGCCCCTCCGACGACCACGTGCTGGCCGTGTCGCTCGCCGACCTCGCCGCGATCCCGACGGTCGCGGGCGTGGCGGCGGGCCCCGAGAAGGCCGGCGGCGTGCTCGGCGCGCTGCGCACCGGCGTGCTCGACGTGCTCGTGTGCGACAGCTCCCTGGCCAGGGCCCTGCTCACGCGCGACGCGCGGTAACTTGGCCCCGTGCCCATCGAGTTCGCCACCGTCCCCCATCCCGACGAGATCGCCCGTGCCGACGCCCTGCGGCGTCACGGCCTGCTGCTCAAGCCGGTGGGCTCGCTCGGCAGGCTCGAGGACCTCGGCGCGTGGATCGCCGCGTGCCAGGGTCAGTCGCCGCCGCGACCGCTCAAGCGCACGCGGGTCGTCGTGTTGGCGGGTGACCACGGGATCGCCGCCAAGGGCGTCTCCGCCTACAAACCGGAGGTGACACGGCAGCTGCTCGCCGCCGCCCGGTCCGGTGGCGGCGCGCTGAACGTCCTCGCCGACGTCGCGGGCGCTGGCCTGCGCGTGGAGGACATCGCCGTGGACTCGGCCGAGGACGGCGAGTTCAAGGTCCGCAGGGGTTCCGGCTCCATTGACGTCGAGGACGCGCTCACCGCCGATGAGGCCGAGGCGGCCGTGCGGGCGGGCATGCGCCTCGCCGACGCCGAGGTGGACGCGGGCGCCGACCTGCTCGTGCCGGCCGACCTCGGCGTCGGCGTGACCACCCCGGCGTCCACGCTCGTCGCGGCGCTCACCGGGACGGAGCCGGTGGCCGTGATCGGCAGGGGCTCGGGCATCGACGACAACGGGTGGATGCGCAAGGCCGTCGCGGTGCGCGACGCCCTGCGGCGCGCCCGGCCCGCCCTGTCCGACCCGATGGAGCTGCTGCGCACCGCCGGTGGCGCGGACCTCGCCGCGATGGCCGGCTTCCTCGCCCAGGCCGCCGTGCGCCGCACGCCCGTGCTGCTCGACGGACTCGCGTCGGCCGCCGCCGCAATGGTCGCCGAGGAGCTCGCGCCCGGCTCGCGCTCGTGGTGGCTCGCCACGCACCGGTCCACCGAGCCCGCGCAGGGGCTCGCGCTCGACCACCTCGACCTGGAGCCCGTGGTCGACCTCGGGATCCGGCTCGGCAACGGCGCCGGCGCGACAGCGGTGCTACCGCTGCTCACGGCGTCGGCGCGGCTGCTGACGGAGATCGCGACGTTCGACCAGGTGCCGCAGGCCGAGTAGGCCGCGAGCGCACGACTCACCGTCGGGAACGGGCAACTCGCCGGCCGGAACGGGGGACTCGCCGGCCGGAACGGGGGACTCGCCGGCCGGAACGGGGGACTCGCGGGGCGTCAGGCGAGCTTGTGCATCCAGCCGTGCGGGTCGGGGCGGGTGCCCTCCTGGATGCCGGTCAGCTCCTCGCGCAGGCGCATGGTCAGCTCACCGGGCTTGCCGCCCGAGATGGTGAACTCGCCGCCGCCGTGCTTGACGCGGCCCACCGGCGTGATCACGGCGGCCGTGCCGCACGCGAACACCTCGGTCAGCTCGCCGGAGGCGGCCGCCTTCTCCCACTCGTCGGTGGAGATCTTGCGCTCCTCGACGCGGTGGCCGAAGTCGGAGGCCAGCTTCAGCAGGGTGTCGCGGGTGACGCCGGGCAACAGCGAACCGCTCAGTTCGGGTGTCACCACCCGGGCGTCCTCACCGGAGCCGAAGACGAAGAACAGGTTCATCCCGCCCATCTCCTCGACCCAGCGCCGCTCGACCGCGTCGAGCCACACCACCTGGTCGCAGCCCTGCTCCACGGCCTGCGCCTGCGCCACGAAGGACGCCGCGTAGTTACCGGCGCACTTGGCGAACCCGGTGCCGCCGGGGGCCGCCCGCACGTACTCCGTCGACAGCCACACGCTCACCGGCTTCACGCCACCGGCGAAGTAGGAGCCCGCGGGCGAGGCGATGAGCGAGTAGAGGTAGGAGCCCGACGGCCGGTTGACGCCGAGACCCGCCTCGGTGGCGATCATGAACGGCCGCAGGTACAGCGTGTCGCCCTGCCGCGTCGGCACCCACCGCTCGTCGACGGCGATCAGCTCGTGGATCGAGCCGAGGAACAGCTCGTCGGGAAGCTCCGGCATCGCGAGCCGCGCGGCGGAGCGACGGAACCGGGCGGCGTTCTGCTCGGGCCGGAACGCGCTGATCGTGCCGTCCGGCTGCCGGTACGCCTTGAGCCCCTCGAAGATCGCCTGCCCGTAGTGCAGCACGGCCGTGGCCGGGTCGAGCGAGAGCCCCTCGTACGGGCGCACCCTCGGGTCGTGCCAGCCACGCTCGGTGTCCCACTCGACCGTCACCATGTGGTCGGTGAAGTGGGTGCCGAATCCCGGAGCGGCCAGTACCTCGGCTACGCGCTCCGCCGAGGCGGGAGACGTGCTGAGGGTACGGCTGAACGGGATCGTCGTAGTCATGCCGAAGAGCATATCTCGTTAGTAGGAAGTCAGAGGATTCGCCGACCTCTACGATGGCGGACGTGAGCATCCAGCCCCAGCGCCCCCATGGTGGCACCAGCGTGTCCGCGGGCGCCGCATCCGACGCCAAGACCCTCGCGGCCGCCGCGCTGCTCACCTTCGCGGCGGGCATGATCGTGCTGATCGGCTACATCATGGCCGGCGGCTTCGGTGGCTTCCTCGGCATCATCGGAGCCGTGTTCGGCGTCGTGTGGTGGAAGAACCTGCACGGCAAGGTCTTCCCCCGCGACCTGCCCGCGAAGTCCCTGGTCGGCCTGCTCGTCACGGCCGCGGCGCTGTTCGGGCTCTCCTACGTGATGGCCTGACGCTCACAGGTCCCGCAGCAGCTCGTCCGGCAGCTCGGGCTCCGGCCACTCCGGGTCGGGCCGGAAGTCGGTGAACGTGCCGTCGAAGGGGAACGCCCCGGCCTCGGCCAGCGCGGCGACGCGCAGCCCCTCCTCCCGCAGCAACGCCAGCTCGCGCTCGGTGAGCCGCCCTGCCCGCAGTGCCGCCTCCGCCTCGTCCTCGTCCTTCCACTCCCAGCTCAGGTCAGGGGCCACGTCGACGTCGAGCACGCCGTCGATACGCCTCGGCCCGTGCGCGTCCCGCCCGCGCGGGATCTCCAGGTTGACGTACCAGCCGGTGAACTCATTGGCCTCGTCGAAGAACCACCACACCGACGACCACGCGTCCTCGCACACGAGCCGCAGCGTCGACGTGCCGTGCCACCTGTCGTGGACGCGCCTGCGCGGGGCGACGAACCGCTCGGCCAGCGGCGCGTCCCGCTGGTGCCTGCCGTCGGACAGCCTGCTGCCGACTATCCGGGTGCCGGAGGGCAGCCAGCCGAGCAGCCGGGTGCCGTCGTCGGAGAGCACGCGCAGCGGGTGCTGCTGACCGATGCTCGCGTCGGGCCGCAGGAACGTCAGCACCGCCGTCTCTCCTGGCTCCCATCTCATCGGCGTCACGCGCCGAACACCAGCCCGGCGAACAGGGCCACGGCGAGCACCGCGGTCGCCACGACGGGCGCGGTGCGCTCGCGGGTGAGCAACGCCGCCGCGAACGCCTGCGCCAGCGCGAACGCGGCGGCCACGAACAGGGCACCCACGGGCGTCAGCACCACCGCGAGCACCGCCGAGGCCAGCCCGCAGGCCGCGGTCCCGACGAGCCGCCGGTGCGGCCGCAGGTCCTGCCGCGCCTCGGTGAGCGCGAGCAGCGCGGCCGGCATGATCGCCAGTACCACGACGCCGCCCAGCAGCGGTTGCAGCGCCTCGGCGTTGGCGGCGGCGAGCGCGTCGCGCAGCGAGCTCACCGAAAGGCCAAGGCGCACGGGGCCCAGCTGGTAGAGCGCCGCCGCGGCGACCGCGACGACCAGCACGGCGCCGGTCGCGAGGCGCCTGGAGTCGAGCCCGGTCAGCAGCGGGAACAGCACGGCACCGGCGAGCAGCAGCCCGGGCACGCCGGGCCACGACGGCTCGCCGGTGGGTCCCGCCGGGGCGATCGCGACGCTCACCGCCACGAACGCGACGCCGGCGACCACGAGCAGCCCGGCGATCCAGCGCCGCCAGTAGTCGCCGATGCCCACGCCCGCGGCGTCGGCGGCCGTGACGAGCAGCACGAACACGCAGGCCCCTAGCCATGCCGAGCCGGGCACCGAATAGGCGGCGAACACCGAGGCGTAGAACGCGACACTCGCGATCCTGGCGCCCGAGCGCAGTCCCCGGTGGATCGTGGCGCCGCGGCCCTCCGGCTCCGGCACCGTCCACTGAGCACAGAAGGCCAGTGCCGCCGCGAGCACGGCCCCGCCGAGCAGCCACCATCCGGCAGCGGATGCGGCCACCGCGAGCGCGCCGAGGATGCCAGCACCGACCTGCACGCTCGTACCTACCTCTCACCGGTCAGGACGCCGTCAATAGCATGGCGGACAAGATTCGAGACCCGACGAGGAGCCTGACGTGAGCGTGCCGAAGCTTGCCCTGTCCGAGATCACCGAGGCCGCGCTGGGCAAGACCCGCGCCGAGGCCGTCGTGGTCGGCACCGTGCAGGGAGCCAACGGGCTGGAGCTGGCGCCCGGCGCCGACGCCGTGGACGCCGCGCTCGGCGGCACCCTCGTCGACGTGCTGCGCACGCTCGGCGCCACGGGCAAGGCCGAGGAGGTGGTGAAGGTGCCGACGCTGGGCAAGCTGCCCGCGGGCGTCGTGCTCGCCGTCGGCCTCGGCAAGCCGGAGCCGACGCAGGAGCAGGTGCGGCGTGCCGCCGGGGCCTCCGGCCGCGCGCTGGCCGGCACCGCGCGGGCGCTCACCACGCTGTCCGTTGTGGACCTGCAGGCCGCGGTCGAGGGCACGATCCTCGGCGCGTACACCTTCACCGAGTACAAGTCCGAGCCCGGTGACGCCCCGGTGTCCACGGTGGACGTCGCGACGCCCGCCGAGGGCTCCTCGCGCGAGCATCGCGCCACGCTCAAGGCCGCAACCGCCATCGCCGAGTCGGTGCTCACCGCGCGCGATCTGGTGAACACCCCGCCCAACGACCTCTTCCCCGGCTCGTTCGCCGACCGCGCGAAGAAGCTCGCCGAGCAGACCGGCCTCGACATCGAGGTGCTCGACGAGAAGCAGCTCAAGCGCAAGGGCTACGGCGGCATCCTTGGCGTCGGCGGTGGCTCGTCGCGCCCGCCGCGCCTGGTCCGCCTCTCCTACAAGGGCCCGAAGGCGAAGAAGAAGGTCGCGCTGGTCGGCAAGGGCATCACGTTCGACACCGGCGGCATCTCGCTCAAGCCCGCCGCGAACATGGACCACATGACCTCGGACATGTCCGGGGCCGCGGCGGTGCTCGCGTCCGTGGTGCTCGCCGCGAAGCTCAAGTACCCGCTCGAGGTCACCGGTTACCTGCCGCTCGCGGAGAACATGCCGTCGGGAACGTCGTACCGGCCCGGTGACGTGCTGACGATGTACGGCGGCAAGACCGTCGAGGTGCTCAACACCGACGCCGAGGGCAGGCTCGTGCTGGCCGACGCGATCGTGCGGGCGGCCGAGGACGAGCCGGACTACCTGATCGAGACGTCCACGCTCACGGGCGCGCAGATGGTGGCGCTGGGCAACCGCACCCCCGGCATCATGGGCTCCGACGAGTTCCGCGACCGCGTGGCCGCGATCGCGCAGGCCACGGGCGAGAACGGCTGGCCGATGCCGCTGCCGGAGGAGCTGCGCGGCGACCTCGACTCCAAGCTCGCCGACCTCGCCAACGTCACCGGCTCCCGCTGGGGCGGCATGCTCGCCGCCGGGATCTTCCTGCGCGAGTTCGTCGCCGAGGGCCTGCCGTGGGCACACATCGACATCGCGGGCCCGGCCTTCAACACGGGTGGCCCGTGGGGCTACACCGGCAAGGGTGGCACGGGCGTGCCGGTGCGCACGATCGCCGCGGTGCTGGCGGACATCGCCGACAACGGGTGACCGAGGCGGGCGGCTACGCGGACGACGCCGTGCGCAAGGTGCTCACGGCGTCGGACGAGGGCGTCGACGCGGTGATCTCGACCGCGGCCCTGCTGCTGGCGTGCGCCGGGGCGAGCGCCGAGTCCGACCGGCTGGTGCGGCACTGGCTCGCCGCGACCGGCCGTGAGGCGAGCAGGCTCGCGGCGGAGCCACTGGCCGCGCGTGCGTGGGCGATGCTGTTCGCCGCGCGCGGCGAGGCGCCGGACTGGGCAGCCGAGCTGACGCCGCTCGACCTCGACGCCGAGGCCGAGGCGCACCGCGCCCACCTCGCCAAGGAGAGCCGGGATCCGCTGCGGGCGCTCGCCGCCGAGGCACAGGCCGCCGCCGAGCGGGGAGACGTCGAGGCCGCCACCGAGGCGCTGGGCAGGTGGGCCGGACGCGCCGGCGAGACGAAGCGGCCGGACGTGGCCACGCTCGCCGCGTGCCGCGACGTCGCGCCGTTGCTCGTCGACGGCGTGCTGACGGTGCCGCAGGAGTGGGCCCGGGACTACGCGGGGGCGCTCGTCGCCGCGCTGGGCGTCCGCTACCGGCCGCAGCGCGAGCGCGGCGGCTGGCGGGAGCTGGTCGCCGAGATCATGCGCCTGCGGGGCGAGCCGGGCGCGTTGCCGCCGCCTGCGAGCCCGGCGGCGATCGCGGACGTGGAACGCAGGCTCGGCCGCCCGCTGCCCGCCGGCTACCGCGAGTTCCTGCTCACGTGCGACGGACTGCGCGCCGACGTGGTGTTCCCCCGCCTGCTCGGTGTCGCCGAGCTGGCTCCGGCCGCCGAGGGGATCACGATCAGCGAGCCCGAGGGGATCACTCTGCGCCCGGACACCGGAGAGGTCGTCGAGTGGGACCCGGTGTTCGGCGTCACCGTCCACCCCGGGATCCGCGCCCTGCTCGAGGAGCACTTACGACTGCTGGAAGCGTCGGCCTAGCCACCGTGCTCAACCGCAGTGAAGGCCACCTTCACTGCGTTTAACGCAGTGAAGGTGGCCTTCACTGCAGTCGGCGAGGTCAGGGTTGCTCTCGGCGGCGCTCGAGGATCTTCTGCCGCTCGGTGTACTCGCGCATGCGCTTCGGGTAGCCCGTGCGGGCGACCTCGTAGACGGGGATCGAGCGCTTGCGGCCGAACTCCTGGGCCGCGCCGAGGCTGCCGATCCGGCGCCGCGTCCACTCCCCGTCATGTGCGACCAGCACCACAGTGGTGTCGGTGACAGTGGTGCGGGGCTCGACGTACGCCTCCACTCCACGCCGCGACGCGGCCCATTCCTCCAGGTGCCGGGTGTCGGCCGAGCTGGCCTTTCGCAACGTTCCCGGCTTCGACGGCCCCTTGTTCCTTCTCCGCAGTGAGTCGAACAGCCCCACATCGACCACCTCTCTTCCGGTGTCCCCAACGATCATTATTCCGGGGACGGGGACGACGTGTCCGCCGCATGGGCAGCACTAGCTCGCAAGCCTGTCAGGCGAGGTGACAAGATGAGGTGTGATGAGCGCACCACGGCGCCCGTGTACCCCATCGACACTGCCTGCCGAGGAGTTTGAGAAGTGACCGACGCTGAAGCCGACCTGGTGATCCTGGGTGGCGGATCGGGTGGCTACGCCGCGGCGTTCCGCGCCGCCGAGCTGGGCCTTTCCGTCACGTTGATCGAGAAGGACAAGCTGGGCGGCACCTGCCTGCACCGCGGATGCATCCCGACCAAGGCGCTGCTGCACGCCGCCGAGGTCGCCGACTCGGCCCGCGACGGCGAGCAGTTCGGTGTCAAGTCCGTCTTCGAGGGCGTCGACATGGCCGGCGTCCACAAGTACAAGGACGGGGTCGTCACCCGCCTGTACAAGGGCCTTCAGGGCCTCGCCAAGGCGCACAAGATCAACTACGTGGAGGGCACGGGCACCTTCTCCGGCGGCACCACGGTGACCGTCGACGGTACCCGCTACACGGGCAAGAACGTGGTGCTGGCCACCGGTTCGTACTCCAAGTCGCTGCCCGGCCTCGAACTCGGCGGCCGGATCATGGCCAGCGAGGACGCGCTGAAGCTCGACTACGTGCCCAAGAAGGCCGTGGTGCTGGGCGGCGGCGTCATCGGCGTCGAGTTCGCCAGCGTGTGGGCGTCCTTCGGCACGGAGGTGACCATCGTCGAGGCGCTGCCCCGGCTGGTGCCGAACGAGGACGAGTTCGCTTCCAAGCAGCTCGAGCGCGCGTTCCGCCGCCGCAAGATCGCCTTCAAGACCGGCGTGAAGTTCACCGGCGCCAAGCAGGACGACAACGGCGTGAGCGTGTCACTCGAGTCCGGCGAGACGCTGGAGGCGGACCTGCTGCTGGTCGCCGTCGGCCGCGGCCCCAACACCGCGGGCCACGGCTACGACGAGGCCGGCGTCCAGATGGACCGCGGCTTCGTGCTCACCGACGACCTGCTGCGCACCAACCTGCCGAACGTCTACGCCGTCGGCGACATCGTGCCCGGCCTGCAGCTCGCCCACCGCGGCTTCCAGCAGGGCATCCTCGTCGCCGAGCACATCGCGGGACTGGACCCGAAGCCCATCGACGAGGCCGGCATCCCCCGCGTCACCTACTCGCACCCCGAGGTCGCGTCCGTCGGCCTCACCGAGGCCGCCGCCAAGGAGAAGTACGGCTCGGACGTCACGACGCTGACCTACGACCTGGCCGGCAACGGCAAGAGCCAGATCCTCAAGACCTCCGGCGCTGTGAAGCTGGTCAAGGCCCCGGACGGCCCCGTCGTGGGCCTGCACCTGGTCGGCGACCGCGTCGGCGAGCTGATCGGCGAGGCACAGCTGATCTACAACTGGGAGGCTTTCCCCGAGGACGTCGCCCCGCTCATCCACGCCCACCCGACCCAGACCGAGGCACTCGGCGAAGCGCACCTCGCCCTCGCGGGCAAGCCGCTGCACACGCACGGCTGACGTCAGTCGCCTCAGAACCAGACCACACCAGAAACAGTCAAGGGAGTCAGCGAACGATGGCGTACTCCGTCACATTGCCGGAGCTGGGTGAAAGCGTCACGGAGGGCACCGTCACCCGGTGGTTGAAGCAGGAGGGTGACACGGTCGAGGTGGACGAGCCGCTGCTCGAGATCTCCACCGACAAGGTCGACACCGAGGTCCCCTCCCCCGTCGCCGGCACGGTGCAGAAGATCGTCGCCCGCGAGGACGAGACGGTCGAGGTCGGCGGTGAGCTGGCGGTGATCGACGATGGTTCCGGCGGCGGTGCCGCGGCGCCCGCGCCGCAGGCCGAGGAGGCGCCAGCGCAACCCGAGCCGCAGGCACAGGCGGAGCCGCAGGCACAGGCCGAGCCGGAGCCTTCCCAGCCCGAGCCGGCCCAGGAGCAGGCCCAGCCCGCGCAGTCCGCCCCCGCCTCGTCGGGCGGCGCGGCCTCCGGCACCCCGGTGACCCTGCCCGAGCTGGGCGAGAGCGTCACCGAGGGCACGGTCACGCGGTGGCTCAAGCAGGTCGGTGACACGGTCGAGGTGGACGAGCCGCTGCTCGAGATCTCCACCGACAAGGTCGACACCGAGGTTCCGTCGCCGGTCGCGGGCACCGTGCTCGAGATCTCGGTGAGCGAGGACGAGACCGTCGAGGTGGGCGGTCAGCTCGCCGTGATCGGTGACGCGAACGCCGCCCCGTCCGCCCCGGCCGAGCCGAAGCAGCCGGAGCCGCAGGCGGCCCCTGCGCCGCCGAAGCAGGAGACCCCGGCCCCGGCTCAGCAAGCCCAGCCCGCACCGGCCGCGCAGCCCGCACCGCAGGCCCAGCCCGCGCAGGAGACCGCTCCGAGCCGGGACGGCGCCGCGTCGCCGTACGTCACGCCGCTGGTGCGCAAGCTGGCCGCAGAGCACGACATCGACCTGGGCAGCCTCACGGGCACCGGCGTCGGTGGGCGCATCCGCAAGCAGGACGTGCTCGCCGCCGTCGAGGAGAAGCAGCGGCAGCAGCCCGCTCCCGCTCCCGCCGCCGCGCAGCCCGCCGCCGCGGCCCCGGCCGCGCAGGCACCGGCCAAGCCGGCCGCCCCGGTGTCGGACTCGGAGAAGGCGGCACTGCGCGGCACCGTGCAGAAGGCCAGCCGCATCCGGCAGATCACGGCCACCAAGACCAGGGAGTCGCTCCAGGTCTCGGCGCAGCTCACGCAGGTGCACGAGGTCGACGTCACCAAGATCGCCAAGCTGCGGCAGCGGGCCAAGGCGGCGTTCCGCGAGCGCGAGGGCGTGAACCTCACGTTCCTGCCGTTCTTCGCCAAGGCCACCGTCGAGGCGCTCAAGCAGCACCCGAACGTCAACGCCTCCTACAACGAGGAGACGAAGGAGATCACCTACCACGGCGCGATCAACCTCGGGATAGCCGTGGACACCGAGCGCGGCCTGCTCTCGGTGGTGATCCACGACGCGGGCGAGCTGAGCCTGGCAGGCCTCGCGCACCGCATCGCCGACCTGGCGGCGCGGGCGCGCAGCAACAAGGTCACCCCCGACGAGCTGACCGGCGGCACGTTCACGATCACCAACATCGGCAGCAACGGCGCCCTGTTCGACACGCCGATCATCGTGCAGCCGCAGTCCGGCATGCTCGGCACCGGCGCGGTCGTCCGGCGCCCGGTCGTGGTCACCGACGCGGACGGCAACGACACCATCGCCATCCGGTCGATGGCCTACCTGCCGCTCACCTACGACCACCGCCTGATCGACGGCGCCGACGCGGGCCGGTTCCTCACGACGATCAAGCAGCGCCTCGAAGAGGGCAACTTCGAGGACGAGCTGGGCCTGTAGCACGTGAGTTCCAGGTGAGGGGCGTCCACCTTTCGGTGGGCGCCCCTTCACTTTGTGTCTTTAAGGTGGGTTCATGCGAGTCGTCGTCGCCGGTTCCAGCGGTCTGATCGGAAGCGCGCTCGTGCCGCGCCTGCGTGAGGCGGGGCACGACGTGCTGCGGCTGGTGCGCCGCGACACCCGCTCCGGCGACGAGCGCAGCTGGGATCCGCCCGCGGGCCGCATCGACCCCGGCACGTTCGACGGCGTGGACGCCGTGGTGAACCTGTGTGGAGCCCCGCTGATCTCCGGCCGCTGGAGCGGGGCCCGCAAGCAGCTGCTCACCGACAGCAGGGTCGAGCCGACCGAGGTGCTCGCCGAGGCCGTCGCCGAGCACGGGATCCCGCTGCTGGTGAACTCATCAGGAGCCCACTACTACGGCGACACCGGCGAGCGCGAGGCCGACGAGTCGCGCCCGGCGGGCCGAGGGTTCCTGCCCGAGCTGTGCGTGGCCTGGGAGGCGGCGACCGCGCCCGCCGTCGAGGCCGGCGCCCGCGTGGTGCTGCTGCGCAACGCGCCCGTGCTCGCCGGCGAGGGCGGGCTGCTTGGCCCGTTGAAGCCGTTGTTCCGGCTCGGCCTCGGCGCCCGGCTCGGCGACGGCAGGCAGTACTTCCCGTGGATCGCCCTGCCCGATCAGGTCGCCGCGATCCGCTTCGTGCTGGAGCACGACGACGTGGCCGGTCCCGTCAACATGGCGGCGCCGGGGGTGGTGACCAACGCGGAGTTCACCAAGGCGCTCGGCCGCGCCGTGAACCGGCCCGCGCCGTGGTGGGTGCCTGGCCCGGCGCTGCGCGTCGCGCTCGGTGAGGCGGCAGAGGAGATGATCCTGACCGGTCCGAGGGCGGTGCCCCGCAAGCTCGTCGACGCGGGCTTCGGCTTCCGGCACTCCGACCTCGGCGAGGCGCTCGCGGCGGTGCTGTGACGGTCCGGCGTTCCCTCGTCCTCGGCGTGCTGCTGCTGGCGGCCTTCGTCGCGCTCGGCGTGTTCGTGAGCGGCTCGCCCGGCGGGCTCGACTCCCTGCTCGGCGACCTGCTCCACGACCGGTGGCGCGGGCCCGCGGGAGTCCTCGCCGAGGCGGTGAGCGCGGTGCTCGGCCCGGTGCTGCCCGTGCTGTTCGCGGTGGCGCTCGCGATCGGCGCCCTCGTGCTGTGGCGGCGCGGCGAAAGGGACAGCGCGGGGACCGTGCTGCGGGTGCTGGTGCTGCTGGTGCTGTGCCGGGCGACGAGCTGGCTCGCGAAGCCGGTCTTCGAGCGGGAACGGCCCCGCGTGTACCCCGACTTCAGCTACCCGAGCGGGCACGTCGTGTCGGTGGCGAGCACGGGCGTGGCCGCCGTGGTGCTGTGCACGCTGCTGGCCGCCCACCTGGTCACCGTGGTGACCCGGGTGGCGGTGGTGTCGACGCTGCTGTGCGCCGCGAGCAGGGTGGTGCTGGACGTGCACTGGCTGACCGACACGGTCGGCGCGGTGCTCGCGGTGAGCGGCGTCGGCCTGCTGTCGGCCGTGGCACTTCGGCTGTTGCCGCCGGTGAGGCGCGGCGTAGCCTCGTCAGCGTGACTGCGAATGCGATCAGGTCCTGCCGCGCCACCACCGACCCCGTCGACGTCCGCGAGATCGGCACGATCGACTACCTGAAGGCGTGGGACCTGCAGCGGGAGTGCGTCAACGCCCGCGCCGACGGCGAGGGCCCCGACACGATGCTGCTGCTGGAGCACCCCTCGGTCTACACGGCGGGCAAGCGAACCCAGCCCGAGGACCGGCCCAAGGACGGCACGCCCGTGATCGACGTCGACCGCGGCGGCCGGATCACCTGGCACGGGCCCGGCCAGCTCGTCGGCTATCCCATCGTCAAGCTCGCCGACCCGATCGACGTGGTGCAGTACGTGCGCCGCCTGGAGGAGGCGCTCATCCACGTGTGCGAGCGGCTCGGTGTCCACACCGGACGGGTCGAGGGCCGCAGCGGCGTGTGGCTGCCGGCCGACGACCGGGGCCCGGAGCGCAAGATCGCCGCGATCGGCATCCGCGTGCAGCGCGGCGTCACCATGCACGGCTTCGAGCTCAACTGCAACGCCGACATGAGCGCCTTCGACAAGATCGTGCCCTGCGGCATCAGCGACGCGGGCACGACCTCGCTGTCGGCGGAGCTGGGCCGCGACGTGACCGTGGCCGAGGCGCTGCCGCTGGCCCGCGAGGCGGTGCTCGCGGCGCTGGAGGGCGAGCTGGCCGTCAGCGACGACCGCTGGCTGCCGCGCCCGCAGACCCCCAGCGCCCCCGGAGTCACATTCGCGCTCCAGAACTAGCGGAACTAGTCGAGCTGGCGCGCGACCTCGGACGCGATCAGCTCGAGGTGGTCCAGGTCGGAGAGGTCCAGAACCTGCAGGTACAGGCGCGTGATGCCGGTCTTCTCCCGCCAGGCGCCAATGGTCTCCACGGCCTGTGCCGGGGTGCCCGCGACGCCGTTCTCGCGCAGCTCGGGAACCTGGCGGCCGATGGCCTCGGCGCGGCGTGACACCTCGGCATCGTCGCGGCCGACGGCCACCACGAGCGCCGCCGAGCGCACGATCTCCTTGGGATCGCGGCCCTCCGCCGCCGCGGCCTGTTCCACCCGGTCGAACTGGGCGAGCGCGACCTCGGGGCTGTTGAACGGGATGTTGAACTCGTCGGCGTAGCGCGCGGCGAGCTCCGGCGTGCGCTTCTTGCCGGTGCCGCCGAGCACCACGGGCGGCCTGGGCCGCTGTGCGGGCTTGGGCAGCGCGGGCGCGCCGTCGAGGGTGTAGTGCTCGCCGCGGAAGGAGAACGTCTCACCCTCCGGCGTCTCCCACAGCCCGGTGATGATCGCCAGCTGCTCGGCGTAGCGGTCGAAGCGCGTCTTCATGTCCGGCAGCTCGAAGCCGTAGGCGGTGTGCTCGTCGGCGAACCAGCCGGAGCCGAGGCCGAACTCGACCCGGCCGCCCGACATCTGGTCGACCTGCGCCACGGAGATCGCCAGCGCCGACGGGTGCCGGAAGGTCGCGGCGGTGACCAGCGTGCCGAGCCGGATGCGGCTGGTCTCCCTGGCCAGCCCGCCGAGCGTGACCCACGCGTCGGTGGGGCCCGGCAGACCGGAGACCGACCCCATCTTGAGGTAGTGGTCGGACCGGAAGAAGGCATCGAATCCGGCGTCCTCGGTCGCCTTGGCGACCCGGAGCAAATCGTCGTAGGAAGCGCCCTGCTGGGGCTCGGTGAAGATCCTCAGTTCCACGCCAACGAGCCTAACGGCGTACTTGCTCCAGCAAGCTCACGATCACCTGTTCCACTTCGGCGCCGACCTTCTCGGGCTCCGGCGAGCTCGCGATCTCGGTGGCGGCGCTGGAGAGCGCGCCGAACAGCAGCCGGGAGGTGATCTCCACGGGCACCTGGACCACCTCGCCCGCGTCGATGAGGTCCTGCAGCGCCGAGCGGATGAGCCCGAAGCTGTAGCGGTCCTCCGCCTCGCGCCAGCGCTGCCAGCCCATCACGACGGGAGCCTCGTGGATGGCGATGCGCTGGTACGCGGGGTCCAGGCAGCTGGCGATGAACTCACGCAGGCCCTTCAGCGCGCGCTCCCACGGCCGTTCCGGGCCGGTCATGATCTTCTCCAGGCGGCCCTTCACCTCGGTCTCCACCGCGTCGAACGCGGCCTCGAACACCGCCTGCTTACCACTGAAATGGTGGTAGAGCGCGCCCTTGGTCACCCTGGCCCGCCTGGCGATCTCGTCGAGGGAGGTGCCTGCGTAGCCGCGCTTGGTGAACAGCTCGATGGCGCTGTCGACGAGGGCACCGCGGGTGGACTCCGAATAGTCTTCTCGCCTGGACCTCGTTGTCACCACCCTCACAACTCTACGCGCGTTTCCAGCGCCCATACCGGTGGTATGTTGTGCGTGTCAGGTCCGTACCGGGAGTATGCCGCAAACCGTCGGTATGACCCGCGTCACGGGAGGGGACAGGCCATGAGCTGGAACGACTTCTATCGCAGGCGCGACATCATCGACGCCGTGCTGAAGCAGGCGGCGCGCAACCCTCGGGCCGAGCTGCCGTTCGCGGAGATCGCCGGCGCGCGGGAGGCGTTCGGCAGCGAGGAACAGCTGCTGCTCGCCCTGCAGTACAAATGGACGCAGGTGCTCACGGGCAAGCTGCGCGCCGAGGTCGCGGGCCCCGAGGACGCCTACGACGTCCCCGGCGGCGAGCCCGACCACGTCGACGCCGTGGCTCGCGCGTGGCGCACCGCCGCCAGGGAGAACGCCGCGCTGCGGGCCGTGCTCGACGCGGGCGTCGACCGTTATCCGGCGCTGCGCAAGGCGTACGAGGCCGAGCTGCGCATGCTCGCGGTCACGGCCGCGCTGGCGGAGCCGCACGAGCCGCGCGACGAGGTGACGCGGGTCGGCGAGGCCTTCGTCTCGCTGCTGCGAGCGCGCACCGACCACCTCACGGCGGGCAGGCGCGCCAACCCGATGGGACAACTGCTGCGCAAGCTGGCCCCCACCGCGTAGCCGTGTTGGCAGCGCGCCAGCACGGGTGGTTAGCTGTCGCCATGGCTACCGAGGCTGGGCAGTGGAGCGAGGCCGACATCGGGGACCAGACCGGCCGCACGGTGCTGGTCACCGGGGCCAACTCGGGCCTGGGGCTGCGGACCGCGCAGGTGCTGGCCGAGCACGGCGCGAAGGTGCTGCTGGCGTGCCGGTCGCCAGAACGTGGCGCGAAAGCGCTGCGGGACGTCGCAGCGCGGTCGGCCACGAAGCCCGTGCTCGTCTCGCTCGACCTCGCCGACCTCGCCTCCGTGCGGGACGCCGCGGCGACGGTCAGGGAGCTCACCCGCGACTCGCTCGACGTGCTCGTGAACAACGCGGGCCTGATGGGCGCCCCCAGAGGGCTCACGCGCGACGGCTTCGAAACCCAGTTCGGCACCAACCACCTCGGCCACACCGCGCTCACCTGGCTGCTCATGCCGGCGCTGCGCGGCGGCGACGCGGCCAGGGTGGTCACCGTGTCGAGCCTCGCGGCCACCGGCGGCGGGATCGACCTCGCCGACCCCAACTTCGAACGGCGCCGCTACAACCCGGCGAAGGCCTACTCACAGGCCAAGCTCGCCAACCAGGTCTTCGCGCTCGAGCTCGACCGGCGCCTGCGGGCGGCGGGCGAACCGGTGCTGAGCGTGGCCGCCCACCCGGGCTACAGCCGCAGCGAGCTCGGCTCCACCATGGCCAGGTCACAGGGCAACGCCGTGGTCAGGCGGGTACTCGGCACCGGCATCCGGCTCGGCGAGCTGCTGATCGCGCAGGACGTGCGCATGGGCGCGCTGCCGCAGCTGCGGGCGGCCACCGCGCCCGACGTGAACGGCGGCGACTACTTCGGCCCGCGCGGCCCCGGCGGCCTGCGAGGCCACCCCGTGCGGGTCCGGCCGCTGCGGTCGGCGCTGGACCCGGCATTGGGCACGGGACTGTGGGAGCTGACGGCGAAGTTGACGGGCGTCACCCCTGATCCGGCTTAGGTTGATCGCCCGTTTCCGGGGCGTAGTGTGGGGGCCGTGACTGTTGTGCCGGAAGGTCGGAAGCTGCTGCGGCTCGAGGTTCGCAACAGCCAGACGCCGATCGAGAAGAAGCCGTCGTGGATCAAGACCCGTGCGCGCATGGGCCCGGAGTTCACCGAGCTGAAGGGTCTGGTCCGCCGCGAGGGCCTGCACACCGTGTGCGAGGAGGCCGGCTGTCCCAACATCTACGAGTGCTGGGAGGACCGCGAGGCGACGTTCCTGATCGGTGGCGAGCAGTGCACCCGGCGGTGTGACTTCTGCCAGATCGACACCGGCAAGCCCGCCGAGTTCGACCGCGACGAGCCGCGCAGGGTCGCCGAGAGCGTGCAGGCGATGGGCCTGCGCTACTCCACGGTCACCGGCGTCGCCCGAGACGACCTCGAGGACGGCGGCGCGTGGCTCTACGCCGAGACCGTCCGTCAGATCCACGCGCTCAACCCCGGCACCGGCGTCGAGCTGCTGATTCCCGACTTCAATGCCGAGCCCGGCCAGCTGGCCGAGGTGTTCGGCTCTCGGCCCGAGGTGCTCGCGCACAACCTGGAGACCGTGCCGCGGATCTTCAAGCGCATCCGTCCCGGCTTCCGCTACGAGCGGTCGCTGGAGGTCATCACCCGCGCGCGGGAGGCCGGGCTGGTCACCAAGTCCAACCTGATCCTCGGCATGGGTGAGACGCCGGAGGAGGTCGTGGACGCGATGCGCGACCTCGTCGAGGCGGGCTGCGAGATCCTCACGATCACCCAGTACCTGCGGCCCTCGCCCCGGCACCACCCGGTGGACCGCTGGGTCAAGCCCGAGGAGTTCGTCGAGCACACCGCCGTCGCCGAGTCGCTCGGGTTCGCCGGCGTGATGGCCGGTCCGCTGGTGCGCTCGTCGTACCGCGCGGGCAAGCTGTACGCGCAGACCAAGGCCCACCGCGGCGAGGAGCTGCCCGCGAACCTGGAGCACCTCGCCACCGCCCAGCCGGCCGCGCAGGAAGCCAGCAGCGTCCTCGCTCGCCAGTCCTGAGTCACCTGGAAATCGGGGAGATCCCCGACCCCGGGTGGACCGGACAGACGCTACTGTCGTCTCAGGGGTTGACGGGGACGACACACAAGGGGAACGCACGTGGTTACCGACCTGCTCGAATGGCTGCAGAGCCTGCCGCAGCCCGCCCTCGTGGGCGCGACCGGCCTGCTCGTGCTCCTCGAGTGCACCATCGGACTCGGGTTCATCGCCCCCGGCGAGTCAGGGCTGCTGATCGCGGCCACCACGGCCAACACCGTGCCGAGGTTCCTGGTCCTGTGGGCGGTGGTCACCGTGTGCGCGGCGATCGGCGACTCGATCGGCTACGCGATCGGGCGGCGGTTCGGGCCACGGTTGCGTGACACCAAGCTCATCCGGCGCTACGGCACCGACGCGTGGGACAAGGCGACCGGCATCCTCCAGCGGCGGGGCGCCTGGGCGGTGTTCTTCGCGCGGTTCCTGCCGGTGGTGCGCACCCTCACGCCCGCGGCAGCGGGCACGTCGGGCCTGCCGTACCGCAAGTTCGCGCCAGCCGCGGCGTCAGGCGCGCTCTGCTGGTCGGCGCTGCACATCGGCATCGGCGCCGCGCTCGGTGAGGCGGCCAAGCGCGTCGAGGGGATGCTGAGCACGGGCGGCATGATCGTGGTCGGCGTGCTCGCGGTGGTGGGCGTCTTCTTCCTGATCCGCTACAAGAAGAAGAAGGCCCTCGCCCCGGCGACCCCGGAGCCCGCCGAAGACAAGTAACCCGACCTACTGCAGTGAAGGCCACCATCACTGCGTTGAACGCAGTGATGGTGGCCTTCACTGCAGCTACTTCGTGGGTGGCAGATGGCGGCGGGCCACGTTCTCGGCGGTCGAGGCGCCCGCTCGCCAGTCGGAGATCCACGGGCCGGTGCCCTCGCTCGGGTCGAGAACGCCCTCTTCCAGCCACGTGTAACCGCCGGCGAGCACCGACCTCGTCAGCACCCGGTCGGCCGCGTCGGTGTTGGCCCACAGCGCATGGAACAGCCGCTCGATGCGCAGCCGTGACTGGCGGCAGAAAACGTCCGCCAGCGCGTGGGCCGCCTCGCCCCGCTCGACGTCGTCCGCGCGCTGCATCTCCGCACGCACGCACGTCGCCGCCATGGCGAACAGCTCGGCCCCGATGTCGACGATCCGCGCCAGGAAGCCCTGCCGCTGCTCGAGCCCCGCCTGCCAGCGCGCCATGCCGTAGAACGTCGATCGGGCCAGCTTCCTTGCCGTGCGCTCCACGAACCGCAGGTGCCCCGCCAGCCTGCCGAACTCGGTGAACGACGTCGGCACCTGGCCCTTGCCGGTCACGAGCTGCGGCAGCCACTTCGCGTAGAAGCCGCTCGCCTTCGCCGCGGCGCTCGCCTTGCTCTTGAGATCGGCCTCGGCGTCGGCGAGGTCACCGGCCGCGGCCAGGTGCGCGTCGACGGCCTCGCGCGCGATGAGCAGGCGCATGATCTCCGAGGAGCCCTCGAAGATGCGGTTGATCCGCAGGTCGCGCACCAGCTGCTCCACCGGCACGGCCCGCTCGCCCCGCGCGGCGAGCGACTCGGCCGTCTCGTAGCCGCGGCCGCCCCGGATCTGCATCAGCTCGTCGGCGACCACGCACGACATCTCGCTGGCCCACAGCTTCGCGAGCGCAGCCTCGATGCGGATGTCGTTGCGGCCCTCGTCGGCCATGTGCGCCGACAGCTCCACCACGGCCTCCAGTGCGTACGCCGTGGCCGCCACGAACGAGATCTTGTTGGCCACCGCCTCGTGCTCGCCGACCGGCTTGCCCCACTGGACCCGCTCGGCCGACCACTCCCGCGCGATCTTGAGCGCCCACTTCGCCGCGCCCGCACACGACGCGGGCACAGACAGCCTGCCCGTGTTGAGCGTGGCGAGTGCGATCTTGAGTCCCTTGCCCTCGCCACCGATCACGTTCTCCTTCGGCACGCGCACCTGGTGGAAACGCGTCACGCCGTTCTCGATGCCGCGCAGGCCCATGAACCTGTTGCGCCGCTCGACCGTGATGCCCGGCGAGTCGGCCTCCACGACGAACGCCGTGACCCCGCCGCGATGGCCCTCGCTCTTGGGCACGCGCGCCATCACGACGAGCAGCTCGGCGACGACGCCGTTGGTGGTCCACAGCTTCACGCCGTCGAGCAGGTACGCCTCGCCGTCCTCAGTGGGCACGGCCGAGGTCGCCAGCCGCGCCGGGTCGGAGCCGACGTCGGGCTCGGTGAGCAGGAACGCCGACACCGCGCCCTTCGCGCACCTCGGCAGGAATCGCTCCTTCTGCTCGGAAGTGCCTGCCAGCTTGAGCGGTTCGGGCACGCCGATGGACTGGTGGGCCGAGAGCAGCACGCTGAGTGTGGAGTGGACGGACCCGACCAGCATGAGGGCCTGGTTGTAGGCGACCTGCGTGAGCCCGAGCCCGCCGTACGACTCGGGGATCTTGATGCCGAAGCAGCCGAGCTCGGCCAGCCCCTTCACGTACTCGTCGGGTATGCGCGCCTCGCGTTCGATCACGGCGGGGTCGAGGGTCCGGCAGTAGTCGCGCAGCCGGGTCAGGAACTTCTCGGCCTTCGCGGAGTCCTCGGCGGTGGGCCGCGGATGGGGATGCACGAGGTCGAGCCGGAAGCGCCCGAGGTACAGCTCCTTGGCGAAGGACGGCTTCTGCCAGCCGCTCTCCCTCGCCTCCTCGGCAACGGCCCTGGCTTCCTTCTCCGTCACCTTCGGTTGGTCGACCATCGGCCCTCCTTGTGGGTCGGCGCGAGTCTGTCAATCACATGTGACCAGTGTTACTCATCAGTAGCGGATCCGAAACCCCGGCAGACCCCCGCGACCGTGACCATCGGCGGCGAAGGCCCGCAGGCCGCCAGCCCGGTCACCCCGGGCCCGCCCTGCACCGGGCCCTCCTCAGGGCATCATGGGGTGCATGGACACCGCCGAGGAGCTGCGCCATGCCCGGGAACTGGTGGCGAGCGCCGGCCGCATCGTCGCCATGACCGGCGCCGGCATCTCCACCGACTCCGGCATCCCCGACTTCCGTGGGCCGAACGGCGTGTGGACGAAGGATCCCGCCGCCGAGAAGCTGTCGAACCTGCGGTCGTACGTGGGCAGCAAGGAGGTTCGCGAGCAGAGCTGGCAGGCCCGCACTCGGCACCCGGGCTGGGAGGCGAAGCCGAACGCGGCGCACCTGGCGTTCGTCGACCTCGAACGCCAGGGACGCCTTTCCGCGATCATCACGCAGAACATCGACGGGCTGCACCAGAAGGCGGGCTCCGCGCCCGGCAAGGTCATCGAGCTGCACGGGACGATGTTCGAGACGGAGTGCCTCGGCTGCTCGGACCGGCGTGACATGCGGGAGACGCTCGCGCGCGTGCGCGCGGGCGAGACCGATCCGCCGTGCGAACTCTGCGGCGGCATCCTGAAGTCGGCCACGATCTCGTTCGGTCAGGCGCTGGACGCCGACGTGCTGGAGCGAGCCCGCGTCGAGGCCGTGTCGTGCGACCTGATGCTCGCGGCGGGCACGTCGCTCACCGTGCACCCCGCCGCTGGCCTCGTCGGGCTCGCGGCGAGCGCGGGGGCGACGGTGATCGTGTGCAACGCCTCGGAGACGCCCTACGACGCTCACGCGGCGGCGGTGCTGCGCGGCCCGCTCGGCGAGGTGCTACCCGCCCTGGTGTGACGGCTCGCGCTCGCCGTGGGTCGCGATCACCACCGTGGCGACGAGCGCCGCCACGATCCCGGCGGCCACGTGCACGGGCGCCGGGCCGAACGACGCGGCGAGCACGAGCACGACGGCCACCGGGAACCCGATCGCGATGGGCCTGCACTCGTTGCGGGGCCCGATGTGCAGCAGCCACACGCTGAGCAGGAAGATCGCGAGCGGCACGGTGGTGGCCATCGCGGCCGGGACCGACGAGATGTGCGCGACATGCGTGTCGTAGTCCACGGCGACCTCGATGCCGACACCGACCGCAGCGGCGGAGCCGAAGATGAACAGGTGGCCGTAGCCCCACAGGAACGCCCCCCGGAACGACGTGAGCCTTTGCTGCCCCGGCCGCTCGAAGTACAGCCACCACATCGAGAACATGATCACCAGCCCCGCCGCCGCGAGCGACACGAGCGCGCCGGTGTGCTCGCCGGTCTCGATGCCCTCCTGGATTGCGCCGGTGCCGCTGAAGACGGCCTCGCCGAGCACGATGATCGTGAACAGCCCGTATCGCTCTGCGATGTGGTGTGGGTGCCAGCGCGTGCCCGACGAGGCGCGCTCCGCCCAGATGGGCACGAGCATCTCGGCCACGGCCAGCACGGCGAAGCTCGCGAGCAGCCCGCCCTCGGGCAGCGCGAGCCTGGCGATCCACCCGGCCTGCACGACCGTGATGCCGAGCGCGAACCGCAGCGCCGTCGGGCGGATGTCGGGATTCGCCGCCGCGGCGCGTAGCCACTGCCCCACCAGTGCGAGGCGCATCACGACGTAGCCGATCACGATTACCGTGAAGTCGCCCTCGAACGCATTGGGCACGCCCGCGGCGAGCACGAGCCCGCCGCCGATCTGCACCATTGTCGCGAGCCGGTAAGGCACGTCGTCGGTGTCGAAGGCCGAGGCGAACCAGGCGAAGTTCAGCCACGCCCACCAGATCGCGAAGAAGACGAGCACAAAGCTCAGCACGCCGTCGCCGATGTGGTTCTCGGAGATGGCGTGGTGCAGCTCGGCCGCCGCGCGGCCGACCGCGACCACGAAACAGAGGTCGAACAGCAGCTCCAGTGGCGTGGCGGCGCGGTGCGGCTCGCGCGGGTCGCGCGAACGCATCGGCCGATACCACAGCCGAACTCGCTCGTGAGGTGTCACGGATTCCGCGGACATCGGCGCCCCTCCAGACAAACGGTGAACCGCGGACATCCCTGCACGTCTGGCCATACGGCGCGAGCGCAGTCCCGGGCGGGCCCCGGCCCCCTACCATCCAGGGCCCACCCGGGCGGTGCCTTCGTACTCGCCAACGGTCCCCCGCGGCCGTCGGTCAGCGTTGGTCGATGAGGGTGACTCTGGGTGTTCGAGTCACGCATTCTCGAACGGCCCAGCGTTCTTACTCGGTTTACAGTCCCATCCCCGGATCATCCACCGATTTGCCACGCTAGGTAGCCGAAACCCTCACGGAAGGCACAGGTAAACGTCTACCCGGTTGCTCTCCGTAACACCAGATCGCGCGCGCCAACGTCACTCCAATGGACCAGCGTTCGTCACACTGGGTGCCTTTTCGGATAGACGACGGTGAGGATGCCGCCGGGCGTCCACGATCGCGAGTAGGAGCGCGGCGGCCGTGAACGCCACCGAGCACGCCATCGCGTAGCCGAGCGCGGCAGGGTAGTTCTCCCCCGCACCGGTGATGCCGGTGTGGAAGACCGAACCGAGCACGGCGACGCCGAGTGCGGTGCCGAGCCGCTGCCCGGTCTGCAGCGCGCCACCCGCGACACCCGCCATGCGGGTCGGCACACGGTCGAGCGTTAGCGTGGTGTTCGGCGAGATCACCATGCCCCCGCCCAGGCCCGCGACGAGCAGTGGAGCGGCCACCGCGTAGCCGATCGCCTGTTCCGGCACGAGCGGGACGAGCACCGCGACGACGCCGAGGCTGGCCGCGACCAGACTCAGCCCGGTGACCGTGAGGCGCCTGCCCCACCTCTGCACGAGCCTGCCCGCGATCGCGGCCGAGACGGCGGAGCCGAGCGCGAACGGCGTCACCAGCAGCCCGGACTCCAGCGGCGAGTAGCCGAGGCCCTGCTGGAAGAACATCGCGAACACCAGCCACATGCCGGCGAAGCCGCAGAAGTACGTGGCGCCGATGGCCGCGCCGATCGCGTACCCGGGGGTCTCGGTGTAGAGCCGCGGGTCCAGCAGCGGCGCGCGGTCCGTGCGCACCAACCGTTTCTCCCACCGCACGAACAGGTACCCGAGCCCGACGGCGAGCGGGAACAGCCACCACAGGCGGCTGATGCCGCCCTGTTCCGACTGCACGAGCGGAAGCAGGACGCCCAGCACGGCCAGACCGAGCAGCACCATGCCGGTGAAGTCGAGCCGGGAGCGTACGGGCGTGTCGCCGCGGGGCGCCTTCGGCAGCAACCGGGCGGCGAGGACGAGCGCGACGAGCCCGATCGGCACGTTGACGTAGAAGACCCACCGCCAGCCCGTCCCCGCCCCGAATGCGGCGATGATCAGTCCGCCCAGCACGGGTCCCACGGCGGTCGAGATGCCCACCGTGGCGCCGAACATGCCGAACGCCCTGCCCCGCTCGGCGCCGTGGAAAAGCTCCTGGATCAGGCCGCTGTTCTGCGGCGTGAGCATCCCGGCGGCGACGCCCTGTAGCAGCCGTGCGACCACGAGCATCCCCTCGTTGACGCTCGCGCCCGCGAGCGCGCTCGTGGCGATGAACGCCGAGAGGGCGATGAGGAACATCCGGCGCCTGCCGAACGCGTCGCCCAGCCGCCCGCCGGTGACGAGCACCAGGCCGAACGCGAGCGCGTAGCCCGACACCACCCACTGCACGCCCGCGACCGACGCACCGAGCCCGCTCTGGATCGACGGCAGCGCGACGTTGACGATGCTGACGTCGAGCAGGGACATGAACCCCGCGGCGAGGGTGACGGCGAGTGCCCGCCAGCGGCGCGGATCGGGCTCTTGGCTGTCGACTGGACTCATCCTGGCCACGTTATGACCATTGCCCCGGCCCGGCCGCGGGAGCCGGAGGCGGTGTCAGGAGCTCGCCGTGATGCCGGGGATGCCCTTGAGCTCGCCCATGAGCATCGAGCTGACCTTCACCGGGTAGTCGTAGAGCGCGAACACGGTCTCGCGCTGCTTGCCCATCAGCTTGAGCCGCACGGGAGTGTCGCCGCGGTGGGCCTGCAGCGTCTGCTTGAGCTCGGTGACCACGCTCTGGTTGAGCTTCTCCGCCGAGGCCAGCAGCATCAGCGGCGGCTCGTCGTCACCGGGGCCGATGTCGGAGAGGTCGAGCGGGATCAGCCCGCCGCCGAAGACCGACATCTTGTCCTCGCGCCAGTTGACCCGGCCCTTGACCACCACCGCGTTGTCCTCCACCAGATCGGCAGCGAACAGCGCGTAGGATTTCGGGAAGAACAACACCTCCAGCGAGGCGTCCATGTCCTCCACCGTGCAGATCGCCCACGGCTCGCCCTTCTTGTTCACCCGCCGCTCCAGCGAGGTGATCAACCCGGCGATCTCGATCTCCCCCTCCTTCGGAGGATCCGCCAGTATCGCCGCGATCGGCCGCTTCGCGTGCTTGCGCAGCACCCGCTCCGCCCCGTCCAGCGGATGCGCCGACACGTACAGGCCCAGCATCTCCCGCTCGTAGCCCAGCAGCTGCTTGCGCGGGTACTCCTGCTCGTCGAACTTCAGATGCGCCAACGGCGAGGACGCCGCCACCGGCGCCGTGTCGTCCCCGCCCCCGAACAGGTCGAACTGGCCCATCGCCTCCTGCCGCTTGAGCGGCACCACCGCCTCGACCGCGTCCTCGTGCAACTGCACCATCGACAACCGGGTGTTGCCCAGCGAGTCGAACCCACCCGCCTTGATCAGCGACTCCAGCACCCGCTTGTTACACACCACCAGCTCCGACTTGTCCAGAAAGTCGGTGAAGCTGGAGTACTTGCCCTTCTCCTCGCGGGTCTTGATGATCGACTCCACCACGTTGGCGCCCACGTTGCGCACCGCGCCCAAACCGAACCGGATGTCGTCGCCGACCGCGGCGAACCGCATCCCCGACTCGTTCACATCCGGCGGCAGCACCTTGATCCCCAGCCGGCGGCACTCCGACAGATACACCGCCGACTTGTCCTTGTTGTCCCCCACCGACGTCAGCAACGCCGCCATGTACTCAGCCGGATAGTTCGCCTTGAGGTACGCGGTCCAGTACGCGATCAGGCCGTAGGCGGCGGCGTGACTCTTGTTGAACGCGTAACCGGCGAAGGGGAGGATCGTGTCCCACAGCGCCTGGATGGCCTCGTCGGAGAACCCGCCGGGCACGATCTCGCTGGCCTTCATGCCGGCGTGGAAGCCCTCGAACTCCTTCTCGAGCACTTCCTTCTTCTTCTTGCCCATCGCGCGGCGCAGCACGTCCGCGCGGCCCATGGAGTAGCCGGCGACCTTCTGCGCGATCTGCATGATCTGCTCCTGATAGACGATCAGGCCGTAGGTCTCGGCCAGGATCTCCTTCAGGGGCTCTTCCAGTTGCGGATGGATGGGCTTGATCTGCTGCCGGTTGTTCTTGCGGTCGGCGTAGTCGTTGTGGGCGTTCATGCCCATCGGGCCGGGGCGGTACAGCGCGAGGACGGCGACGATGTCCTCGAAGCCGGTGGGCTGCATGCGGCGCAGCAGGTCGCGCATGGCGCCACCGTCGAGCTGGAACACGCCGAGCGTGTCACCGCGGCCCAGCAGCTTGTACGCCTCGACGTCGTCGAGACCGAGGCGGTCGAGGTCGATCTCCTCGCCGCGGTTGGACTTGATGTTGTCGAGCGCGTCGCCGATGACGGTGAGGTTGCGCAGCCCGAGGAAGTCCATCTTCAACAGGCCGATGGCCTCACACGACGGGTAGTCCCAGCCCGTGATGATCGAGCCGTCGTCGCGCTGCCACAACGGGATCGCGTTGGCCAGCGGCTCACTGGACATGATGACCGCGCAGGCGTGCACGCCCGCGTTGCGGATCAGGCCCTCCAGGCCGCGCGCGGTGTTGAAGATCGTCGAGACCTCTTCGTCGGTCTCGATCAGCGTGCGGACCTCGGCGGCCTCGCCGTAGCGCTCGTGCTCGGGGTCGACGATCCCGGACAGCGGGATGTCCTTGGCCATGATCGGCGGGGGGAGCGCCTTGGAGATCTTGTCGGCGATCGAGTAGCCCGGCTGGCCGTAGTGCACTCGCGCCGAGTCCTTGATGGCGGCCTTGGTCTTGATGGTGCCGAAGGTGATCACCTGGGCGACCTTGTCGGCGCCGTACTTCTCCGTCGCGTAGCGGATCATCTCGCCGCGACGGCGGTCGTCGAAGTCGATGTCGATATCCGGCATCGAGGTGCGCTCGGGGTTGAGGAACCGCTCGAACAGCAGCTTCTGCGGGATCGGGTCCAGGTTGGTGATACCCAGCGCGTAGGCCACGAGCGCGCCCGCGGCCGACCCCCGGCCGGGCCCCACCAGGATGCCCACGTCGCGGGCGTGCTGGATGAGGTCGGCGACGATCAGGAAGTAGGCCGGGAAGCCCTTCTGCACGATGACGTCGAGCTCGTACTTCGCGCGCTCCTCGTACCCGTCGGGGATCCCGTCCGGAAAGCGCCAGTGCAGGCCCTCCTGGACCTTGTGCCGCAGCCAGGACGCCTCGTCATGGCCCTCGGGCACCGTGAAGACCGGCATCCGGTCCTTGTGGGTGTAGACGTCCTCGTACGACTCCACCCGCTCGGCGATCAGCAAGGTGGAATCCGCCGCCCCCGGGACCTCCTTGTCCCAGTACTCGCGCATCTCCTGCGCCGACTTCAGGTAGTAACCATCACCGTCGAACTTGAACCGGTTCGGGTCGTTGAGCGTCTTGCCCGACTGCACACACAGCAACGCCGAATGCGAGTCCGCCTGATCCTTGGTCACATAGTGGGAGTCGTTGGTCGCCAGCGGCCGCAGATTCAGCTGCCTGCCGATCTCCAGCAACCCCTCCCGCACCGACCGCTCGATCGGCAACCCGTGATCCATCAACTCCAGGAAGAAGTTCTCCGCCCCGAAGATGTCCTTGTAATCCGACGCCGCCTGCAGCGCCTCGGCCTTCTGCCCCAGCCGCAACCGCGTCTGCACCTCGCCCGACGGGCACCCCGTCGTGGCGATGATCCCCTCCGCGTTCTCCGCGATCAGCTCCCGGTCCATCCGCGGCTTGCGGTAGTAGCCCTGGATCGAGGCCAGCGACGACAGCTTGAACAGATTCCGCAGCCCCGTGGCGTTGGCCGCCAGCATCGTCATGTGCGTGTACGCACCACCACCGGAGACGTCGCCGCCCTCACCGAACTCGTCCGCGCCCCGCTGGCTCGACTGCCCCCAGAACACCGGCTTCTTGTGAAACCGCGACTCCGGCGCGATGTACGCCTCGATCCCGATGATCGGCTTGATCCCGGCCTTCTTCGCCTGCTGGTAGAACTCATCCGCCCCGTACATGTTGCCGTGGTCGGTCATCCCCACCGCCGGCATCTCCAACCGGGACGCCTCCGCGAACAGCGGAGCGATCTTCGCCGCACCATCGAGCATCGAATACTCGGTGTGCACATGCAGGTGGACGAAGGAATCGTTCGACACCAGCGAAAACCTCCCCTTGACGAGACCGTCAGACGCGCCGCGAACTCCAGGGCTCCACCCTAGACCGCACCCCCGACAGAACGGGGCAGGCGTGCCGCGCGAGCAGCCGATCGCATGGGTTAAAGGGGGCGCGACGGAGCCACCTCCACCGCGAAACGACCGTGACCGCACCGCCACGCTCTCGCGAGTGGCTACCCGAGCAGCTGCCTGCCGATGACCAGCTTCTGGATCTCGCTGGTGCCCTCGTAGATGCGCAGGAGCCGGGCGTCTCGGTAGATGCGCTCCACCGGCACACCTCTCATGTAGCCGAGCCCACCGTGCACCTGTACGGCTCTGTCGGCGACCCGGCCGAGCATCTCCGTGCAGAACAGCTTCGCGCTGGACGGGCCGAGCCTGCGGTCCTCGCCGGTGTCGAAGCGCGCGGCGGCTTCGAGCACGAGCGCCCTGCCCGCGGCCAGCTCGGCGTGCGACTCGGCGAGCAGCGCCTGCACGAGCTGGTGCTCTCCGATCGGGGTCCCGCCCTGGCGGGTGGCGCGCGCGTGCTCCACCGCCTCCGCCAGCGCCCGCTCGGCCATGCCGACGCTGACGCCCGCGATGTGCAGCCTGCCCCTGGACAGCGAGGCCATCGCGATCCGGAAACCCTGGCCCTCCTCGCCGATCAGGGCCGAGGCCGGCACGCGCACGTCGTCGAGGTGGACCTCCGCCGTCCATGCCCCGGACTGGCCCATCTTCGCGTCGCGCTGCCCGACCGTGAGTCCGGCCAGCCCGGCCGGCACGAGCAGCGCCGAGATGCCCCGCCGCCCCTCCCGCTCAGGTCCGGTTCGGGCGAACACGACGAACGCGTCGGCCAGCGGGGCATTGGTGATGAAGCGCTTGGTGCCCGTGAGCACGTACTGGTCACCGTCGCGCACGGCGACGGTCCGCAGGCCGCTGGGGTCGGAGCCGGCCTCGGACTCGGTGAGCGCGAACGACGCGATCGCCTCCCCCGCCGCCAGCCTCGGCAACCACTCGGCGCGCTGGGCGGGCGTGCCGTGGTTGACGATGGCCTGCCCGGCGATGCCGTTGTTGGTGCCGAAGAGCGACCGGAAGGCGGGCGTGGTGTAGCCGAGCTCGATCGCGAGCCGCACGTCCTCGCTCGTCGTCAGCCCGAGGCCGCCGTACTCCGCGGGCAGCGCCCAGCCGAAGAGGCCGAGCCCGGCCGCCTTCTCCCTGAGGTCGGAGGGGATCTCGTCGCGCTCCTCGATCTCGGTCTCCCTCGGGAGGACCTCCTTGCGCACGAAATCCCTGACCGCACCAAGGATCGCCGCGAAGTCGTCAGTGTCCACGCCGGATCTCCTCGCCCTCCCCGGTGAGCAAGCGCTCAGCAACGTCACCGTAGCGCACACGGCGGCCACGAGGCCGCCCACAAGAGTCACCCCGCCGTCGCCCGACCCGAGCCCGGCGATCCACCACCGCGCCGGGTACCACCGGTTACGACCTATCGGACTTCATCAACTGAGGCGGCCAGTGGTTCACTGCTCGCATGACACGTGACGAGGCGCTCGGGCTCAGCTACGCCGTCGGCTCGGACGTCGGCCAACGGCGCAGCGCGAACGAGGACTCCGCCTACGCGACCCCACGCCTGCTCGCCGTCGCGGACGGGATGGGTGGCCACGCCGCGGGTGAGGTGGCCAGCGCGCTCGCGATCGAGGCGATGGCCGACCTCGACAACCGGCTGGCGGAGGCCGAGCACGAGCCCGCCGACCTCCTGGAGGTGCTGGGCGAGGGGGTCGCCGACGCCTCAGCCCGGCTCAACGAACGCGTGGCGGACGACCCCGAACTGGAAGGCATGGGCACCACGCTGACCGCGATGCTGTGGGACGGCGACACGTTCGGGCTGGCCCACATCGGCGACTCGCGCGGCTACCTGCTCAGGGCAGGCGAGCTGAGCCAGCTGACGCGCGACCACACGATGGTCCAGTCACTCGTCGACGAGGGCAAGATGCCGCCAGAGCTCGCGGCCCGTCACCCCGGCCGCTCGGTGCTGATCAGGGCGCTCATGGCAGGCTCGCCGGCCGAGCCGGACCTCTCCACCCACACCGCGGAGCCCGGTGACCGGTACCTGCTCTGCTCGGACGGGCTCACCGACGTCACGACGCCGGAGGAGATCCACGAGGTGCTGTCGTCGGCCGCCACCCCCGAGGACGCCGTCGGCAGGCTCATCGACATCGCCAACGAGGGCGGCGGCCCCGACAACATCACGTGCGTCGTGGCCTACGTCGACTGCTGATGCTCCCAGGGGGCGGCCGGCTCCCGTCAGGTGTGGGCGCCGCGGCGCCAGGGGCGGCGGCGCGGCCGGTGCCGCGGCTGCGTGGTCGCGGCGGGGTTCTCGCCCATCGCGGTCGACCCACCCTCGGCCGGCCCACCCGCGGGCGAGCCCACGGGCTCCGCGGACGTCACGACCTTCTTGCGGGCGGGCATGATCGCGATCAGCAGACCGACGAGCGCGCTGCCGAGGTGCAGCCAGTTGTCGGCGGTGTTGAGGGCGAGCGGGTTGCCGAGGCCCGACACGGGGTTGCTCGAGAAGACACCCGTGATCGCGAGGCCCCAGACGAACACCACGCCGTAGCCGATGAACAAGAGCCACCCGAACGTGCGCGCCAGCCCCGCGTTGAGCGCCATCAGCAGGCCGAGCACGCCGATGACGACGTGGACCACGTTGTGCAGCGGGTTGATCGAGAACAACCACAGCGTGCTGTGCTCGGCGTGGGTGAACCCGCCGAAGCCGGTGAGCACGAACCCGATGATCCCGATCGCCAGGTACACCAGGCCCACGATCGCGGCCAGCACCTGCGCCGGCTGGACACCGGCTACCCCGACCCGGGCATCCGCGCGAGGATCCATGATCGACTCCCTGATTCCTGTGACGGACGTCACGCTTCGTGGTGGGTACCCGCCAGTACGAACGGCGAAACCGGACAGGGCTCCCCCTTTCGGGCTACCGTCGGGCGCGTGGCTCTGGCGGTGTGCGTGCTGTTCGACGGCCGGTCCGAGCGCGCGCTGCGCAAGCTCTGGCTGCGGATCGAGGAGCTCGGCGTCCCCACCCTCGCCTCGCACACGCACGGCAGCCACCACCCGCACCTTTCCTACGTCGTGCTGCTGGCGTGGGACCTCGGCGCCGTGCGCGCGGCCGTGGAGGCGCTGCCCGATCACGGCCCGTTCGACCTCTCCTTCGACGCGGTCGCGACGTTCCGGCGTGGCCGGGTCTCGCTCGTTCCGGCCGTGCCCGCCGACCTCGTGTCGCGCCAGCAGGCCGTGGTGCAGGCGACGCGGGCCACTGGCGCGCTCGTGCACAAGCACTACGAGACCGGCCGGTGGCTACCGCACTCGTCACTCGCGACGCGGGCGCAGACCGAGCGGCTGCCACAGGTCGCCTCGGCGGTCTACGACGTGCTGCCGCTGACGGTGCGCGCCACGCGAGCCGCGCTGATCGACAGCGCCACGGGCGAGCTGTGGCCCTTGCGGAACGTGCCCTGAGCGACAGCACCGGCCCACCCCACCGACCCGCCCACCCGCAGTGAAGGCCACCATCACTGCGTGGAATCAGACACAGCGGCGCGGAGCGCCTCCTTTTGGGTGGTGGGGGGAGACGGGCGGGCGCAGGGAAGGTGGCCTTCACTGCGGAGGCTGGCTAGGTCAGACAGGTCACCGGCACGCGGTGCACGGCGTTGTTCGCGTAGCCACCGCGGTTCCACGGCTCCCGGTGGGGCTGCGTGTTGCCGTCGGCGTCCGTGGCCCGCACCGCGAGCGTGTACGTGCCCGGCTCCGCGTGCCACGTCGCGGTGAACCGCCGCCACGCCCACCGGTGCCCCGTCGGCGGTTCCAGCTCCGCGGGCGACCACGACGCGCCGCCGTCGGTGCTCACCTCGACGCGCGCCAACGGCGCCAGTCCCGACCACGCGCGGCCCGTCAGCTCCACCGGCCCGGGCCGCACGATCCGGTGCCGGGTCTGGAAATCCGGGAAGCCGGGCGGCACCAGCAGCGACCTCGGCACGATGCGCGTCACCGGCTCGCCGTCCTCGCCGCCGGCGTGCTTGACGCGGTAGGCCACTGTGTTCTGGTAGCCCGTGAACGGTGTCTCGGTGACGTCGATCGAGGTCAGCCACTTCACGTGAGCCATCCCGTACCACCCCGGCACCACGAGCCGCAGCGGGAAACCGTGCTGCGGCGGCAAGGGAAGCCCGTTCATCTCGTAGGCGAGCAGCACGTCCTCGCCGAGCGCGTCCCCGAGCGCGAGTCCGCGCCGGTAGTCCTGCTCGATACCGCGCTCCACCCCGTGATCGGCGCCGGTGAAGACAACGTCGACGGCGACCTCGCCGAGCCCGGCCTCCGCGAGCACATCGCGCAGTGGCACCCCGGTCCACTCGGCGGTGCCGACGGCTTCGACCAGCCATGGCTGGCTGATCGGCCGTGGCCGCAGCGAAGCGCGGCCGTTGCCCGCGCACTCCATCGTCACCCGCACCGTTCGCGACGGCCGGGCCCGCAGGTCGGCCAGCGACAGAGACAGCGGCGTGCCGGAATGCCCGTTGACGGTCAGCCGCCACGTCCGCGCGTCGATCACCGGGATGTCGAAGTGGATCAGCAGGTAGTGCAGGCCCTGCGGGGTGAGGTCGTGGTGGAGCGCCTCCAGCGGCATCCCGTGGTTGCGCGCGGCGAGCGCGAGCTCGTCCATCGTGATCTGTTCGCCCTCGCCGGCGAGCCTGCCGGGAAGGCTGAGGGCGGAGAGCTGCGTGTCCATGGGGCCAGGATCCTCGGCCGGACCGCCCCGCGCGAGGGTCTAACGCACCTCGGCCGATGGCGCGTTCCACGTGTCGCACGTGGCGACGGTGCCGCCGTCGAACCCGGCCCGCGCCCAGCGCAGCTGCGTCTCGCTGTCGCCGTGGGTCTCGCTGTCGACCCAGTTCCGGAAGTCCTGGACCGCCGCCTCGGCGTCGGCGGCGCTGATCGAGCCCCGGCCCGCCGCGCTCGCGAGAAACAGCCCGGCGAAGCAGTTCGCCTGCAGCTCGACCCTGCGGTGCAGCTCGTGGTCCTGTGGGCTGCCCGGCGCGTAGGCGTCGAGCTCGCGGTTGGCCATGCCGAGGATGCCGCTCAGCTGCTGAATGTGGTGCCCGTACTCGTGTGCCAGCGTCGCCAGGTGCGCCTCGGTGGTGACGCCGAGCGAGTCGAGCACCCGCCCGTACGGCAGGTAGATCGTCCGGTCGAGGTCGCAGTAGAGGCCGGTGGCCTCGGCGGCGGGCGGCAGCGCGCCGCACCGGGTCACGGGGTCGTCGGCCAGCGACACCGTGACCGGGGAGAACCTCGCGCCGACGCTGTCGAGTACGGGCCGCCACGCGGCGGCGAGACATCGGATCTCGGCGTGGTAGTACGCCCGCAGCCGCGGAAGGTCGCCGCTGAAGACGGGCAGGTCGCAGGCGACCGGCGCGAGCACGGTCCTGGAGGTGAGCAGGGGGTTGTCGCGCACCCCCGGGGCCGCGGCGCCGTCGCGGGGAGCCCGGGGCTCCTGGTCGGCCGCCCGCACCGTGCCGCCGGAGCCACCGTGCAGGCCGGCGATGACGAACACGAGCACCCCGGCGAGCAGCGCGCACACCGCCACCGGCAGGGCCCGGCGCCGCCACCGGGGCGGCCGAGCACTCGGAAGCTCCTCCCCCGGCCCGGGGTGGTCCCACATCGATGCCGGCAGGTCCTCGATGAAGGGCCGCGGTGCGGCGCGATCCTCGGTGGGACGCCCGGAATCGTCACCAGCAACGCCCACGACAGACCTCTGCTCGGTATCCGACAACCTGGAAGGAGAATAATCGCCGGAGAAGGCGACCAAGGTCACGGAACGTTGTCGTAACGTGATCTCGGCCGCCTTCGGCGGCACTACAGGGAGCCGCGGCGCCAGGGCCCGGTGATCGCGAAGGTGATCCCCGGCGTCTGCGCGTTAACGAAGAGCCAGTTGCCTCGCTTCGGCTCGAACGTCGAGCCGCACCACTCCGACCCCGAGTAGTCGCCGGGCGCCACCTTCTTGCCCGGCACCCCGCCCTCGGGGATCACGACGCGGTTGAGGGCGAACGGGAATATCTCGCCATCGGTGGTGAGACCGTGCAGGTACTCACCCTCGCTGCCGTCCTCGCACAGCACGATCCCGCCGCGCGGGCTGACGCAGATGTTGTCGGGGTTGTTCAGCACCGTCGCGTCGGGCGAGGCGAACAGCACGCGCATCCGCTCGGTCCTCGGGTCGTACTCGAAGACCTGGCCCTGACCCTTCGGCCCGCCGCTGGTGGAGACGATGTAGACGCGGTCGTTGCCCCACCACGCTCCCTCCAGCCTGCGGAACACGGCTGCGCCAAGTGCGGCGCCCTGCTCGGCGGGCCGGGTCTCGCCCGGTGCGTAGTCCGGGTTGGGCACGGTGACCCACGACGTCCGGTACCGCGTGCCCGTGCCGTCGGTGTAGGTCGAGTACGAGCCGCCCTCCGGGGTCTCCACGACGAGCATCTGCAGCGTGCCGCCCGCATCGAGCTTCCCCCGCTTGCGCGGCAGGTACCGGTAGAAGCCCGACGGGGTGGCGTCCTCGGTGAGGTAGACGATGCCGGTGCCGGGGTCGACCGCGACGGCTTCATGGCTGAACCGGCCCATGCCCTTCAGCGGGGACGGGTCGGCCTTGCCGTCGAAGGGCACCTCGAAGACGTAGCCGTGCCGGGTGCCGTCCGGCGCGATCTCCGTGGTCTCCTCGCACGTCAGCCAGGTGCCCCACGGCGTGGGGCCGCCCGCGCAGTTGCGGATCGTGCCGGACAGGCTGGCCCACGACTCCGTGAACTCGCCCTTCTCGGGATCGAACACGAGGTTGGTGGTGCCGCCGGTGGCGGCGGGGTTGTAGGCGGGTTCGGTGAACGCGCCGGTGTAGCCGCCCTGCTCGTGGTTGCGGACCAGCGCGATCTTGCCGTCGCGACGGTGGAACGCCGCCATCCCGTCGTGCATGCCGGGCGTCGGTGTGCCGTCGGACATGGCGTCGCCGGTCCAGCCGTAGCTGAGGTACTCGAAGCCCCTGGGCAGGGCCAGTAGCGGCAGCCCGGTCGTCTGGTCCCTGACCGGGGACAGCGGGCCGTAGTCGGGACTGGAGTTACGCTTGGTGAGCGGAGCCGCACCGGCGGTGCGGGCACTGAGCGCTTCGAGGGGACCGAGTGCGGCGAGCGTGGCGGTCGCGGCCACGCCCGCGCGGAAGAAGCCTCGCCGGTCGAGGCCACCGGTGGGGGCGGTGTCAGTCACGGATTTCCTCCCGTCCTGGGGAACGGGAGGACGCTAACCAGCGAATACGTCACTTCAGCCCGATTCGTGCGGAACGCGTGACGAAGGCTCGGTGAACCTTTGAGGGTGGGCGCAGCAGGGTTCGAACCTGCGACCCCCTGCTTGTAAGGCAGGTGCTCTTCCGCTGAGCTATGCGCCCTGGTGGCGGCACCCTGCGGTGCCGCCGGGGTGGATCAGCCGAGCTCCGCGACGGCCTTCTTCCACGCCTGCTGGTCGCGCGCCTCGCCGGGCTGGTTGACCTCGGCGAAGCGGACGACGCCCTCCTTGTCGATCAGGAAGGTGCCGCGCACGGCCAGGCCGGCCTTGTCGTTGAAGACGCCGTATGCCTTGGCGACCTCACCGTGCGGCCAGAAGTCCGACAGCAGCGGGAACTGGTAGCCCTGCTGCTCGGCCCACGCCTTGAGCGAGAACGGCGTGTCGACCGAGACACCGAGGACCTGGACGCCCTCGTTGTCGTACTCGGCGAACTCGTCCCTGAGCTGGCACAGCTCGCCCTGGCAGATACCGCTGAACGCGAACGGGTAGAAGACAAGCAGCACAGGCTTGTCCCCCCGGAACGACGACAGCGTGACTTCCTGCTTGTTGTAGTCGTTGAGCGTGAAGTCCGGGGCTTGCGAACCGACCTCGACCGCCATACCGAGTATTTCCTCTCCCGTAGGTCGTCCGGCCTATGAAAACCGCGTGTGCCGGACAACCCTATCGCGGGCAACGGGCCGCCGTATGGGCCAGTCTCGTGCCTAGCGGCGTGATTTCGACCTCGGCACCAGGCGCGTCGCCGCCCAGGCCTCGCCGAGGCTCAGGTTCGACGTCTGCGACAGCCCCACGGTCGGCACGGCCTCCGCGATCTCGCTCGGTTCCACGTGACCGGGCTGGCCGGTCTTCGGAGTCAGGACCCAGATGACGCCGTTCTCGTCGAGCGGTGCCCTGGCGTCGACGAGCGCGTCGCCGAGGTCACCGTCGCCGTCGCGCCACCACAGCAGCACCACGTCGATGACCTCGTCGGCGTCCTCGTCGAGCAGGTCAGCACCGGTGTGCTCCTCGATGGCCGCCCGGACGTCTTCGTCGACGTCCTCGTCCCAGCCGACCTCCTGGACCACCATGTCCGGCTTGATCCCAAGCCTCTCGGCGACGCTGTGCTGATCAGCGTCTCCCGCGGCGACCACGACCTCACTCCTCCAACTACAACTCGGTGCGGGGCGTCACCCGGATTCGCCGACGACCCGCACGCTTCGTACACGGATGGGCTTAGCGAACACTGGCGCGGCGCACGGCGCAACCGTCCACACCGGATCACAGGCAACTCGTGTCCCGCAGGCTACGGGCAGGACGGCCCGGACGCGAGGTGAAACGGGGTCGTTCGGACCGCCGCGGCGTCCCCCTTCCGAGGGCACTCAACTAGGGTGGGAGAGAAGCTCCACCTGGGGCTTCAGCAGGCCAAACACCGCGCAGAGCGCATGCCGAACGTTACCGCGCAGTAATGGTGACGTAAGCCGCGAATGCGACGACGATGGGCTGGAAGAAGCACACAACGAAGCGACAAACGGCGAGGAGATCCCTTGGCCCCCCAGAACGACAAGGCCGGGCAAGGCGCCACCACCGGCGCACCCGGTCAGGGAGCCCCGGCGCGCGTCCGCGTCATCCGTGACGGACTGGCGGCGCACCTACCGGACATCGACCCCGAGGAGACGGCCGAATGGCTCGACTCCTTCGACGCGGCACTGGCGAGGGGTGGCCAGCAGCGCGCGAGGTACCTGATGTTGCGGGTGCTGGAACGCGCCCGGGAACGCAACGTGGGCGTGCCGCCACTCACCGCGACGGACTACGTCAACACGATCCCCACGGAGAACGAGCCGTGGTTCCCCGGCGACGAGGAGATCGAGCGGCGCTACCGCGCCTACATCCGGTGGAACGCGGCGATCATGGTGCACCGCGCGCAGCGTCCCGGCGTCGGGGTCGGAGGGCACATCTCCACCTACGCCTCGTCGGCCGCGCTGTACGAGGTCGGCTTCAACCACTTCTTCCGCGGCAAGGACCACTCCGGCGGCGGCGACCAGATCTTCATCCAGGGCCACGCCTCCCCCGGCATCTACGCGCGCGCCTTCCTGGAAGGACGGCTCAGCGCTGATCAGCTGGACGGCTTCCGCCAGGAGTACTCGCACGCGGGCGAGGGCGGCGGGCTGCCGTCGTACCCGCACCCGAGGCTCATGCAGGACTTCTGGGAGTTCCCCACGGTCTCCATGGGCATCGGCCCGATGAACGCCGTCTACCAGGCGCGGTTCAACCGGTACCTCCACGCCCGCGGCATCAAGGACACGAGCGACCAGCACGTGTGGGCCTTCCTCGGCGATGGCGAGATGGACGAGCCGGAGTCGCGCGGGCTGATCCACGTCGCCTCCGGCGAGGGCCTGGACAACCTCACGTTCGTCATCAACTGCAACCTGCAGCGGCTCGACGGGCCGGTGCGCGGCAACGGCAAGATCATCCAGGAGCTCGAGGCCTACTTCCGGGGCGCGGGCTGGAACGTGATCAAGGTCATCTGGGGCCGCGAGTGGGACGCGCTGCTGCACGGAGACCGCGACGGCGCGCTGGTCAACCTGATGAACACCACGCCCGACGGCGACTTCCAGACCTACAAGGCCAACGACGGCGCGTACGTCCGCGAGCACTTCTTCGGCCGTGACCCGCGCACGAAGGACCTCGTCAAGGACCTCTCCGACGCGGACATCTGGAACCTCAAGCGCGGCGGCCACGACTACCGCAAGGTGTACGCCGCCTACAAGGCCGCGCTGGAGCACCACGGCCAGCCGACCGTGATCCTTGCCCACACCATCAAGGGCTACGGGCTCGGCCCGGCGTTCGAGGGCCGCAACGCCACGCACCAGATGAAGAAGCTCACGCTGGACGACCTCAAGCTGTTCCGCGACGCCCAGCGCATCCCGGTCAGCGACGAGCAGCTGGAACAGGACCCGAAGCTGCCGCCGTACTACCACCCCGGCAAGGACTCCGAGGAGATCCAGTACATGCTGGGCCGCCGCAAGGCGCTCGGCGGTTACCTGCCGGAGCGGCGCGCGACGAAGGCCAAGCCGCTCGTGCTGCCGGGCGACAAGGTGTACGAGGCCATCCGCAAGGGCTCGGGCAAGCAGGAGGTCGCCACCACGATGGCGTTCGTCCGCCTGGTCCGCGAGCTGGCCAAGGACGCCGAGATCGGCAACCGGATCGTCCCGATCATCCCGGACGAGGCGCGCACGTTCGGCCTCGACTCGATGTTCCCGACGGCCAAGATCTACAACCCGCACGGGCAGACCTACACCTCGGTCGACGCGCAGCTGATGCTGGCCTACAAGGAGTCCGAGCAGGGCCAGCTGCTGCACGAGGGCATCAACGAGGCGGGCTCGACGGCGTCGTTCACGGCGGTCGGCACGTCCTACGCCACGCACGGCGAGCCGATGATCCCGATCTACATCTTCTACTCGATGTTCGGGTTCCAGCGCACTGGCGACGGCCTGTACGCGGCGGCCGACCAGATGGCCCGCGGCTTCGTCCTCGGCGCCACGGCGGGCCGCACGACGCTGACCGGCGAGGGCCTGCAGCACGCGGACGGGCACTCGATCCTGCTGTCGGCCACCAATCCGGCCGCGGTGACGTACGACCCGGCGTGGTCGTTCGAGATCGCGCACATCGTGCGGGACGGCCTGCGCCGCATGTACGGCGAGACCGGGCCCGACGGCAACGGCGAGAACGTCTTCTACTACCTGACCGTCTACAACGAGCCGTACCAGCAGCCTGCCGAGCCGGAGAACCTCGACGTCGACGGCCTGCTCAAGGGTCTCTACCGCTACGCGGAGGCACCCGAGGGAGACGGCCCCGAGGCCCAGATCCTCGTCTCGGGCGTCACGATGCCGGACGCGCTCAAGGCGCAGGAGATGCTCCGGGAGGAGTGGGGCGTCCGTGCCGCGGTGTGGTCGGCGACGTCGTGGACGGAGCTGCGCCGCGAGGCCGTCGAGGTCGACCGGGACAACTTCCTGTACCCCGGCGACACCCCGCGCGTGCCCTACGTCACCTCCGCGCTCAAGGACGCGAACGGGCCCGTCGTGGCCGTGTCGGACTGGATGCGCGCGGTGCCGGACCTCATCCGGCCGTGGGTGCCGACCGACATGCTCACGCTGGGCACCGACGGGTTCGGCTTCTCCGACACCCGTCCCGCCGCGCGGCGGCACTTCCTCGTCGACGCGGAGTCGATCACGGTCGGCGTGCTGACGATGCTCGCCCGCCGTGGCGAGTTCGACCAGGCGAAGGTCGTCGAGGCGACAGAGAAGTACCGGATCCACGACGTCGCCGCGGCGGGCCCGCAGACGTCGGACTCGGGCGTCGCCTGAGTCAGTATCGGCACCTCACGACCCGCCGCCGGCCCCGCCCGGCGGCGGGTCGTCCCGTCAGTGGAACGCAAAGGAGCCCATTGTGACCAGGCGCAGGCTGCCGAGGCCCGCCGAGCTCGCCGAGATCCTGCGGCCGAAGCCGTTCGTGGCCAATCCGACCGACCGGCGGCTCGCCGCCGCCCACACGATCGCCGACCTGCGCACGATCGCGCGCAGGCGCACGCCGAGGGCCGTTTTCGACTACACCGACGGGGCCGCGGAGCTGGAGGACAGCCTGCGCCGCGCTCGGCAGGCGTACCGGGGCGTCGAGTTCCGTCCGAACGTGCTGCGCGGCGTGTCCGATGTGGACACCAGCGTCGAGGTGCTGGGCGCGCGCTCGGCGCTGCCGTTCGCATTCGCTCCCACCGGGTTCACGCGGATGATGCACCACGAGGGCGAGTCCGCGGTCGCGCGCGTCGCCCAGCGCAACGGTGTTCCGTACGCGCTGTCGACCATGGGCACGACCTCGATCGAGGACGTCGCCGCCGTGGCGCCCGAGGCCCGGAAATGGTTCCAGCTCTACGTGTGGCGCGATCACGGCGCCGGCGCCGAGCTCATGCGCAGGGCGTGGGACGCGGGCTACGACACGCTGATGCTCACCGTCGACACCCCGGTCGGCGGAGCCCGCCTGCGAGACATGCGAAACGGGCTCACGATCCCGCCCGCGCTGACACTGCGGACCTTCGTCGACGGCGCGATGCACCCGGCGTGGTGGTTCAACCTGCTCACCACCGAGCCGCTGCTGTTCGCCTCGCTGACGAGCTGGGGTGGCACCGCCGCCGAGCTCATCGACGAGATGTTCGACCCCACGCTCGGCTACGACGATCTCGTGTGGGTGCGGGAAAGCTGGCCCGGCAAGCTCGTGGTGAAGGGCATACAGAATCCAGCCGACGCGAAGGACGTGGTGAAGGCGGGCGCGGAGGCCGTGGTGCTCTCCAACCACGGCGGGCGCCAGCTCGACCGCGCGCCGACACCACTGGAGCTGCTACCCCCGGCACTGGACGCCGTGGGCGGAGACGCCGAGGTGTGGATCGACACGGGCATCCTCTCCGGCGGGGACATCGTCGCCGCGCTCGCGATGGGAGCCGATCTCTGCCTCGTCGGCAGGGCCTACCTGTACGGCCTCATGGCCGGCGGCGAGCGCGGCGTGCAGCGGGCCGTGGACATCCTGCGCGGCGAGATCGTGCGCACCATGCAGTTGCTGGGCGTGCGCACCGTCGGGGCGCTGAACACCGGCCATGCCGTACTCCGCTGACCCGGGGAAAGGGGACCACGAAAGGGTGAGAACCCTTCCGTCCGGTGATCCACAAGGTCCATAGTGGAATCACCGGTGGGGACCGGGGAGACGAGACCGCCCGACGCAGCGAGAACCGCAGCGCGTCGGGCGGTCTCGTAATTTAGGGCCTGGCCTGCCGGAGACGTAGTATCGCAGGCACGATGTCACCCCCCAAGCGGCAGCGCCTGTCCGCCAAGACCCTGCGCGAACTCGAACGAGCCTCCGGCCGCCTTGCGAAGGCAAGCGTCGCGGCCATGGAGGAACGTCTGCCGTGGTTCGGCCGGATGCCCGCGGACCAGCGAGCCAGTGTCCTGTTGATCACCCAGACCGGCGCGGCCGGGTTCGTCAGGTGGCTGCGCGACTCCAAGGAGGCGCTCAAGCTCACCACCGAGGCGTTCCGCGCCGCGCCCCGCGAGCTGTCGCGCTGGATCAGCCTGCGCCAGACCGTGGGCCTCGTGCGGCTGGCCATCGAGGTCTTCGAGGAGCAGCTGCCCGAGTTCGCCGCCAGCGAGGAGGAGCGGGCCGCGCTCATCGAGGGCATCCTGCGCTACGGCCGCGAGGTCGCCTTCGCCGCGGCCAACTCCTACGCCGCGGCCGCCGAGGCACGGGGCGCGTGGGACGCCCGCCTGGAGGCGCTCGTGGTGGACGGCATCGTGCGTGGCGACGCCGAGGAGTCGGTGCTGTCCAGGGCCGCGGCGCTGGGCTGGGACCCGGCGGCCGCCGCCACCGTGCTCGTGGGCAACCCGCCGTCGGACGACCCGCCGACCGTCGTGTTCGAGGTCCGCAGCCGGGCCGCGCGGGCGGGCCGTCCGGTGCTGCTCGGCGTGCAGGGCTCCCGGCTCGTCGTGGTGGTGGCCGGGCCGACCGACGGCGGCCCGAAGGACCGCCCGATCCTGCCGACGCTGTCGACGGCGTTCGCCGAGGGACCCGTGGTCGCGGGCCCCACGGTGGACAGCCTTGCCGAGGCGCATCACAGCGCCGTGGAGGCACTGTCCGGCCTGCGCGCGGTGGTCGGCTGGCCCTCGGCGCCGAGGCCGACCCGCTCGGTCGACCTGCTGCCCGAGCGCGCGCTTGCGGGCGACGCCGAGGCCGAACGCCAGCTGATCGAGAGCATCGCGCGGCCGCTGGAGGACGCGGGCCCCGCGCTGCTGGAGACCATCGAGACCTACCTCGAGAGCGGCGGTGTGCTGGAGACGTGCGCGCGGCAGCTCTTCGTCCACCCGAACACGGTGCGCTACCGGCTGCGCAAGGCCGCCGAGCTCACCGGCCGCAACGCGGGCGACCCGCGGGACGCGCTCGTGCTTCGCACCGCGCTCACGGTCGGCAGGCTCGCCAGGTCGCGCGGCCTTTGGTGACGTCAGTCACAAATGAACTGCTCGAACCCGACAATAGGGCCACGTCGGCGAGGGGTCACGTCACCTGGCGTTTGTAGGCTCCCCACAACGTCACGCGACGGACTTCGTGACCCGTCGGCATCCCCCGCGACCGGGCCGGACGTGTTCCCTGAAGGGGTGATGGCACTTCTCTGCCCCGGACAGGGGTCGCAGGCTCCCGGAATGCTCACCCCCTGGCTCGAGCTCGACGGCGCCCGCGAGCGGGTACAGCAGTGGTCCGATCGCGCCGGCCTCGACCTGCTGCGCCTCGGCACCGAGGGCGACGCCGAGGAGATCCAGGACACCGCCATCACGCAGCCGCTGATCGTGGCGCTGTCCCTGCTGGCCGCCGAGCACCTGCCCGAGAGTGTGCCCTCGGACGCCCCCGTGGCCGGGCACTCGGTCGGTGAGCTCGCCGCCGCCGCCATCGCCGGGGTGTTCTCGCCCGACGACGCCGTCGCGCTGGCCGCCGTCCGCGGCGCCGAGATGGCCAAGGCGTGCGCGATCGAGCCCACCAGCATGGCCGCGGTGATGCTCGGAGAGCCCGAGCGGGTGGTCGCGTGGCTGCACGAGAACGGGCTGGAGGCCGCCAACCAGAACGGCGCCGGCCAGATCGTCGCCTCCGGATCGGCAGCGCAGATCGAGAAGATCGTCGCCGAGCCGCTGGAGGGCACCAAGGTGCGTCCCCTGAAGGTGGCGGGCGCATTCCACACCAAGTACATGGCCCCCGCCGAGGAGGCGCTGCGGGCCCTCGCCGCGGAGATCACCCCCTTCGACCCGGTGCGCCCGCTGCTGTCGAACGCCGACGGCTCCGTGGTGACCAGCGGCGGCGAGTACCTCGAGCGACTGGTGAAGCAGGTGACCCGGCCGGTGCGCTGGGACCTGACGATGCGTGAGCTCGCCGCTCTCGGTGTCACGAGCACCGTGGAGCTGCCGCCCGCCGGCACCCTGACCGGCCTGGTGAAGCGCGAGCTCAAGGGCACCGTCACCACGCTCGTCGCGCTCAAGACCCCCGCGAACCTGGAGGATGTCCGATGACGGGTGGCCGACCGGCCATGAAGCTCCGGCAGGGGCCTGCGGCGACGCGCATTCTCGGCGTGGGCAGCACGCAGCCGGACAAGATCGTCACCAACGACGACCTCTCGCAGGTCATGGAAACCAACGACCAGTGGATCCGTGAGCGCGTGGGCATCGTCGAGCGCCGGTTCGCCGAGAAGGACGAGCTGCTGGTCGACATGGCCGTCGCCGCAGGAGCAAAGGCGCTCGCCGACGCGGGCACCGATCCGTCCGAAGTAGACACCGTGATCGTGCCCAACTGCACGATGCCCTCGCCCATTCCGAACGCCGCGGGTCAGGTGGCCGAGCGCATCGGGATCAAGGCGGCCGGCGCGTTCGACCTCAACGCCGCGTGTGCGGGCTTCTGCTACGGCCTCGGCGTGGCCTCCGATCTCATCCGCTCCGGTTCTGCGGGCAAGGTGCTGGTGATCGGCGCCGAGAAGCTCACCGACGTGGTGGACCCGCAGGACCGCTCCACGGCCATCATCTTCGCCGACGGCGCCGGTGCCGCGCTGGTCGGTCCCTCCGACGAACCGGGCATCGGCCCGGTGGCGTGGGGCAGCGCGGGCGACCTCGTCGACATGATCTACATGCGGGAGCACCGCTACCTCTACCAGGAGGGTCAGGCGGTCTTCCGCTGGGCCACCACGCAGATCGCGCCGATCGCGATGCGCGCCGTTGAGCTCGCGGGGCTGGAACTGTCCGATGTGGACGTGCTCATCCCGCACCAGGCGAACCTGCGGATCGTCGAGGCGATCGCCAAGCGGCTGCGGGCGAAGGGCGCCAGGGAGGACCTGGTGGTCGCCGACGACATCCGCTACTCCGGCAACACCTCGTCGGCCTCGATCCCGCTCGCCCTGGACCACATGCGCGCGGCGGGCACCGTGAAGACCGGCGACGTGGTGCTGCTGGTCGGCTTCGGCGCCGGCCTCTCCTACGCGGGCCAGGTCATCATCTGCCCGTGATACTCCCGGCCCGCGGCGGACGCGTTAAGGTCCGTCGCAAGCGCAAGCGCTTCGATTAGGAAGGAAACCGCCAAGTGGCAGACAAAGAAGAGATCCTGTCCGGCCTCGCCGAGATCGTCGAGGAGGTCGCCGGTGTGGCACAGGACGACGTGAGCACGGAGAAGTCGTTCGTGGACGACCTCGACATCGACTCGCTGTCCATGGTGGAGATCGCCGTGCAGGCCGAGGACAAGTTCGGGGTCAAGATCCCGGACGACGAGCTCGCGAACCTCAAGACCGTCGGGGACGCCGTCGACTACGTCGCGGCGAACTCCAAGTAACAACTCGGTTGGCTACCTCGGGGAGACTGCAATGAGCAACATCGACGTGGTGATCACCGGACTCGGCGCCACCACGCCGCTCGGCGGGGACGTCACGTCCACCTGGGACGGCCTCATCGCGGGCCGCAGTGGCGTCCGCACCATCGAGGCGGACTGGGTCGAACGCTTCGACCTCCCGGTGAAGATCGGCGCGAGTCTCGCCGAGGAGCCGACGGAAACCATCCCGCGCGTTCAGGCTCGCAGGCTGGACCGGTGCGAGCAGGTCGCGCTCATCGCGGCACGGCAGGCCTGGGCGGACGCCGGGTTCGCCGAGCAGACCGACGAGCACACGGACGTGGAGCCGGAGCGGCTCGGCGTGTCCATCGGCTCCGGCATCGGCGGCCCGGTCACGCTGCTCGACCAGGACGACCTGCTCGAGGAGCACGGCATCCGCAAGGTGTCGCCGCTGACCGTGCCGATGCTGATGCCCAACGGGCCTGCCGCGCACGTCGGGATCGATCTCAAGGCCCGCGCTGGAGTGCACTCGCCCGCCTCGGCGTGTGCTTCCGGTGCGGAAGGCATCGCGACCGGGTTCCAGATGATCCAGTCCGGCCGGGCCGACGTCGTGGTCGCGGGCGGTGCGGAAGCCTGCATCGCCCCGATCACCATCGCCGGCTTCGCGCAGGCGCGGACCGTCTCGACACGCAACGACGACCCCGCGCACGCGTCGCGCCCGTTCGACACGGGCCGGGACGGCTTCGTGCTCGGCGAGGGTGCCGGTGCGGTCGTGCTGGAGCGTGCCGACCGGGCCGCGGCCCGCGGCGCGCGGGTGTACGCGCGGCTGAGCGGCTTCGGCATCACCTCGGACGCCCACCACATCACGGGCAACCACCCGGACGGCATCGGCCAGATCGCGGCGATGCACCACGCGATCCGGATGGCGGGACTGACGGCGAGCGATGTCGGGCACGTCAACGCGCACGCGACCTCCACGGTCGTCGGCGACGTGGGAGAGGCGGCGGCCATCCGCAAGGCCATCGGCGAACACCCGGTGGTCACCGCGCCGAAGAGCGCGCTCGGCCACCTGGTGGGCGGCGCGGGCGCGGTGGAGGGCATCATCGCGATCCTGTCGATCTACCACGGGCTCGTGCCGGCCACGCTCAACCTGGAGAACCTGGACCCGAAGGTCGACCTCGACGTCGTCTCCGGCGAGGCCCGCAAGGTGGAGCTGACCGCCGCGATCAGCAACTCCTTCGGCTTCGGCGGCCACAACACTGCCCTGCTGTTCACAGCCGCCTGAGTCCCCACGACTGCAGTGAAGGCCACCATGCCTGCGTTGAACGCAGGCATGGTGGCCTTCACTGCGGTTGCCCTCAGCAGGCGGCGCGTTCGGGGATCGTGCCGGCCGGGACGGTGTCCAGCTTCCACTCGCCGTCCTCGTGCGCCAGCGGGAAGGCGAGGCGCCACCGGATGCACGGCTCCGGCAGGTCCGGCGGGGCGTCGGTCACGTCCTGTGTGCTCGTGAAACCCACCAGGACCGTGAGCCGCTGCTCCGGCGCCACCTCGATCCGGTGCACACGGATGCTGCCGTCCTTGGTGCTGCGGTAGTTCGCCAGCCATTCCCGGCGCGGCTGCGCCTGCACCCGTTCGGCGACCACGGTGGTGGACCAGAGGTCGTAGTCGCCCCCGTTGATGGCGTCGAAGTGGGCCTGCAGCAGCTGACGCACGGGCTCCGCCTCGGGGTGCGCCGCGGCGTCCGCAGTGAGTTGCACAGTCCCTGGCCCGGGCTGCTGCTCGGGAGCGAGCGATGGCGTGGTCGGCTGGCTCGCCGCCACGTCCTCGTCGTCGGGAGGCTGGTAGATCTCACGCGCCAGCAGACCGCCACCGACCGTCAGCGACACCACCACGATGAGCACTGGCACGAGCCAGCGCGGGCGAGGCGGACCTGGGGGCACGCCGCAAGGGTAACCAGGTGGTTCAGCCCACCTGGTGCAACCAGGTGACGGGCGCGCCGTCGCCCGCGTGGCGGAACGGCTCGAGTGCCTCGTCCCAACTCGCGCCCAGCAACTCGTCGAGCTTGTGCGCGAGCTGCTCGCCGGCCCTGCTGCGCGACACGAGGCTCCGCAGCTGGTCCTCGCCCACCACGATGTCGCCGTTCGCGCTGGTTCGCGCGTGCCAGAGGCCGAGGCCGGGCGCGTAACAGATGCGCTGCCCGTCAACGCCGGGGCTGGGCTCCTCGGTGACCTCGAACCGGATCATGGGCCACGCCTTGAGCGCCCCGGCGAGTTTGCCTGCCATGCCTGCGGGCGCGCGCCAGTCACACTCGGCGCGGAGCTGTCCCGGGGCGGCAGGCTGCGCCGTCCACTGCAACTCCACGCGGACACCCAGAGTGCCCGAGATCGCCCACTCGACGTGCGGACAAACCGCAGACGGCGACGAGTGGACGTACACCACGCCACGAGTGCTCACTGCTGACCTCCGCTGCTCGACGAGGGGCGTCTTCCCCTACGACCTCGCGAACCACGAAGATCCGAAAGCGCTGTGACACTTCATGGGCCATTCTGCACGCAGCTCACCCATTTGGCCACATGAGCACCAGAAATCACACCGGCCAGTGAGCATTTTCAGGGAGCAAGGGAGCTTTACTCCCGTCAAACGAGAGCAAAGCTCCCTTGCTCACCCGGAGACCACACCGGTGGGTGAATCAGGCGGGTCCGGCGCCGAGTGCGGTCGCGGCGGCGACCACGTCGACGAGCCCGGTGCCCTTGTCGAAGCTGGACGTGTAGGGCCCGTCCTGCTGGTACGGAGCCCCGTCCCGGTACTTGTACGCCGTCGACTTGAGCGCGTGCTCGATCTCGCCCGGCGTGGCGCCCGGCTTCGCCTGGAAGAGTTGCGCCACGATGCCCGTGATCTGCGGCGCTGCCATCGACGTCCCGCTGATCACGTTGTACGTGCCCAGGTCGAGAGGGCCAGGGCCGTTGACGGCCTGCAGGCCCGTGGAGCAGATGACCAGGTAGGGCCTGCACGCGGACAGGATGTTCTCGCCCGGCGCCGAGATGTCCGGCCAGCTCTGCCGCACGTCCGCCGCGCCCCGCGACGAGTAGTCCGACACCGTGCCGTCACGCGTGCCCGTGCCCTGGTCGTTGAACGACGCGACCGACACGATGCCCGGCGTCGGATCCTGACCGGCCGGGTTGGACAGGTTCTCGCTGCCGTCGCCGCCGTCGTTGCCGTTGGCCCAGACCGTCACCACGCCCTCGGCGGCCAGCGCCCGCTGTAGCTTCACCGTCGCCGACTGCGGGTCGAACTCCCCGCCGCCGCTGGGCCCGTAGGAGTTGTTGATCACCTTGATCGGCGGGCACGCCTGCGCGGACACGCCCGCGCCGCACGGCGCCCGGTGGTTCTCCAGCACCCAGTTCAGTGCCGCGTCGGCACCGAGCACCACCAGCGCCGCGCCGGTGGAGAGTGACACGATCTTCGAACCCGGCGCGGATCCACCCACCCGGGTGCCACCCGACAGGGTGAGGTCATTACCAGCCGCGATGCCGGTGACGTGCGTGCCGTGGCCACCGAGTGAGAGCGTGTCCGTGTCCACGGTGTTCGGCAACCGCGTGATGCAGCCGGTCGCCGTGCCCTGCACGCACAGGCTCTTCAGATTCGCGACCACCCGGCTCGCGCCGTCGGGCCCGCGGAACGCGGGATGCGTCGGGTCCACGCCGGTGTCGATCACCGCCACGCTCACGCCGCTGCCGTCGAGCGGGCGGCCGTCGGCTCCGGTCAGCGTCTCCCTGGCCTCCAGTGCGCGGGTCGCCGTGGTGCCCGTGCTGGCGTACATGCGCACCGGGTCGTTGTTCTCGACGTAGGTGACGCCCCGCGCCGAGCGCACGGCGCGCACCTGGTCGGCCGTGCCGGACGCGGCGACCACGCCGATGCGCTCGAAGCTCGTGATCTTGGCGAGCCCGGCCGAGCGCACCGCGCTCTCCGCCGAGGCGAGGTCGGCTCCGTGCACGAGCGCGGTCACCGGTGCTGTGCCCGAGGCCGAGGACAGCAGTGCGGAAAGGGTGTCCGACACGGGCGCGAGCGGCTCCCCGGCCTGGGCCGGAGTGACACCCGACAACGCGAGCACCGCGGCGGACGCGGCGATCCACAGTGGCCGGAGAGAGCGGGTCGAGGACCGTGAACGCATCTCGTCCTCCAAAACGGAGAGATCGACAGTGACCTACCAACGAGTAAGTACTCAACTAGGTGACGGTGATCGCTGTCAATGACTACCTTCCGTATCGGGCACTCGCGCACGGTCAGGTACCTTGTCGCGCTAGCGTGTGAGCGCGAGGCACGGCTTCAGGGGAGGTTCGCGTGCGACTCGTCCGGTTTCCTCGGCAACCCACCCGCGTCTCCGAGGACATCCGCGCCGCGCTCGCGTCGCTTGGCCGCGGCCGCAACGTCGTCGGCGGCGTCGCGCTCGCCGGGGTGCGGCCCGCGGGCGCGCCCAGGGCGGTCGACGCCGTGCTGATCGTGCCGGGCGGCGTGCTCGTCGTGGTCGGTGTCGACCTGCCCGACCCCGCGATGCGGCTCGACGCACCACTCGACGGGCAGTGGCGGACCGACGGCTGGCCGCTGGTCAGCAGCGACGAGGCGGTGAACCCCGGCATCGAGGCACTCGCGCTCGCCGCCACGGTCGCCGAGCGCGTCCGCGCCGTCGAACCGGACGCCACGCTGGGCACGGTGATCGCGGTCGGCCCGTTCGTCGAGACCGTCGAGCAGCCGCCCGCCGACCTCGCAGGCCCCGTCCGCGTCGTCCACCCGACGCCGACGAGCATGCTCGCGGCCGCCGTCTCACTCGCCTCGGCGGAGCGGCCGTTCACGGCGCAGCAGGTCCGCGCGCTCGTCCAGGCACTGGAGCCCACGGCGCCGGAGCAGGACGACGAGACGCTCGCGGCCGAGGGGTTCACCACCGAGGAGCACCCGCTCGCGCTCGCGCCCGAGACGGTGCCGATCGAGCATCCGACCAAGCCGGCCGCCACACCCGTTCCCGTCACCGTCGCCGTGAACCCGGAACGGCCGCGCCCTCCACGGCCCGCTCCCCTGCCCAGCCCGCTCCCGGCACCGGCCCGCGCTCCCGCCACACCACCGGTTCCCGCGCCGCGGCCGAGGCGCCCGCGCTGGCAGCCGCTCGCCGCGGCGGGGGCTTTCGTCGCCGTGATCGGCGCGGTGCTCGCGATCGTGCTCACGCGGGGAGGCGAGGACGAGGCTCCGGCGGTCACACCGGCGGCCGTGACGACCGCGGGCGGGGTGGAGTTCACCGAGCGCGCCGCGGGCGCCGACGACGACTGCGCCCCACACGCGACGGGCGACCTCCAGGTCGCGCTGGAGGAATCCGGCTGCACCGGCGTGCGCAGGGCCAGCTTCGACACCACCGTGGACGGGGCGACGGTGGCGGTGTCCGTCGCCGCGCTCGCGTTCCCCGACGAGGCGAGCGCGCAGGAGTTCCTGCGACTCGCCGACACCCCCGGCAGCGGGACGATCACCGACCTCGCGACGGAGACGGAACGCTGGCCCGGCGACGTCCCCGCGTTCGCGAACGCCGCCTACGCGGGCGCGCTCGACGGCAGCACCGTGCGGTTCGTGCTGACGTGCCTGCTCGACGGTGCCTCGCGGCCGGACGACCCCCGCCTCACCGACACCGCCAAGGCGGCACTGAAACTGCCGCTCTGAGCGGCTACAGGCCGTACTCCTCCAGCAACCGCAGCCAGACCTCGCTGATGGTCGGGAACGCGGGCACCGCGTGCCACAGCCGCCGAAGCGGCACCTCGCCCACCACCGCGATCGTCGCCGCGTGCAGCATCTCCGCCACGTCCTGGCCGACGAACGTGACCCCGAGCAGCACCTCGCGTCCGGTGTCGACGATGATGCGCGCCTTGCCCGCGTAGCCGTCGGCGTGCAGTGCCGAACCGGCCACCGCGATGTCGAGGTCGAGCACCCGGTGCCGGTCGTCGCCCGCCTCGGTCAGGCCGACCGACGCCACCTCGGGGTCGGTGAAGATCACCTGTGGCACCGCGTGGTGGTCGGCGGTCGCCGTGTAGCGGCTCCACGGCGTGGTGTCGACGCGCTGCCCGGCGGCCTTCGCGGCCAGCACGTCGCCCACTGCCCTGGCCGCGTACTTTCCCTGGTGGGTCAGCAAAGCCCGGCCGGTGACGTCCCCGGCGGCGTACAGCCACCCACCGTCCACTCCCGACACCAGGCCGGTGTCGTCGACCTCGAGCGGCTCACCGGGTTTCAGGCCGATCGCCTCGAGGCCGAGGTCGTCGGTCGCCGGGCGGCGACCCGTCGCGACGAGCAGCTCGTCGGCGTCCAGCGCGGTGCCGCCGGACAGCTCGACGCGCACGTTGCCGTCCACTGTGGACACCCTCTCCGCGCGCGTCTCGGTGTGCAGGCGCACGCCGTCCTCGCGAAGGCCTTCTGCGACGGCGTCGCCGGCGAAGTCCGGGTAGCGCGGCAACGGGCGTGGACCCGTCGCGATCAGCTCCACCCGCGCGCCGAGGCGAGCCCACGCCTGTGCCATCTCCACCCCGACCACGCCTGCGCCCAGCACGGCGAGAGTGCCCGGCACCTCCGAGGCCGACGTCGCCTCGCGGGAGGTCCACACGCGCACGTCGTCGAGCCCTTCCACCGGCGGCTTCTTGGGCACACTTCCCGTGCACACGACCACTCCGTGCTTGGCCCTCAGCACCGAGCCATCTCCGAGCGTGACCTCTCGTTCACCGGTGATCCGGGCGCGACCGCGCACCGCCTCGACGTCCGCGTCGCGCGCCCAGTCCACCTGACTGCCGTCGTCCCAGTTCGACACGAACGCGTCGCGGCGCGCGAACACCTCGGCCGGGTCGAGCCGGGCGCCATCCGCGACGCCCGGCATCCTGCGCACCGCCGCGAGGAGATTTCCCGGTCTCAGCAAAGCTTTGCTCGGCATGCACGCCCAGTACGAGCACTCCCCGCCGAAGCGCTCGTGTTCCACCAGCGCGGCCGTGAGCCCGCCCTGCACCGCACGCGCGGCGACGTTCTCGCCAACCGCTCCGCCGCCGATCACCACCACGTCGAAAGTCCGCTCAGCCATGCATCGAGCGCACACCACTCACGCTGGTCCCGCAACCTGGCCGCCCCACAAGGGAAAGCACGCTGCCGCTATCCTTGCCGCGCACACGGTTTCAGTACGGGGAGGTCATTCATGGCCAGGAGCACAGCGGTCGAGCTGCTCGACGACATCAACGGTGAACCCGCCGAGGAGACGGTCCGGTTCGCGTTGGACGGCGTCGAGTACGACATCGACCTCTCCGGTGAGAACGCGGAAGGCCTTCGCGAGGCACTGGACCGTTACGTGCGTGGCGGGCGCCGCACCGGCGGCCGCAAGCGCGCACCCCGGATCATCGGCACCGCGAAGCGGCGCGGCACCCGCAGGAGCACCACCGCGCGGAGCACCGAGGGCACGACCGCGAGGAAATCCGCCTCGACCACGAAGTCCGCCCCCAAGACCGCCGCGAAGAGGACTGCCACCCCGAGGAAGACCGCGGCTCCCACCACCGCGAAGCCCGCCTCGCGCGGCCGTACCGCGAAGGCCTCGACCACCACGGCGAAGAGCACGCGCGGCACCACCGCCAAGAACACCAAGAGCGCGGCAGCGAAGACCACGACAACGGCGGCCGCGAAAACCACCAAGGCGAAAACCACCAAGGCGAAGGCCACCGCCGCGAAGGCGACAACGGCCAAAACCGCCCCGGCCAAGCGCACCACCGCCAAGAGCGCTCCGGCGAAGAACACGACCGCCAAGAAGACGAGCGCGAAAGCGGTGACCGCGAAGAAGGCTCCGAAGGCCGCCGCACCGAAGTCGTCGGCCGCGAAGAAGACCGGCGCCAGGAACGCCCGCGGGACCTCGGCCGCAGCCAAGGTCCCGCAGGTCACCTTCTCGGCGGCGGCCCAGTGAGCCGCCGCGGCGTCACAACGCCTTGAGCTCCTCCACGATCTCGCCCACAGACGATTTGGCGTCGCCGAAGAGCATGGCCGTCTTCGGGTCGTAGAACAGCTCGTTGTCGATTCCCGCGAACCCGGAGCTCATCGACCGCTTCAGCACGATCACGGAACGGCTCGAGTTCACACTGAGAATCGGCATCCCGTAGATCGGCGAGCTCGGATCGGACTGCGCGGCCGGATTGGTCACGTCGTTCGCACCGATCACCAGCGCCACGTCGGTCTGCGGGAACTGCGAGTTGCTCTCGTCCATCTCCTTGAGGCTTTCGTACGGAACGTCCGCCTCGGCCAGGAGCACGTTCATGTGGCCGGGCATCCGGCCCGCCACCGGGTGGATGGCGTAGAGCACCTCGATGCCCTTGCTCTCCAGCAGATCGGCCATCTCGCGCACGGCGTGCTGTGCCTGGGCCACCGCCATGCCGTAGCCGGGCACCACCATGACCTTGCTCGCGTAGGCCATCTGGATCGCGGCGTCGCCCGCGCTGGTGCTGCGCACCGGCCGCTGCTCACCAGAGCCGCCCGCCGCCGCGACCGCCGTGCCGCCACCGAACCCGCCGGCCACGATCGCCGGGATCGACCGGTTCATCGCCTTCGCCATGAGGTTGGTGAGGATCGAACCGGACGCGCCGACGATCATGCCGGCCACGATGAGCGCGGTGTTGTCGAGCGCGAGACCCATCGCCGCGGCCGAGAGCCCAGTGAACGCGTTGAGCAGGGAGATCACCACGGGCATGTCGGCGCCGCCGATGGGCAGCACCACCATCACGCCGAGGACCGCCGACGCGACGAGCACCCCGATGATCAGCCATTCCGAGCCGCCCCCCGCCGCGATCACAACGGCACACGCGAGCGCGGCCACCACGAGGAGCACATTGAGCGGCTGCTGGAGCCTGCCGATGCTGATGGGTCGCCCGGAGATCAGCTCCTGCAGCTTGCCGAACGCGATGTTGGAGCCCCAGAAGGACACCGACCCCACCACCGCGGCGAAGAGCGAGGCGATCGCGACGTACAGGGGCTCGTGCGCGAAGCCGTCCGTGGTACGGAACTCGACCCACGCGATCAGCGCGACCGCACCGCCGCCGACGCCGTTGAACAGCGCCACCATCTGCGGCATCGCGGTCATCTTCACCTGGCGCGCGGCGGGAACGCCGACCACGGTGCCCAGCACGATGCCGAGTGCGATGAGCCACCAGTTGCCCATGCCGGGCAGCAAGAACGTCGCGATGACGGCGATCGCCATGCCGACCGCGGCGATCCAGTTGCCGCGCACCGCGGTACGCGGGCCGGTGAGACCCATGAGGCCGTAGATGAAGAGCGCGAACGCGATGATGTAGAGAATCGAGACGAAGGTGGTCACTTCTTCGCCTCCTTAGCGGCGTCCTGCTGCTCCTTGGGTTTCTCCTTGAACATCCCGAGCATGCGGTCGGTGACCAGGAAGCCGCCGACGACGTTGATCGTGCCGAAGGCGATGGCGATCACGAGCAGGATCTTGTTGAGCACCCCGTCGGCGCCCATGCCGAGCACGATCAGGCCACCGAGCAGCACGATGCCGTGGATGGCGTTGGTGCCGGACATCAGTGGTGTGTGGAGTGTGTTGGGCACCTTGGAGATCACGGCGAAGCCGACGAACCCGGCGAGCACCAGCACGGCGAGGCTTTCGACCAGCATCAGTTCACCTCCTCGTCGCGGCCGGCGACACATGCGCCCGCCACCACCTCGTCGGAGAAGTCGATCGCGAGCTTGCCGTCGGTGTCGACGATCAGCTCCAGCAGCTCGGTGAGGTTGCGCGCGTACAGCTCGCTCGCGTGCACGGGCATCTCCGCGGGCAGGTTGAGCGGGGAGCAGATCGTCACGTCGTGGGCGACGATGTCCTTGCCCGGTTCGGTGAGCTCGCAGTTGCCGCCGGTCTCCCCGGCCATGTCGACGATCACGCTGCCCGCCTTCATACCGCGCACGGCCTCCGCGGTGACGAGCGTCGGCGCCTTGCGGCCGGGCACGAGCGCCGTGGTGATCACGACGTCGAAGCCACCGATCGCCTCCGTGAGCCGCCGTTGTTGCTCCGCCCGCTCCTCCTCGGTCAGCTCGCGCGCGTAGCCGCCCTCTCCCGCGGCCTCGATGCCGAGGTCCAGCCACTGGGCACCCACCGAGCGCACCTGCTCGGCGACCTCGGGCCGCACGTCGTACCCGGTCGCCTGCGCGCCGAGCCGTTTCGCGGTGGCCAGCGCCTGCAGCCCCGCGACGCCGACGCCGAGCACGAGCGCCTTCGTCGGCGGCACGGTGCCCGCCGCGGTGGTGAGCATCGGGAAGAACTTCGGCAGCCGCTGCGCCGCCAGCAGCACCGCCCGGTACCCCGCGACGTTGGCCTGCGACGAAAGCGCGTCCATGGCCTGCGCCCGGGAGATGCGGGGAATGGACTCGACGGCGAAGGCGGTGATGCCCGCCTTCTTCATGGCGGCCACCTCGTCGGTGTTGGTGAGCGGGGCGAGGAAACCGATCAGCACGGTCCCAGGCTTGAGCCGCTCGATGTCGGCCACGCTGGGCGGCACCACGGTGAGCACGATGTCGGCGCTCCACGCGTCGCCCATGGTGGCGCCCGCTTCCGTGAACACCTCGTCGGCGAGTTGGGCGCCCGCTCCGGCGCCCTGCTCCACGACCACCCGGAGCCCGCGTTTGGTCAGTCGTTCGATGAGTTTCGGCACCAGCGCGACTCTGCGCTCACCCGGCTTGGTCTCCTTGACCACGCCGATCGTCAACGTCGATCCAGTCGGCGATTCAGTCTCGGTCACCTTGGCGTCCTCTCGGGCCTGCGGTCCGGCGTGGTGACCATACTGGACGACAACGTTATCCAGCTCACGTGACGAGTGTCGCAATCACCACAATTTCGCATACAGTATGCACTATGGTGAGCGATACGGTTGTGGTATGTACTCCACCGAGATCGAGCTGCGTACCGGCGGAAACGCCGTGGTACAGGATCTGACCAAGGAAGCGGAACGGTTTCTCGCCGAGGCCGACGCGGGAGACGGCCTCCTGCACGTCTGGGTCCCGCACGCGACAGCGGGCCTGGCGATCCTGGAGACCGGCGCCGGCAGCGACGACGACCTGCTGACCGCGATCGACGAGCTGCTCCCCCGCGACGACCGCTGGCGGCACCGGCACGGCAGCCGTGGCCACGGTCGTGACCACGTGCTGCCCGCGTTCCTACCGCCGTACGCGAGTGTGCCCGTGCTCGGCGGCGTGCTCGCCCTCGGCACGTGGCAGTCGATCTGCCTGGTCGACACCAACATCGACAACTCCGTGCGGCGCCTGCGATTCAGCTTCCTCGCCGGCTGAGCCGCGCCGCGGCCAGAGCACCACGAGCAGCCCGGCCACGAGCATCCCGCCGAGCACCCAGACGCCCGTGGCGACATCGGGGGCGCCGGACGTGCCCACGAGCAGGCTTCGCAGGCCCTCGGTCGAGAACCGGAACGGCGTCCACGACCACAGCAGGTTCGCGTACGCCGGGTTGAGCATCTCCGGCACCTGGCTCGCCACCGACGGGGCGAGCAGGTAGAGCGGGCCGAGAATCGCCATCGCCCGCACCCCGAGCAGACGCAGCAGTCCGGCCTGCAGTGAGGCGAACGCCGTCACCGTCAGGAACACGAAGCCGACCGTCTCCCAGCCGAGGTGCAGCGAGGAGTCCCACAGCGCGAGGAAACCGACGAGCGCACCGGTCACCAGCACGCTGGTGCCGAGCACCTGCGTGAACCGGGCGAGCGGCGACGGCTTCACGCCCCTGCGCTCCGAGAGCAGCGTCAGCGCCGCACCCGCCGCGAGGCCGCCGACCCACGCGAGCGCGCTGATGCCGAGCGGGGCGAACCGGCCCGCCGCCCCGGTTTCGTGCACTGTCTCCACCGCGACGGGAGCCGTCGTGCCACCCTGGGCGAGCGCGGCCGTCACGGCCTGGCCCGCACCGGTCAGCGCCTGCTGCGCGAGCTGCGTCCCGGTGGGGTTCACCGCACCGGAGACCACGACCTTCGCCGAGGGGCCGCCCTGTGCCGCGGTGAGCTCGAGAACCCCGTAGACCTCCTTGTCCTCGAGCAGCTGCCTGCCCTCGGCGGGAGTGGTGACGCGCCAGTCGAGCACCTCGCCGCCCTGCCCGGCGACCCGCTGGGCCGCCTGGTGCAGCGGCCCGCTCGCCGGTGCCGCGACCGCCACCGGCACGTCCTTGGGCTCGGCCGTGGTCTGTGCGCCGAAGGTGAGGAACCCCAGCACCACGACGGCAAGGCCGCCCACGAGCGCCGTCAGCACCGCGAGCCGTCCACCTCCGCGTGACGTCGGACCAGCCATGCTGATCCCCTCCCAATTCTTCGTCCGTTGAATTCAACGACCAAGGTACGACCGCCGCGACCCAGATGTCAACGTCCGTTGAAAAAGGCTGCCGGTAGCGTGAACCGGGTGACCGCTTCGCCGACCCGCCTCGTGCTCTGGGACATCGACCTGACCCTCGTCGACCTGCGCGGGCTCGGCGGCAGCTGGTACACCGAGGCCCTCGCGTCCGTCGCAGGCATCGCCCTGGAGGCGATGCCCAGGTTCGCGGGCCGCACCGAACTCGCCATCACCACCGAGCTGCTGACGGCACACGGGATCGAGCCGCACGACGAACTGGTCAAGCGCGTGTGGCGGGAGCTGGTGGCCCTCTCGACGCGGTCACTGCCGACGCTGACCGGCCGGGGCCGTGCACTGCCCGGCGCCGAGGACGCGCTCGCCGCGCTCGCCGGGCACGGCGTGGTGCAGTCGCTGGTCACGGGCAACCTGCCGGAGATCGCCGAGCACAAGCTGAGCGCGTTCGGCCTGCACACCCACATCGACTTCGGGATCGGCGGCTACGGCTCGCTCTCGGCGCACCGCCCCGACCTCGTCGAGCGCGCCGTCGCGCTGGCCTCGGCCAAGCACGACACGACGTTCGCCCCCGGCTCCGTCGCGGTGGTCGGCGACACACCGCACGACGTCGAGTCGGCGCTGCGCCACGGCGCCATCGCGGTCGGCGTCGCCACCGGCTGGTACGGAGAGGACGAGCTGCGGGCCAGCGGCGCGCACGTCGTGTTCGGCGACCTGTCCGACACTGCCGCCGTGCTGGCGGCACTGTTGCGTTAGGACGGTCAGGACGTCGGCGTGGCCGGGACCGTCGTGCGGTCCTCCTCAGGCACCGACCGCAGGCTCTGCAGAATGCGCAGCAGCTCGTCGCGGGTCGGCGCGCCCGCGTAGTCCTGGTCGGCGTAGGCGACCAGCACCGGGATGCGGCCCGAGCCACCGGCGGGTTCCACCGCGATCGCCGCCACCAGCGCGCGGTCCGGCAGGCAGCCGCCGCCCTCCGTGGTCACCTCGACGACAGTGATGCTCGCGGGCTGCGTGGCATCGCCGCCGAACGACACGGTCGCCTGCTCGGGAGCACCGGTGTCGAGCGTGGGTGCGGGGCCGCCCTCCTCCGTGTAGGCGTGGCCGGCGAGGTTCTCGGCGGTCTCCCTCGCGGCCGACGCCGGGTCCGCGCTCTCGACCGGGGTCACCCCGGCGCCCCCACGGTCCCGGTGGTCACACACCTCGCCGCCGGTGAACGCGCTGGCCGCGAGCGTGATGCCGGGGCGGACGTCGTCGGCCTCCCAGCCGTGGACGACGCTCGGTTCGGGCGCCCACGACGGTGGCACGTCGTAGGCGTACACGCCGTCGCCACCCGCGACGGACTGCCAGCCCTCGACCACGGCAGGCACGATCACGTCGGGTTCCGGCGTGTACGTGGCCGCCTCGGTCACGGGCGGCGCGGACGAGGAGGCTTCGTCGTCCTCGAGGTTGCCGGCGATGCCCCTGGCCAGGCTGATGACGCCGCCGAGGAGCGTCAGCAGCAACACCACCGCCAACGGCGCCTTCGTCCGCTTCGGGCGCGGTTTCGGCGGTTCGGGAGGAAGCGGCGCCTGCGGGCTTCTCCGGACGAAGTCCGGTGTCGCTTCGGCGGAATCGGCGGGCTCGTACCCGCCGATCCCCTTGAGCGCCGCGCGGTCCTCGTAGCCGTACCGGGCCGAAAGATCGTCCGGCTTACGACGCCACCACCCCATGGGCGAGGACTCTACCGGGCGCTGAGGGCCACCAACTGCTCGACGACCTCGTCGACGGCGATCTCGGAACGCTCCCCGGTCGCGCGGTCCTTCACCTCGACGACGCCCTTCGCCAGCCCGCGGCCGACGACGAGGATCGTCGGCACGCCGATCAGCTCGGCATCGGCGAACTTCACTCCCGGTGTGGCCTTGCGGTCGTCGAGCAGCACCCGTACGCCGCGCTCGGAGAGCTGCGCCGCGATGCGCTCGCCGCCCTCGGCCACGGCCTCGTCCTTGCCTGCCACGACCACGTGCACGTCGGCGGGACCGATCCCGCGCGGCCACACCAGCCCGAGCTCGTCGTGGTGCTGCTCGGCGAGCACGGCGACGAGGCGCGAGACGCCGACGCCGTAGGAACCCATCGTGATGCGAACCGGCTTGGAGTCCGGTCCGAGCGCGTCGACCTCGAACGCGTCGGTGTACTTGCGGCCGAGCTGGAAGATGTGGCCGATCTCGATGCCGCGCGCGGCGACCAGGGTGCCGTGCCCGTCGGGCGAGGCGTCGCCCTCTCGCACCTCGGCGGCCTCGATCGTGCCGTCCGGGGTGAAGTCGCGGCCGCAGAGGAGGTCGACGACGTGGTGGTCGGCCTTGTCCGCGCCGGTGACCCACGCGGTGCCGCGGACGATGCGCGGGTCCACCAGGTACCGAACCCCGTTGGCCTGGAGCGCCCCTGGACCGATGTAGCCCTTCACCAGGAACGGGTTGGCGGCGAAGTCGGTCTCCTCGAGCAGGGCGACCTCGGCGGGCTCGAGCGACGCCTCGAGCCGCTTCAGGTCCACTTCCCGGTCGCCGGGGACGCCGACGGCCAGCAGCTCCCAGTTCTTCTCCCCCGGCTGGCGGGTCTTCACGAGCACGTTCTTCAGCGTGTCCGCGGCGGTGAACGTGCGGCCGAGGCCGGCCTTGTTGAGGAAGTCGACCAGTGTCTCGATGGTCGGCGTGTTGGGCGTGTAGTGCACCTGCGCCTCGGGCCTGCCCTCGACGGGCTGCTCGGCGGGCGGCGGGGTGACCACGGCCTCGACGTTGGCGGCGTAGCCGGACTCGGTGCTGCGGACGTAGGTGTCCTCGCCCGTCTCGGCGACCGCGAGGAACTCCTCCGACGCCGAGCCGCCCATCGCGCCGGACGTGGCCTTGACGATGACGTACTCGAGGCCGAGCCGGTCGAAGATCCGGATGTAGGCGTCGCGGTGCAGCTGGTACGAGCGCGCGAGGCCCTCGTCGTCGAGGTCGAACGAGTAGGAGTCCTTCATCACGAACTCGCGGCCGCGCAGGATGCCGGCGCGGGGCCGCGCCTCGTCCCGGTACTTCGTCTGCACCTGGTACAGGATGACCGGGTAGTCCTTGTACGAGCTGTACTCGCCCTTCACGGTGAGCGCGAACAGCTCCTCGTGCGTAGGACCAAGGAGATAGTCGGCGCCCTTGCGGTCCTTGAGCCGGAACAAGGCGTCGCCGTACTCCGACCACCGGCCGGTCGCCTCGTAGGGCTCCCTCGGCAGCAGCGCGGGGAACTGGATCTCCTGCCCGCCGATGGCGTCCATCTCCTCGCGCACCACCGTCTCGATGTTGCGCAGCACGCGCAGCCCGAGCGGCAACCAGGAGTAACCGCCCGGGGCGACGCGGCGGACGTAGCCGGCGCGCACCAGCAGCTTGTGGCTGGGTACCTCGGCGTCCGCCGGATCCTCCCGCAGCGTGCGCAGGAAAAGCGACGACATCCTGGTGATCGGGGTGTTCACAGTGTTCTCCCGGGAAGCGCAAAGACGTTCATCGAAGGGTAGTCAACCGTCCCCGAGCTGCTGCAACCGGTATTTGTCGTACCCCCTGCCTAGGGTCGGGACATGACACTGCAACTGGGCATGGTGACGATCGACTGCGAGGACCCGCACAAGCTGGCGGCGTTCTGGTGCGAGGCGCTCGGCGTCGAGATCGCCGACGACTACGGCGAGTACGTGATGTTGACGAGCAGGACGGAGGGAGGGGTGCGGCTGGCCATGCAACGCGTGCCGGAGCCGCGCACGGGCAAGAACAGAGTCCACGTGGACTTCGGCACCGACGACCGCGAGGGCGAGGTGGCCCGGCTGGTGGGACTCGGCGCCACCGCGCTGGCCGATCACGAGATGCCGGGGCTGAACTGGACGGTGCTCGCCGACCCGGAGGGCAACGAGTTCTGCGTGGGGAGCCACCATGAGTGACCACTAGACTTTTCAGGCGTGCTCGTTCTGCTTCCTCCTTCCGAGACCAAGGCCGACGGTGGCGACGGTGGTCCGCTGGACCTCGGCGCGTTGTCCTTCCCCGAGCTGAACCCGTTGCGGCGCAAGCTCATCGACGCGCTCGTGGACCTGTCGGCCGACGTTCCGGCGAGCCTGGCCGCGCTGGGGCTCTCGGAACGGCAGCAGGGCGAGGTGGCCCGCAACGGGCGACTGTGGACGGCGCCGACCACTCCGGCTTTGCGCCGCTACACGGGCGTGCTCTACGACGCGCTGGACGCCAGCAGCTTCCGCAAGGCCGAGCTGGCGAGGGCGGAGCGGCGGCTCGCGGTGGCGTCGGCCCTGTTCGGCGTGGTGCGGGCCGGGGACCGGATCCCGGCGTACCGGCTCTCGGGCGGCAGCGCGTTGCCCGGGTTCGGCACGTTGCGCTCGCTGTGGCGGCCGGTGCTTGAACCCGCGCTCGGAGAGGTCGGCGAGCTGGTGGTCGACCTGCGTTCCGGCACCTACGCGGCGCTCGCCCGCGTACCGGGCGCGGTGACGGTGCGCGTGGTCACCGAGGACGCGGCGGGCAGGCGCAAGACGGTGAGCCACCACAACAAGGCGTACAAGGGAAAGCTCGCCGCCGCGCTCGCCACCAGCCGGTCAGCCCCATCCACAGTGGACGGTTTGGTTTCCGTGGCCGGGAAGGCGGGGATCGCCGTGGAACGCACCGGCGAGCACGAACTGGAGCTGGTCACCGGGGCGTGAGGCGCTCAGGAGCCAGCGGGCCGAGGTCGTCGGCCACCGGTTCGGCCAGCAGCAACGAGGCGGTCAGGCTGGCGGCGTAGGGTCCCAGCGTCAGACCGGTCGGCCCGAAGCCGCTGAGCACGAACACCTCGGGGTACGCGGTCAGCTCGCCCAGCAGCGGCCTGCCGTCCGGGGTCGCGGGGCGGAAGCCGATCCGGGTCTCGGCGAGCGTCGCATCGGCGAGCCCCGGCGCGACGGCGAGCGCGTGGTCCAGCACCTCCTGCTGGCCGGCCGCGGTGACCCGGTGGTCGAAACCGGAGCCGGTCTCCCTCGTGGCGCCCGCGACGACCCGCGAGCCGGGGAACGCAAGGAGGTAGTGGCTCGACAGGGGCAGCACCACGGGCCACGCCGCGGTGTCGGTGCCGGGCAACTCGAAGTGGCTGATCTGGCCGCGTTGCGGTTCCACCTCGATCCGTACGCCGAGCGGCGCGAGCAGTCGCGCGCTCCACGCGCCCGCGGCCACGAGCACGCGGTCTGCCGCCACCAGCTCCCGCCCCACGCGCACGCCGGTGACGCGCTCACCCGCGACGTGCAGCTCCGCGGCGCCCTCGACCAGGCGCGCCCCGCGCCTGACAGCCGCGCGCAGCATCACCGCGCGAAGCCTGCGGCCGTCCACCCGCCCGGCGCCGCTGACGTGCACGGCGCCCAGCCCTGGCGCCAGCGCGGGGAACAGCTCACGCGCCCGCGCGGAGTCCAGCAGGCTCACCTCGCCGGCCTCGGGCCACCGGCTCGCGCTGACGCTCACCCGCTCGTGCACCTCGGCCAGTTCCGCGTCGTCGGCGGCCACCACCATGCCGCCGACGAGCTCGAACGACGAGTCGGGCTGCCCGTCCTCGGCGAGCAGTTCCGTGAAGGTGCGGTAGTACGCCGCGGCACGGGCCGCGAACCCGAGCTCGACGTCGTCGAGCTTGCGCGAGGTCCACGGGCAGACGATCCCGGCGCCGGCGGCGGTCGCACTGCCCGGCAGGTCGGCGTCGGCGAGCACGACCTCCGCACCGAGCCGGGCGAGGTGGTAGGCCGCCCCCGCGCCGGCGATCCCCGATCCGATGACCACGATCCGCATGATCCCCAGCTTGCCGGAATTCGGTCGCGCGCACGGAGGTGCCCCGTGGACAGTGGCACGCGGAGCGCGAGTCCCGGCGCAGACCAGGGAGGTCAGGGGCCGTTCTTATCGCCCGCCCCTTCGCTCCGCCGCGCTGATCGCCGGTCCTGACGGCTTCCACGAGGAGTTCCACGGGTGCGATCGCACGGTTCTTCCGTTTTCGACCAGTTCCACGACCGGCCCGTCCGCAGCAAGCGGCGTAGACCACGCTTCGACGACGAGCCCGCTCACGCTCGCGGCGGACGACTCACCGAGGACGAGCGCACCGGCCCGTCCAGCCCCGCGAGTAGACCTGCAGAGACCGACCCGGCCGACGGCGGGGATCGCGGGAGGCGCGCACCACGCGCAAAGCGCAGCGCGTTCGGCCGAACCCTCATCGCGGAGCAGTGGTGCCGCGGCCGAGACCGCCACGCGGAGTCGCTTGTGGACAGTCGGTGCGCACCCCCGCACCCCTGCCGGTACAGCTCGCGGGCACGGAACTGCTCCTGGAGTTCCTCGGCGATTCCGGCGAGAACGGCCGCTTCCCGGCTCGCCGTGGCACTGGAGCCGCTGGCCGCGAGATCTGCGCCCCGAGTGACCTCTCGCCGTACAACGTGCTCGTCCACGATGGACGGCTGCCGCTCATCGACCTGCGACAGGTGCCGAACGTGGTGAGCAACCCGCGCGGCGCGGCGTTCCTCGAACGTGACGTACGTAACATGGCGATGTGTTTCGCCGCAAGGGGTCCGGACACCGCCGAAATCGCGGAGCACGAGCCGGTCGCGAGGCTGCGCCGAAGCACCGGAGCGCCTTGGGGTAGAGTGGTGAGGCACCGCCAAGCCGAGTAGCTCAGCGCGGTGCTCCACCCATCAGTTGGCGCGTGGTGCCCAGTAGCATCGTGCGCCGGGTCCGTCCCTGTGAACGCCCATCGCACCACCATCGCGACCTGCCCCTGTGCGGGCAACCGGGCCTCCTTGCGACGTACCACGTCCGAGAGGCATTGCGTGACAAACACTTCGTTCGCCGACCTGAACCTTCCGGCCCCGCTGCTGCGTGCACTGCAGCAGGCGGGCATGGCGGAGGCGTTCCCGATCCAGGCGGCGACCCTGCCCGACGCGCTGGCAGGCCGGGACGTGCTCGGCCGCGCGCAGACAGGCTCCGGCAAGACCCTCGCGTTCGGCCTGGCGCTGCTGTCCCGCCTGCACGGCGGCAAGGCCCAGCCGAAGCAGCCCCGTGCGCTCGTGCTCGTCCCCACCCGTGAGCTGGCGATGCAGGTCTCCGACGCGCTCATCCCGCTGGCCAAGTCACTCGGCCTGTGGTGCCGCACGGCCGTCGGCGGCATGGCCTTCACCCGCCAGTCCGACGCGCTCGCGCGCGGCGTGGACCTGCTCATCGCAACGCCCGGCAGGCTCTCCGACCACGTCCGCCAGGGCACCTGCCGGCTCGACGCCGTCCAGTACGTGGCGCTCGACGAGGCCGACCAGATGGCCGACATGGGCTTCCTGCCGCAGGTGAGGGAGATCCTCGACCTGACCCCGACGGACGGCCAGCGCCTGCTGTTCTCTGCCACGCTGGACGGCGACGTCGAACGGCTGGTCAAGCGCTACCTCACCAACCCGGTGACGCACTCGGTGGCTCCGGTGACGGCGAGCGTGACCACCATGGACCACTACCTCCTGCAGGTCTCCCACGAAGAGAAGCAGGCCGTGATCACCGAGATCGGCGCCCGTGAGGGCCGCACGATCATGTTCGTGCGCACCAAGCACCACGTCGACCGTCTGACCACGCGGCTGCGCGCGAGCGGCGTGCACGCGGGCGCGCTGCACGGCGGCAAGACCCAGGGCCAGCGCAACCGCGTGCTGGCCGACTTCAAGGACGGCCGCACCCACGTGCTGGTGGCCACCGACGTCGCGGCGCGCGGCATCCACGTCGACGACGTGAGCCTCGTGGTGCACGTCGACCCGGCCGCGGACCACAAGGACTACCTGCACCGCGCGGGCCGCACGGCGCGCGCGGGCGCGTCGGGCACGGTCGTGACGCTCGTGACCCGCGACCAGCGGCGCACGGTGCGCCGGATGACCGATCGCGCCGGGGTGAAGCCGGAGTCGGCGAACGTGCGCCCCGGTGACGAGGAGCTGGCGCGCATCACGGGCGCCCGCACGCCGAGCGGGGTCCCGGTGGTGGAGCAGCACCGCGCGCCGCGTCATCAGGGTGGCCGTCGTGGCGCCCCCGGCCGCGGCAGGCCCGCCTTCGGCGGCCGTCGCGAGCCCGCGAACAAGGGCGGCCGCCCCCAGCGCGGCAACCGCCGCCCCACCCACACCCACGCCTGACCCCTCTGCAGTGAAGGCCACCATGCCTGCGTTCAACGCAGTGAAGGTGGCCTTCACTGCGGCTACCCACAGTTACTGAGGCACGCGGCGAACCTTCCCCCAAGGCCACCTTTGTTGCGTTGAGCGCAGCAAAGGTGGCCTTGGGGGAAGTTGGCGTTACTGCATTGGGATGAGCTCGAAGGCGCAGGCCAGGACGCCGCCGAAGCGTTTACCCGTCTCGGCGGCGGCCTCGCGCAGGAACCCGGTGTCGGCCATCGGCCCGGAGAGGCCGTCGAGGTAGGCGCGGTGAGCCTTCAGTGAGTCCACCGCGCGGTCCATCGTGGCCGTGATGTCCACGGCGTGCGTCGCCTTCGGGGACGCCGCGACGGCGACCCAGCGCACCCCCGACCACGGCTCCAGGCCCTCGTCGAGCAGATCACGGAACACCCAGCGGTTGGCGGCGTCGCGCACCGCGTCGAGGGTCGCGAGCCCGACGTTGCGGTGGTCGGCCATGTTGAGCCACGGCCCGCCCGGCCACGTCTCGTGGTGGTTGGTCATCACCACCAGTTCGGGGCGGTGCCTGCGGATCGCGGCGGCGATGTCGCGGCGCAGCGGCAACCCGTACTCGATCACGCCGTCGGCATGGTCGAGGAACTCCACCGTCTCCACGCCCACCACGCGCGCGCTCGCGATCTGCTCGCGCTCCCGTAGCGGGCCCGCCTCCTCCGGCGTGATCCCGTCGATGCCCGCCTCGCCCCGCGTGGCCAGCACATAGGCCACCGAGCGGCCTTCGTCGGTCCACCGCGCGATCGCGCCCGAGCTGCCGTACTCCAGGTCGTCGGGATGCGCCACCACGGCCAGTGCGCGCTCCCAGTCCTCCGGTATTGGTGCCAGCTGTGCGTCTTCGGTCACCCTCGCTCCCCACTCCTTTCCTGCCCGGTGCGAGACTGCCAGGCGTGAACGCACCCGGTCCAGCTTTCCCCGCCAGCCAGCCAGACCAGGTCTTCGACTGGCTCGACGCCGAGGCCGCCAGGCGCGCCGAAGCAGGCCTCACCAGGCGGCTCCGGCCACGCGGGCCTTCCTCCGACGAACTCGACCTCGCGGGGAACGACTACCTGGGGCTGGCCAGGGACAAGCGGGTCGCGGGCGCCGCCGCGGCGGCCTCGCTGCGCTGGGGCGCGGGCTCCACCGGCTCCCGCCTGGTCACCGGGTCGACCGAGCTGCACGCCGAGCTGGAGCACGAGCTGGCCAGGTTCTGCGGCGCCCAGGCGGCGCTGGTGTTCTCGTCCGGGTTCACGGCCAACCTCGGCGCGGTCACGGCGCTGTCGGGCGCCGAATCGGCGATCGTGACCGACAAGTACATCCACGCCTCGCTGATCGAGGGCTGCCGGCTCGGCCGCGCCGACGTCGCCGCCGTGGCCCACGGCGACCCCGCCGCGATCGCGCACGCGCTGGCGACCCGGCGCAAGCGCAGGGCGCTCGTGGTCACCGACTCGGTGTTCTCCGTGGACGGAGACCTCGCGCCCCTGCCGGAGCTGTCCGAGGCGTGCCGCGCCCACGGAGCCGCGTTGCTCGTGGACGACGCCCACGGCTTCGGCGTGCTCGGTGAAGGCGGCCGCGGGGCGGTACACGAGGCCGGCCTTTCCGGCGCGCCGGACGTGGTCACCACCATCACGCTGTCCAAGGCGCTCGGCGCTCAGGGCGGCGCCGTGCTCGGGCCGCGCCGGGTCATCAAGCACCTGGTGGACACGGCGCGCAGCTTCATCTTCGACACGGGCCTCGCGCCGGGCAGCGCGGCGGCGGCGCTCGCGGCACTCGGCGTGCTCAAGGAGGAGCCCGATCTGCCGGGCAAGGTCCTCACCGCCGCACAGGGGCTCGCGAACGGCTTGCGCGAGGCGGGTTTCCGCGTGAGCACGCCCTACGGCGCGGTGGTGTCGGTGCACGCGCCGAGCCCGGACGCGGCCGTCACGTGGGCGGCCTCGTGCGCCGAGCACGGCATCCGGGTCGGCTGCTTCCGGCCGCCGTCGGTGCCCGACGGCGTCTCGCGGCTGCGGCTCACCGCGCACGCCGCGCTCGCGGAGTCCGATGTCGAGCGTGCGGTGAAGGTGATCACCGAGGTCGCGCCGCGCGGCGCCCGGGGCTAGAGCCGACGGAACCGCTTGCGTTGAACGCAGTGAGGGCCACCCTCACTGCGTGGAATCAAACGCAGCGGCGCGGAGTGCCTCCGGTTGGGTGGTGGTGGGAGACGGGCGGGCGCAGGCATGGTGGCCTTCACTGCGGCCGGCTCCAGGAGCGAAGGGCTCTGCGTGAGGGCTAGAAGCGCCAGCGCGTCTGGCCGTAGGTGCCCTTGGCGAAGCCGAACGCCGTCCTTGGCGTCACCTCGTACACCAGCGCCGTTCCACCGTCGCCGTGGTGGAAGGCGTTGTCGCGCACGGAGAACCGCCAGTCCTCGCCGTACTTCGCCACGTACGCCTCCGCGATCCGGCGCAGCCGTCCCTCGTCGCGCACGCGCACGGCGTCGCCCTCGACCACGAGGTCAAGGCCGGCGTCGAGCTCGTTGCTGCCCGTGGTCAGCGTGCAGTGCGGGTTGCCTTCGAGGTTGCGGTTCTTGCGCTCGTCGGCGCCCGTGCAGAAGTGCAGCGCGCCCTCCAGCCACACCGCGATCAGCGGCGTCGTGTGCGGGCGCCCGTCGGGGCGGACCGTGGACAGCCAGTACAGCGGTGCGGCGGCCAGGCCGTCGCGCGCCCGCGCCCAGGAGGTCGCCGTGGCGGTGGGGTCACTGAAGCGGGGGTCGAGCTCGGTCACCGGCTCGGTGCTGGTCATGATCGCTCCTTGTCGTCGTGGTCCTCACTGTTGTGACCACGGCGACGGGCGAAACTCATCGGGAGGCAGGCCTGCGCATCCGGATGTGCGGGATGCCGTCCTCGTCGAACTCCTCGCCCTCCGGCGCGAAGCCGAAACGCGCGTAGAAGCCCTGCGCGTACGTCTGCGCGTCGAGCACGCACTCGGCGTCGCCCGCGTACTCCAGCGCCGCGGCCATGAGCCGCCCGCCGAGGCCGGTGCCCCGCGCGGAGGCCGCCGTGCACACGCGTCCGATGCGCAAGACCCCGCCGGGCTGCTCGAGCACCCGCAGACAGCCGGTGACGCCGCCGTCACCCTGCTCCCAGATGTGGCGGGTGCCGGACAGCAGGTCCTTGCCGTCGATCTCGGGATACGGGCACTCCTGCTCCACGACGAACACGTCGACGCGGAGCCGGAGCAGGTCGTGCAGTTCGGCGGCGGTCAGGTCAGTGCCCTTGCGGGAGTGAAAGTCGGCCACCCCGCATGACTATCAGATGCCGGAAACGTCCTCGACGTAGGAGGACACCCGGGTGTACACGCCCGGCTTGCCCGCCTGCGCGCAGCCGTCACCCCACGACACCACGCCGATCAGCGTGTCTCCCACGACCAGCGGGCCGCCGGAGTCGCCCTGGCACGCGTCCACGCCGCCCTCCGGGTAGCCGGCGCACAACATCGTCTGCGGGTCGTAGGTGCCGTAGGACTGCCCACAGGACAGGTCGTCCATCACCGGCACCCGCGCGCTTCGGAGGGTGTCGGACTTTTCGCCGCCCTCGGAGAGCCTGCCCCAGCCCAGCACGGTGGCCATGGTGCCCGGCGCGTACAGCGCCTCGTCCTGCGGTCCGGCCACCCGCGCGGGCCGGTAGGGCGCGCTGCCCGCGAGCGTCAGCACCGCGATGTCGTCGCCCGTGGTCGGGTCCTCGTAGTCGGGAGCGACCCACACGCGCCGGACATCGAACCTCATGCCGTCGGCGCCGCGTTTGTCCTGCCGCCCCGCGACCACGCCCAGTTCCGAGCTGCGCACCGCGACCGCGCAGTGCGCCGCCGTGATCACCGTGTCGGCGGCCACCAGCGTGCCCCCGCAGAACTGGTTCTCACGCTCGTCGACGAGGTAGACGGCGTACGGGTGGTCGGCGATCGACGCGTCGGTCCCGCCGACGATGTACGGCTGGGTGCCGCTCGTCTGCTGCGCGCCCGCCGCCGGGACAAACACCGCTCCCGCCAGCAGGGCCACGGCCGAGACGAGCACCCGGCGCAAAGTCCTGGACATGCGTTTCCCCCTTCGAAAAACTCCCGTTCACCCTAGGCGCGAAGCGGCCGGGCACAGGGTCACCGGATCGGGTGGACTACGGTCTTCGGCGTGCGAGGTGGGCTGCTCATCGCGGGGACGACGTCCGACGCCGGCAAGTCGACGGTCGCCGCCGGCGTGTGCCGGTGGCTGGCGCGGCAGGGCGTGCGCGTGGCGCCGTTCAAGGCGCAGAACATGTCGAACAACTCGATGGTCTGCGCCGACGGCTCGGAGATCGGCAGGGCGCAGTGGCTGCAGGCGGTCGCGGCCGGAGCGGAGCCCGAGTCGGCGATGAACCCGGTGCTGCTCAAGCCCGGCAGCGACCGGCGCAGTCACGTCGTGCTGCGCGGCAAGCCGTGGGGCGATCTCGTCGCGGGCGACTGGGCTCAGGGCCGCCGTGCGCTGGCCGAGGCCGCCTACGTCGCACTCGCCGAGCTGCGCGAGCGCTACGACGTCGTGGTCTGTGAGGGCGCGGGCAGCCCCGCCGAGATCAACCTGCGCGAGGGCGACTACGTCAACATGGGCCTCGCCCGCGCGGCCGGGCTGCCCGTGCTGCTCGTCGGCGACATCGACCGCGGCGGCATGCTGGCCGCGATGGCGGGCACCGTCGCGCTGCTCGACGAGGCCGACCAGGCGCACCTGGCGGCGTTCCTGGTCAACAAGTTCCGGGGCGACGCCGCGCTGCTGGAACCGGGCCTCGTCACGCTGAGCGAGCTGACCGGGCGCCCCGTGCTGGGCGTGCTGCCGTGGCTGCCCGACGTGTGGCTCGACTCCGAGGACGCGCTGGCCATCGCGCGCTGGGACGGGCACCGGCGTGGCGCTGGCACCACGCTGCGGGTCGCCGCCGTGCGCTTCCCGAGGATCTCCAACGCCACCGATCTCGACCCGCTCGCGGCCGAGCCGGGCGTCGCGGTGACCGTCACGGCCGATCCCGACGTGATCGCCGCCGCCGACATCGCCGTGCTCCCCGGCACGAGGTCCACTGTGGAGGATCTGAACTGGTTGCGGCGGCGCGGGATCGCCGACGCGGTACTGGCGCGCGCCAAGGCGGGCAGGCCGGTGCTCGGCATCTGCGGCGGATACCAGATGCTGGCCGGGACCATCCACGACGACGTCGAGTCCGGCGCGGGCACGGTCGACGGACTCGGCCTGCTGCCGTTCACGGTCCGCTTCAGCGCGGACAAGAGCCTCGCCCGGCCCTCCGGAAGCTGGCGGGGACACGACGTCACCGGCTACGAGATCCATCACGGCGTCGCACAGCGGGAGCCCGGTGCGGCCGAGCCGTTCCTCGACGGGTTACGTTCCGGATCGGTGTGGGCGACGATGTGGCACGGCGTGTTCGAGAACGACGGGTTCCGCCGGGCGTGGCTCGCCGAGGCCGCCGCGCAGGCGGGCGTGGCGTGGGAACCCGCCGAGGCGCCCGGGTTCGCGGCGCGCAGGGAGGCCATGCTGGACGGGCTCGCCGACGCCATCGAGACCACTGTGGACACCGGCGCGCTGCGCGCGCTCATCACCGGCGGGGTGCCGGGTGACCTGCCGCGGCTGCGGCTTGGGCGGGTGTGACGATCCGCTGCCGTGCGAGCGCGAATCAGCGTGCCTCACAAGGCGGAGGGAAGCCCTCCTACCGGGCCGTGCTCGGGCGCGACGGGATCGCCGGGCACGACCTCGGTCAGGACTCGACGTAACGCAGGACCGGCAGCATGCTCTGCTCGTCGACCTCGTCCGGCGCGGGTTCCTCGCACGCCTTCAGTGCCGCGCGCAGCGCTTGGGGGTCGATGCCGGAGCCGATGAGCACGAGCTCGGTGCGCCGTTGCTCACCCGCGGCCCACGTGGACCGCACCAGGCGGGTGTAGGCGCCGACGGTGTGCAGCGTGAACCGCTGCCGGTGCCCCGGCACGCCGAAGTAGACGGTGCCCTTCATGCGGTAGAGCCCGCCGGGGCGTCCCTCGAGGAACGCGGCGAACCGGCGCGGGTGCAGCGCGCCCGCCGTCACCGTCAGCGTGTCGTAGGCGGCGTGGGCGTGCTCGTGGCAGTGGTCATGAGCGTCAGCGTCCTCCTCACGCAGGTCCTCGAACGACAGCTGCCGAGCGACGGGCTCCGGCCCGCGTACGCGGTCGAACAGCAGCTCGGGGTCGATCCGGCCATGCTCGGTCGGCAGCACGGGCGTCGGGCCCGCCAGCTCGCGCACGAGCGCGGTGAGCCGGCCGGGATCGGCGACCCGGTCGACCTTGTTCAGCACCACGAGGTCGGCCAGCCGCACGTGCTCGTCGAGCTCGGGATGGCGGGCGCGCGTGGTCTCGAACTCGGCGGCGTCGACCAGCTCGATGAGCCCGCCGTACTCGACGAGCGGGTCGGTGCTGGCGAGCACGAGCCGGACGAGCGAGCGCGGTTCGGCGAGCCCGCTGGCCTCGATCACCACGAGGTCCAGGTCGGCAGAGGTCAGCTTGGTGAGCATGGCGTCCATGCCCGCGGTGTCGACCGCGCAGCACAGGCAGCCGTTCTCCAGCGAGAGCATCGAGTCGACCTGCCCGGCCACGCTCAGCGCGTCGACGTTGACGCTGCCGAAGTCGTTGACGACCACCCCGATCCGCACGCCGCGCGTGTTGCTGAGAAGGTGGTTGAGCAGGGTGGTCTTTCCGGAGCCGAGGAACCCGGCGACGATGACGACCGGGACGCGACGTTTGGCCAAGGACACACCTTCCGGAGGAACAACTCCACTACTGATCGGGTTGGGCTCAACGCAGGCCCACCACCGTCTGAAGGGTAACGCCGTGCCGCACTACGACCTGGTGATCATCGGGACCGGGTCGGGGAACTCGATCCTCGACCAGCGCTTCGCCGACAAGAAGGTCGCCATTGTCGAGAAGGGTGTCTTCGGGGGCACGTGCCTGAACGTGGGCTGCATCCCGACCAAGATGTTCGTGCACGCCGCCGACGTCGCCGCGACCCCGGCCGCCGGCGCCAGGCTCGGCGTCGACGCGCGGCTGGAGCGGGTGCGCTGGCCGGAGATCCGCGACCGCATCTTCGGCCGGATCGACCCGATCGCCGCGGGTGGCCGCGAGTACCGGATCGAGCACGAGGACAACGCCAACGTCACCGTCTACGAGGGCGAGGCCCGCTTCACCGGGCACAAGGAGCTGACGGTCGCGCTGCCGGGCGGCCAGGAGACCCTCACCGCCGACGCGTTCGTGCTGGCCGCGGGCGGGCGGGCCGTCGCGCCCGACATCCCAGGGCTGGCGGAGTCCGGCTACCACACCTCGGACACGATCATGCGGATCGACGAGCTGCCCTCGCGCATCGTGATCCTGGGCAGCGGCTTCATCGGCGCGGAGTTCGCGCACGTCTTCGGCTCGTTCGGCGTGGAGGTGACGATCGTGGCGCGCTCGGGCGCGCTGCTGCGGGTGGAGGACGACGACGTAAGCAGGCGCTACACCGAGCTGGCCGCGCAGCGCTTCGACGTGCGGCTGAACCGCAAGACCACGCGTGTGCGCCGGACCGCGGCAGGCGTGGCGCTCGACCTGGAGGGGCCTGGCGGCGCCGAGACCGTCGAGGGCGACCTGCTGCTGGTGGCCACAGGGCGGCACCCGAACTCCGACGTGCTCGACGTGGCGAGGACCGGGGTCACCACGCTGCCGTCCGGGCACGTCGAGGTGGACGAGTACCAGCGCACGAAGGTCGACGGCATCTACGCGCTCGGTGACATCTCGTCCTGGCACGAGCTCAAGCACGTCGCCAACCACGAGGCGCGCGTCGTGCAGCACAACCTGCTGCACCCGGACGAGCCGATCGCGGCCGACCACCGGTTCGTGCCGCACGCGGTCTTCACCTCGCCGCAGATCGCGTCGGTGGGGCTCACCGAGCAGGACGCCGCCGCGCGGGGCGTGCGGTACGTGACGGCGACGCAGGACTACGCCGGCATCGCCTACGGCTGGGCGATGGAGGACACCACGAGCTTCGCGAAGCTGCTCGCCGACCCGGCGACCGGGCAGCTCATCGGGGCGCACATCATCGGCCCGCAGGCTTCGACGCTGATCCAGCCGCTCGTCCAGGCGATGAGCTTCGGCCTCGACGCCCGGTCGATGGCGCGGGGGCAGTACTGGATCCACCCCGCGATGCCGGAGCTGATCGAGAACGCACTGCTGAACCTGCCGCTGGAGAACTAGACGTACCGGGGCCGTCCGGCGAGGTAGCCGAAGACGAGCTGGCCGACGAGGACGCACAGGAGCATCGCGCACGGCACGGTCCAGCCGCCGGTGACGTCGCGCAGCAGGCCGAACAGGAACGGCCCCAGCGCGGCGAGCAGGTATCCGAGGCCCTGCGCCATGCCCGACAGCTTCGCCGTGTCCGCGCTCGTGCGGGCCCGCAGCGCGATCGTCGCGATGGCGAGGGTGAAGACGCTCATGCCGATGCCGATCAGCACCGACCACAGCAGCGGTGCCGCGGACGGCGCCAGCATCAGCCCCGAGACGCCTGCGATGCCGAACACGCCGAGGCCGACGACCCACCAGCTCTGCCCGCCGCGCCGCGTCGCGAGCGGCGCCACGAGCAGGCTCGTCGGGAGGCCGAGCAGCGACACCAGGCCCACCATCAGCCCGGCGGCGGTGCGGCTCACGCCCGCGTCGAGCAGCACCTGCGGCAGCCAGCCCATCATGATGTAGGCGAAGCACGCCTGGCTGCCGAAGAACAGCGTCACGGTCCAGGCGAGCGGGCTGCGCAGCAGCGAGCGCCCTCCGCCCACCGTCTCGGGGGTGTTCGCGACGCCGTCGGGCCTGCCTCGCGTCGCCCCGAACCACAGCACCAGCGCGAGGGCCGCCAGCACCGCCCAGCTGCCGAGCCCGGCGCGCCAGCCGCCGAAGGCGTCGCCGAGTGGCGGCGTCACGGCGGAGCCGAGCGCGCCGCCCGCCTGCAGCGCGGCGGTGTAGATGCCCGTCATGAGGCCGATCCGCGCGGCGAACGACGACTTGACCACCACCGGGATCAGCACGTTCGCGAGCGCGATGCCCGCGCTGGCGACGAGCGTGCCGCCGAGCACGACCCAGGGTCCGTTGAGCACCCGCAGCACGAGGCCGACCGTCAGCACGCCGAGCGCGACGGCGACGGCCGTGTTGAGCCCGATCCGGCGGGCGAGGTAAGGAGCCGCGAGCCCGGCGAGTGCGAAGCACAGGCCGGGCATGGTGGTGAGCGCACCGGCCCACGTGGCCGACGCGCCGAGCGTCTCCCGCATCTCGTCGAGCACGGCCCCCGCGGAAGTGACCGACGGCCGCAGGTTGAGCGCCGCGAGCACGACGGCGACCATCAGCAGCGCGCCACCGGCGAGCGCCGGGACACCGGACTGCTGATCGGCACGCGTGTCGTCGTGCACGGACATTCCGCCGTCGGTTGCCATGTCCGCTACCCTAACAAAAAGGTAGGATGATCGGCTGAAGGGATGATCGGGTGCCTCTCGCGACCACGCAGCGCTCCGGACTGGTCGACCAGGTGATCAATCAGCTCCGCGAGGCGATCCGCCAGGGCGAATGGCCGCTCGGCGAGCGCATACCGACCGAATCCGAGCTCGTCGCCAGCCTCGGAGTGGGGCGCAACACCGTGCGTGAGGCGGTCCGGGCGCTCGCCCACAGCGGGCTGCTGGAGGTGCGCCAGGGCGCGGGCACCTACGTCCGGGCCACCAGCGAGGTCTCCGGCGCCATCCGCAGGCTGGCCGGGTCGGAGCTGCGCGAGGTGCTGCAGGTCCGCAGGCCGCTGGAGGTCGAGGCCGCACGGCTGGCCGCCACGGAACGAACCGACGAGGAGCTGCGCGAGCTCGCCGACGCGCTCGCCAGGCGTGACCAGGCCTGGCAGGCCCAGCACTTCGAGGAGTTCGTCCGCGCCGACGCGGAGTTCCACCTGCTCACCGTGCAGGCAAGCCACAACGCGTTGCTCACCGAGCTGTACCGGGGCCTCACCGAGGTGGTCACCGCGAGCGTCGCCGCGACCTCGCAGACCCACCTCTCCAGCGCCGAGCCGATCGGCCACCACGGCCTCCTGGAGGCCATCGCAGCCAAGGACCCCGACCGCGCCGTCGCCGAGGCCAGCGGCTTCCTCACCGAGCTGCTCGCCCGCAGCGACGAGGACCTGGAGCAGTAACGCCACAGGCAGTGGTGACCCGTGCGGGTGGTGGCCGATGCAGTGGTGGCCAATGCAGTGAAGGCCACCTTCACTGCGTTGAACGCAGGCATGGTGGCCTTCACTGCATCCGGGGTCGCCCTCCGGGCTCAGCCGGCGAGGTCTCGCAGTCTGAGGGCCAGCTGGAGTTCCAGTGCGCGGTCCGGCTCCTGCCAGCCGGGGCCGAGCAGCGAGGAGATCCGCTCCAGCCGCTGCGCGACCGTGTTGACATGGACGTGCAGCTCCTCCTTGGCCCGCGAGAGGTTGCCGCCGCACCTGAAGTAGGCCCGCAGCGTGCGCAGCAGCTCGGTGCCCTTGGCCTCGTCGTAGTCGAGCACGGGGCCGAGCGTCGCCCGCACGAACTCGGGCACGTCCGCCCGGTCGCCCAGCACGAGCCCCACGAAGCCCAGCTCGGCCGGCGCCGCGCCGTGCCCATGCCTGCCCAGCACGAGCAACGCGCGCAGGCACCTCGCCGCCTCCGCGTGCGCGGCTGCGAGCTCGGCAGGGCCGCTCGCGGGCCCGGCGGCGCCGACGGTGACCGGCGAGCCCAGCACGGCGGTCAGGTCGGTGGCGACCGTGCGCGCGAAGGCACCCGGCGACTCGCTGACCGCGAGCAGCACGACCTGCTCCGCGTGCACCCCGGCGAGCACGCCACGTCGAGCTGCCGCCGAGGCGAGCCGGGCCCGCGAGACGTCCCCGGCGTGCAGCGCGAGCACCACGTGCGGCGCGCCGAGGTCGACGCCGAGCCTGCGCCCCCGGTCCAGCAGCGCCGCGGGATCGCGACCCGGAGCCGTCAGCAGGTCGGCCACCAGCTCGCCCCGCACGCGGTCCTCGGCCTCGGCCGCCGAACGGCGCAGCAGCAACAACAGCGCCGTCACCACACTCGCGCGTTCGAACAGGCGCCGGTCCGCGTCCGACAGCGCGGGCCTGCCGCTCAGCGTGATGCTGCCCATGAGCTCGGGACCCGCCAGCACGGCGCACACCCACACGTCGCCGTCGGGCACCGCCCTGCCCGCCGCACGCGAGGCGGCGATCGCCTCCGGCGAGCGCGTGGCCGGACCGCCGCCCGAGCGGCCCAGCTCGGCGCCGTCGGCGTCGTGCACGACGATCCCGCCGCCGAGCACCGCGGCCACGGCCTCGGCGACCTGCCGCACGTCGGCGCCGCCGAGCACGAGCTCCGTGAGCCGGTCGTGCGCCTCCTGTGCCCTGGCGAGCGCCTCGTGGTGGGCCTTGATCGTCGCGTTCGCGCTGGCCAGCTCGGCCAGCGCGCGTGCGTTGTCGATCGCGATCGCCGCGTGGTCGGCGAACGACGACAGCAGCGCCACCTCGTCCGGCGAGAACTCTCGCGGGCGCCGGTCCGAGGCGTACAGCACTCCGATCACCTGCTCGCCGAGCGAGAGCGGTACGCCGAGGATCGCCACGAGTCCCTCGTCGCCCACCGCGCGGTCGATGGGCCCGGTGTGCTCGAACCGGTCGTCGGCGGGGTAGTTCGCGGTCGCGTACGGGCGGGCGGTCTGCGCGACGAGTCCGCCAAGCCCCTCCCCCATGCCCAGCCGCAGCTGCTGGAACAACGCCGACGCGGAACCGTCGGTGACCCGCATGTACGTGCCGCCCTCGGCCTCGTCGTTGAGGCTCAGGTACGAGACGTCCACTCGTAGCAGCATCCGCGCCCTACGGACGATCGAGCGGAGCACGGCGTCGAGGTCCCGCAGCCGCGCGAGGTCGCTCGCCGTGTCGAACAACGCCGCGAGCTCGGCCTCTCTGCGGCTGCGGGCATCGAGCGTGCGCCTGATGTCCATCGCGAGGCGCACCGCGGCGCCGTCCGCGGGAACGCGAGCCAGCTCGTCGCTGCTCGCGCCCGCGGCCAGCAGTTCCAGCAGGCGGTGTTCGCTTTCGGTCACGCACTCATGCTGTCACCGAGGACGGCTGCTCGGCGTCCCGCAGCGAGGTGCCACGCGTTTCCTTCGCCAGATACACGGCCACGAGCGTGAGCACACAGGTGGCGGCGAGGTAGCACGAGATCAGCAGGCTCGCGCCGGTGCTGTCCAGCAGCGCCGTGGCGATGAGCGGGGCGAGCCCGCCTGCCACGATCGACGCGAGCTGGTAGCCGATCGACGCGCCCGAGTAGCGCACCTTGGTGCCGAAGAGCTCAGAGAAGAACGCCGCCTGCGGGCCGTACATCGCACCGTGCAGCACGAGCCCGATGGTGACCGCCGCGATGATCCCGAACGTCGAGCGCGTGTCGAGCATCGCGAAGAACACGAACGCCCACACGCCCATGCCGACGGCGCCGAAGGCGTACACCGCCCTGCGCCCGAGGACGTCGGACAGCAGTCCCCACAGCGGGATCGTGGCGAAGTGGATGGCCGAACCGATCAGCACGGCGTTGAGGCCCGTCGACTTCGGCAGGTCCAGCTGGTTGGTGAGGTACACGAGCACGAACGCCGTGAGGACGTAGTAGGAGACGTTCTCGCCGAACCGGGCGCCCATCGCGATCAGCACCTGCCGCCAGTTGTGCCGCATCACGGTGACGATCGGGGCCTTCTCCGGCGCGGGCTCCTCGTCGGCCTGCTTGACGGCCTCCATGAACACCGGCGACTCCGACACCGCCAGCCGGATCCACAGCCCGATCACCACGAGCAGCCCGGAGAGCAGGAACGGGATCCGCCAGCCCCAGGACTCGAACGCGGCGTCGCTCTGCACGGCCGCGAGCACCGCGAGCACGGCCGTGGCGAGCAGGTTGCCGCCCGGGGCGCCGGCCTGTGGCCACGACGCCCAGAAACCGCGCCGCCTGGCGTCGCCGTGCTCGGACACGATGAGCACCGCGCCACCCCATTCACCGCCGAGCGCGAACCCCTGGACCAGGCGCAGCAGGACCAGCAGCAGTGGCGCGGCGATGCCGATGCTCGCATAGGTGGGCAGCAGGCCCATCGCGAACGTCGCGCCGCCCATCATGAGCAGGCTCAGCACGAGGAGCTTCTTGCGACCGAGCTTGTCGCCGTAGTGCCCGAAGACGAGCCCGCCGAGCGGCCTGGCGACGAACCCGATCGCATAGGTGCCGAACGCCAGCAGGGTGCCCGTGAGCGGGTCGGCTTCGGGGAAGAACAGCGTGTTGAACACCAGCGCGGCCGCGGAGCCGAACAGGAAGAAGTCGTACCACTCGATCGTCGTGCCGATCATGCTGGCGACGACGACGCGTTTGATGGACTTGGCCTCGGGCATGGGGCATCACCACTTCGTTGTGCGAACGGGAAATCGGGAGCTAGCTGGCGGTCCAGCCGCCGTCGAGCGGGATGGACGCGCCGGTGAGGTACCCGGCCTGCTCGCCGCAGAGCCAGAGCACCACGGCGGCGACCTCGGCGGGCTCGATCAGGCGCTTGACGGCCGTGCGGCCGAGGAAGACCTCGTCCACCACGGCGCGTTCGGGAATGCCGCGCGAGCGGGCCTGGTCGGCGACCTGGCCCTCGACGAGGGCGGTGCGCACGTAGCCGGGGTCGACGCAGTTGCTGGTCACACCGTGCGCGGCGCCCTCCAGCGCGGCGACCTTGCTGAGCCCTTCGAGGCCGTGCTTGGCGGCGACGTAGGCGGCCTTGTTCGGGCTCGCGCGCACGCCGTGGACGCTGGAGATGTTGATCAGCCTGCCCCAGCCGCGCTCGTACATCGCGGGCAGGCAGTGCCGCATCAGCAGGAACGGCGTGGTGACCATCAGCTGCTGCATCGCGGAGAACTTCTCGGGCGGGAAGTCCGGGATGGCGGCGATGTGCTGGAAGCCGGCGTTGTTCACGAGCACGTCGACCTCGGCGGGCAACCCGGCGACGGCGGCGGGGTCGGTGAGGTCGGCCACGTGCGCGACGGCACCGGTCTCCTCGGCTGTCGCCGAGGCTCCGTCGGCGTCGGCGTCGACGAGGTGCACCTTCGCCCCGGCCTCGCTCAGCGCCTGCACGCAGGCGCGCCCGATGCCGCTCGCGCCGCCGGTGACGAGTGCGGTCCTGCCGTGCAGGGAGGTGCTGGTCATGGCAGTTGACGGTACGAGCAGAACACCCCGTCAACCATGTGTGCGCAGGCCACAACCCGGGGGTGGGTTGTGTGGGACGGAGCTACCTCAGGGCAGTGTGAGGATCTCGGCGCCGCTCTCGGTGACGAGGATCGTGTGCTCGAACTGGGCGGTCCACTTCTTGTCCTTGGTGGTGACCGTCCAGTCGTCGTCCCAGACGTCGTAGTCGATGGTGCCGAGGGTGATCATCGGCTCGATCGTGAACGTCATGTTCTGCTCGATCACCGTGGTGACCGACGGCTCCTCGTAGTGGAGCACGGTCGGCGCGGTGTGGAAGGCCGGCCCGACGCCGTGCCCGGTGAAGTCGCGGACCACGCCGTAGCCGAACCGCTTGGCGTAGGACTCGATCACCCTGCCGATCACGTTCAGCTGCCTGCCGGGACGCACGGCCTTGATCGCGCGCATGGTCGCCTCGTGGGTGCGCTCGACGAGTAACCGCACCTCCTCGGAGACGTCCCCGGCGAGGAACGTCGCGTTGGTGTCGCCGTGCACGCCGCCGATGTACGCGGTGACGTCGATGTTGCAGATGTCGCCGTCCTCGATCACGGTCGAGTCGGGGATGCCGTGGCAGATGACCTCGTTGAGCGAGGTGCAGCACGACTTGGGGAAGTTGCGGTAGCCCAGCGTCGACGGGTAGGCGCCGTGGTCGAGCAGGAACTCGTGCACGACCTTGTCGATGTCGTCGGTGGTGTTGCCCGGCTTGACGGCCTTGCCGCCCTCCTCCAGCGCCTGCGCGGCGATCCTGCTCGCCACCCGCATGGCCTCGATGACCTCGGGCGTCCGCACGCCGTTGCCGGAGTCACGCTGCGGCGCGGGCTTGCCGACGTACTCGGGGCGCGCGATGGCGGAGGGGACGGAACGGACCGGCGTCTGCACGCCAGGCTGGAGCGGGGCACGAACGGGCATGGTCCCCAGCCTACGACGCCCCGGGAGACGCGATGGGGAGACCGGCCAGTCGCGCGGTCTCCAGCAGCCGCTGGTCGTAGGCGACCAGGTACTGGAGCTCGGCGCGGACCCGCATGGCCGACGCGAGGTGGATGGCGTCCAGTGAGCGCAGCGGCCCGGGCAGGGAGCCTGCGGCGTCCAGCACCGCGGCGGTCATGGGCAGCTGCAGGAGATCGCCGAGCACGAGCTGTGCCCGCAGGTAGGCAACGTCGCCGCCCCTGCGCACGGCGCGGGGCAGCTCGACCCTCGCGAGCATCGAGCTGCCTTTACGCGTGCCGCCGTGCTCCCGCAGCCACGACAGCAGCTCGGGGGTCTCGTTCTCCTTCACGACGAGCTTGACCAGCGCCGACGTGTCTAAGTAGATCACCAGCGTTCCTCGTCCCGGAGCCGCCGCAGCTCGTCCGAGCCGGAGAAGCCGAGATCCAGCGGCTCCGGCAGGTCGCCGCCGAGCACACCGGTCGGCCGCTCCGGCGGCAGGATGTCGCCCCTGGCGAGCAGCTCGTCGATGCCGCCACCGCCCGAGGTCGGCCGCAGCTCGGCGACCGGCCTGCCCCGGTCGGTCACGGTGAACGACTCTCCCGCCGCCACCCGCCGCAGGTACACGCTCGCGCTCTGCCGCAGCTCGCGCACCCCGATGGTCTCCATGTGCTACATGGTAGCACTTATCGGAGTCCACCGAGGAACCGCTGTGCGGCCTCGACGGCGGGCGCGGAGCTGCCCGCGTCGACCGTCAGCACCGAGAACGCGACGTCGCCCTGGTACCCGGCGAACCAGCCGTGCGAGCGGGTGCCGTCGCCGAACTGCGCCGTTCCCGTCTTGCCGTGCACACCGGGCAGGCCGGCCAGCGCGGTGGCCGTGCCGTCGGTCACCACCTCGCGCATCATCGTCCGTAGCGCCGACAGCACGTCCTCGCCGATCGGCTCGCCGAGCTGGGTCGCCTCGGTCCGCTCGCCCTTCAGCAGGCTCGGCACCGGCGTCTTGCCCGCCGCGACCGTGCCCGCCGCCACCGCCAGCCCGAACGGGCTCGCGAGCGTCTTGCCCTGCCCGAAGCCGTTCTCCGCACGCTGCACGGTCTCCTCGGCTGGCGGCACGGACCCGGTGATCGTGGTGATGCCGGGGATCACGAAGTCGGCGCCGATGCCCAGGTCGCGCGCCGCCTTGGTGAGCGCGTCCGGGGGCAGGTCAACGGCCAGGCGCGCGAACGTCGTGTTGCATGAGCGGGCGAACGCCGTGTGCAGGGGCACCCTGCCGAGGCCGAACTCGTCGTCGTTGGGGATGCGCCTGCCCTCGATGGTCGTCGTCGGTGGGCAGTCGACCAACGTGCCCGGCCCGGCGTTGCCATTGGAAAGGGCCGCCGCCGCGGTGGCGATCTTGAACGTCGAGCCGGGCGGGTAACGGCCGGTCAGCGCGATCGCGCCCTGCTCGTCGGCTGCCTCGTTCTGGGCGACCGCCAGCAGCTCACCGGTCGAGGCCTGCAACGCCACGATGGCCGCGGGCTTGGCGACGTCCCGCAGCGCGTCCTCGGCGGCCTCCTGTGCGCGACGGCTGAGCGTGGCCGGCACGGCGTCCGCAGGGCGCGCCTGCTCGGCATGCAGCTCCGCGATCTCCGCCCCCGTCGGGTCGGTGGTCACCACACGCCAGCCCTCCCGGCCCGCGACGCGGTCGGCTACCTCGCTCCGGATCGCGGGCAGCACCTGGCTGCCGAGCCCGCGCTCAGCGCTGAGCAGCCGCTCGTCGCTCGTGAAACGCACGCCCGGCAGGTCGTAGATGGCCGGCTTGACCGACTGGTAGTCGGCCGAGCGCAGGCTCGCCACGAGGTAGCCCTTGCCCTGCTCGGTGCCCCTGACGCCGTCGAGGATCGACCGCTTGGTGATGCTCGGCTCCAGCCTGCCGAGCTGGTCCGCGAGCGTGCCCGCGACGTCGTCCAGCCGCTCCCCCGCCGCCTCGCCGTCGACGACCACGCCGATCACGGTGTCGGCCTGCAGCAGCGGCGCGCCGTCGCGGTCGAGCACCGGCGCCGGCGGCGGGGTCTCGGTCCGCAGCGCGAGCCCCTGCTGCATGCCCAGCTCCGGATGCACCAGCGCAGGCTCCCACCGCAGCTTCCACTCGCCGTCGGCCTGGTGCAGCCGCGCCCTCGCGTCGTAGGCCCACCGCCGCTTCTCACCGAGCTGCCACTCGAGCCGGTAGCCCACGGTCGCCCCGGCCTCGCCCTCCTCGGCGACCTCGCCGACGGACGTGCCGATCGACTTCGGTTCGAGCGCCCCACGCGCCTGGTCGAGCACGGCCTTGGCGGCCTCCGGCCGGTCGGTAAGCCCGGCGGCCGCGGCGGTGTCCCCGCCCGCGAACGCCTCGAGGAACTCACCGACCGTGTCCCCGGGGTCCGGCCCGCCGAACACACTGCAACCGCTGACCACGAGCGCGGCGCACGCCAGCGCCGCGCCGATCCGGTGACGTTCACGCACGACTGATCAGTATGCAGACCGGACCGGCGGATCCGCCCGCGACACTCAGAACAGCACAGTGGCGTACCGGCCGACCTGCCGGAACCCGATCTTGCGGTAGGCGGCGAGCGCGGGCGAGTTGAACGAGTTGACGTACAGGCTCGCCACCCGGCCCATGCCGCGGATGAGCCGGGTGGAGACCGCGGCGGTGCCCGCGGAACCGAGGCCGTGACCGCGGCGGTCGGGGTGCACCCACACGCCCTGGATCTGGCCCACCGTTTCCGACAACGCACCGATCTCGGCCTTGAACACGACCTCGCCGTTCTCGAAGCGGGCGAACGCCCGGCCGCCGGCGATCAGCTCGGCGACCCTGGCCCGGTAGCTGGCGCCGCCGTCGCCGGCGCGCGGGTCGACGCCGACCTCCTCGACGAACATCGCGATCGCCGCAGGCAGGTACCGGTCGAGCTCGTCGGGCCGCACCGGCCGCACCTCGCGGTCGACGGGCACCGCCGGGAGGCGGTCGAGCGCCATCAGCGGCTGGTCGTGCCGGACCTCGCGGGCGGGACCCCATTCGGCCACCAGCTCGTCCCACAGCCCCAGCACCTGCTCGGAGGGCCCGACGAGCGACGAGCACGTGCGCTGCCTGCGCAGCGCACGGTCGGCGAACGACCGCAGTGCCGCGGCGTTGCCCCGCAACGGGATCATGTTCGGCCCGGAGAAACACAGGCCGTGCAACGCACCGGAGCGGGCGGTCCTGCCGTCCGCTCCCCAGAGCTCCCCACCAAGCCGCCATGGATCCAGCCCGGCCACCTCGACGCGCGCGGAGACCATGCAGCTACCCACGGGGTCCGCGGCGAGCGCGGCCCGGACCGCCGGGTAGTCGCTGTCGTCGAGCAGCCGCGCACCTGCAAGCCGCAACACGCTCCCAGCCTGCCAGATGCCGGGCGCGAACGGAAAAAAGAACCCCCGGTCGGCCCCGGAGAATCGATCACGCGCCCTGGTAGGTACCGAAGGTCCACCCGTTGCCCTCGGGATCGGCGATGCCGACGTTGCGCGAGCCGTAGTCGGTGTCGTAGGGCTTCTCGGTGATCGTCGCGCCCGCGTCGAGCGCCCGCCGGTACACAGCGTCGGGGTCGGCGGTCACCACGTAGAGCCACTGTGTCCGCGCGGTCGGCTCCTCGACGCCCTTGTGCCCGTGCCCGCGCGTGCCCAGCATCACGCCGCCACCCTCGGGCCACCGCAGTTCGGCGTGGACGATCGTCGCGCCGTCGTCGTCATGGACCACGAGCGCCTCGGTGAAGCCGAACACGTCGACAAGAAAACGCCGGGCCGCTTCGGCGTCGTCGTACAGCAGTGCCGGCCAGATTCCTGGGTTGTTCATGCCCCCGAGTCTGCGCCGGGCCACCCCGCCTCGTATTGCAGAAATGGGAGCTCCTCGGCGATCCACGTGCCCGGCGGGCACCCCGCGAGGGCACGCCACTCGTTGGTCAGGTGGGCCTGGTCGTGGTAGCCGCACCGCACGGCCAGCTCGGCGAGCCCTCCGCGATGGCCCGCCCGCAGGAGCCTGCCCGCGCGCTCGAACCGCAGCACGCGCCCCGCCTGCTTCGGCGAAAGGCCCAGCTCGCGGGAGAACCGCTCGCCGAAGTGCCGCCTGCTCCAGCCGACCTCGCGCGCCAGCGCGTCGACCCGCAGCGTGCCGCCCGCGCCGATCATCCGCCGCCACGCCCAGCTGATCTCCGGCGCGGGCTCTGGCACGTCGTCGAGCCGGCCGAGCAGGACCTCGTCGAGCAGATCGAACCGGCTCTCCCACTCCGGCGCGGACGCGAGCCGCCCTGGCAGCGCCGCCATCGCGGGCGAGCCGAGATCGGCGAGGTCCACGACGTAGCCGGAGAGATCGGCCGCCCGCACGCCGAGCAGGGCGTACGTGCCGAGCGGGTTGAGCTCCAGGTGTATCCCGGCCTGCACGGTGTCCTGCTCGATCAGCGCGGGACCGGTGTGCATGCCGCCGACGAGCCCGGCGAAGGAGCCGGGTGCCTGGTCGGGCCTCGGCATCCCGACGACGCGGACGGGTTCGGCGAGGCTGATGATCAACGTGACGTGCCTGCTGGGCAGGCCGCGGTGGACGGTCAGCGTGTTCTGCCGCTGGGAGTAGCCGATGTAGCGCGTGACGAGGGGCCGCAGCGCGGGATGCGGCGCCCGGACGGCGAAGTCGTCGCGGCCCATGGCCTCGACCCTAGCCCCCGATCTCGCGGCGGACGACGGGCGCGACCTCGGTTCCGAGCAGCTCGATCGCCCGCAGGGTCTCCTTCTGCGGCACGCCCCCGAAAGCGAGCTGGATCAGCAGCCGCTGGTGCCCGAACAGCTCGTGCTGGTACATGATCTTGTCGATGATCTCCTGCGGGCTGCCCACCACGAGCGCACCGGCCCTGGACGACTGGGCGTCGTAGGCATCGCGCGGGGTGTGGAAACCGTGCCCGCGCTCGTGGAAGTTCTCCAGCATGCCGCGGTCGAAGTACGGGTAGGACAGATCGCGCGCGGCCTGGCTCGTCGGTGCGACGAAGCCGGGCGAGTTGATGCTCAGCGGCAGCGTCGCTGGATCGTGCCCGGCCTCCTCCGCCGCCTGCCGGTACAGCTGGGCGAACGGCGTGAACCGCGCCAGCGGCCCGCCTATGATCGCCAGCGCGAGCGGCAGCCCGAGCCTGCCCGCCCGGACCACGGACGCGGGTGTCCCGCCCACCGCGACCCAGATCGGCAGCTTCTCCTGCAACGGACGCGGTGCGACGTCGGCGCTGTTCAACGGGGCCCGGAAGCGGCCCGACCACGTGATCGGGTTCCGCTCCCGCAGGGCCAGCAGCAGGTCGAGCTTCTCGGCGAACAGCGCGTCATAGTCGGCGAGGTCGTAGCCGAAGAGCGGGAACGACTCGATGTACGAGCCCCTGCCCGCGATGATCTCCGCGCGCCCGTCGGACAGCAGATCCAGCGTGGCGTACTGCTGGAACACCCGCACCGGGTCCTCCGAGCTGAGCACGGTGACCGCGCTGGAGAGCCGGATCCTCTCCGTGCGCTCCGCCATGGCCGCGAGCACCACGGACGTCGCGGAGACGGCGAAGTCGCCGCGGTGGTGCTCTCCGATCGCGAAGACGTCCAGCCCGGCCTGGTCGGCCACGGCGGCCTGCTCCAGGTAGTCGCGCAGGCGCTGCCGCGCCGTCGGCACGGCTCCCGTCGCCGGGTCCGGGGTGATCTCTCCGAAGGAGTAGACCCCCAACTCGAAGGCCACGGGCCCTCAGCTCACCGTGACGACCGGCTCGCCGCCGGTCTCGCCCGACTCCTCGGCGATGCGCATGGCCTCCTCGATGAGCGTCTCGACGATCTGGTGCTCGGGCACCGTCTTGATCACCTCGCCCTTGACGAAGATCTGGCCCTTGCCGTTGCCGGACGCCACGCCGAGGTCGGCCTCGCGCGCCTCGCCGGGACCGTTGACGACGCAGCCCATGACGGCCACGCGCAGCGGCACCTCCATGCCCTCCAGTCCCGCGGTGACCTCGTCGGCGAGCTTGTAGACGTCCACCTGCGCGCGCCCGCACGACGGGCACGAGACGATCTCCAGCTTGCGCGGCCGCAGGTTCAGCGACTGCAGGATCTGCGTGCCGACCTTGACCTCCTCCACCGGCGGCGCGGACAGCGACACGCGGATCGTGTCGCCGATGCCCTGCCGCAGCAGCGCGCCGAACGCGACGGCCGACTTGATGGTGCCCTGGAAAGCGGGACCGGCCTCGGTGACGCCCAGGTGCAGCGGGTAGTCGCACTGCTCGGCGAGGATCTCGTAGGCCCGCACCATGACCACGGGGTCGTTGTGCTTGACCGAGATCTTCAGGTCGTGGAAGTCGTGCTCGGCGAACAGGGACGCCTCCCACAGCGCCGACTCCGCGAGCGCCTCCGGCGTGGCCTTGCCGTACTTCTCCATCAGCCGCTTGTCCAGCGAACCGGCGTTGACGCCGATGCGGATCGGGGTGCCGTGGTCCTTGGCGGCGCGGGCGATCTCGGCCACCTTGTCGTCGAACTTCTTGATGTTGCCGGGGTTCACGCGCACCGCGGCGCAGCCGGCCTCGATCGCGGCGAACACGTACTTGGGCTGGAAGTGGATGTCGGCGATCACCGGGATCTGCGACTTCTTCGCGATCGCGGGCAGCGCCTCGGCGTCGTCGGCGCTCGGGCAGGCCACGCGCACGATGTCGCAGCCCGCGGCGGTCAGCTCGGCGATCTGCTGCAGGGTGGCGTTGACGTCGGCGGTGACGGTGGTGGTCATCGACTGCACCGAGATGGGGTGGTCGCTGCCGACGCCGACGGTGCCTACCTGCAGCTGGCGGGTCTTGCGGCGTTCGGAGAGTACGGGCGGCGGGGTGGCTGGCAAGCCAAGATCGACGGTCATCGAATCCTCTGCAAACGGTCTACGAACGCGTCGGCACCAACGATACGTCAGCGTGCCTACGGGATGGGGTGAACAGCGTCCACCGTGATGGTGGGCACGGAGAACGCGGCAGCGAGCACAGCAGGGGTTCACCGGCGGGCGAACCCCTGCCCCGTCACGGTGAGAGCCGGATCGGGTTGACGATGTCGGCGGTCACCGTGAGCAACACGACAGCACCGCCAATGACGACGATGACCGCCGTCACGGCATTGAGCTTGGTGTAGTCGACCGGACCACCGGGCACCTTGCCACGCAGCTTGCGGAACCAGTCCCGGACCCGCTCGTACCACGTCACCGCGATGTGCCCGCCGTCGAGCGGCAGCAGCGGCAGCAGGTTGAAGATGCCGACGAAGAAGTTGAGGCTCGCGAGCAGGAACAGGAAGACCTCCCACAGACCCTGCTCCACGGCCTCGCCGCCGATGCGGCTCGCGCCCACCACGCTGACCGGGGTGTTCGGGTCACGCTCGCCGCCGAAGATGGCCTCGACGACGGCCGGGATGCGCTCGGGGAACTCCAGCAGCCGGTTCCAGGTCTCCACCAGCATGTCGCCGGTGAAGCTCAGTGAGCCGCCGAGCGCGGCGACCGGCCCGTACGGCAGCAGGCTCGCCGGCGCGACGCCGATGGCCCCCACCTGCTCGGTGCCGCCGTTGTCGGCGGGCCTGGTGACCCGCGGCACGTCGACGGTCAGGGTCATCGTCTCGCCGTCGCGCAGCACCTCGACCTCGGTGGGGCCGGAGGCGCCCTGCACGGCGACGAGCAGGTCGCTCCACTGCGGAGTCGGCGTGCCACCCACGGAGACGATCTCGTCGCCGGACTGCACGCCCGCCGCCAGCGCGGGCGCAGGGTCGCCCGGCTGGCACACCGGGTTGTTGATCTGCTCAGCGGTGGTGCCGCCCCGCACGCACTGGGAGACCTCGTCGACCACGGGCTTGTTGGTCAGGTTCGGCAGGCCCATCGTGATCGCCATCAGGTACAGCACGATGAAGCCCAGCACGAAGTGCGTGAACGACCCCGCGGACAGCACCACGGTGCGCTTCCAGGTCTTGAAGCGGTACATCGCCCGCGGCGCCTCGTCGGGGGTGACCTCGTCGAGCGCGGTCATGCCCGCGATGTCGCAGAAGCCGCCGAGCGGGATGGCCTTGAGGCCGTACTCGGTCTCGCCCCTGCGGAACGAGAAGATCGTGGGCCCGAAGCCCACGAAGTACCGCCGGACCTTCATGCCGAAGGCCTTCGCGGTGAGCATGTGCCCCGCCTCGTGCAGCGCGACCGACACGCAGATGCCGAGCGCGAAGAGCGCGACTCCCAGGATGTAGACGAGCACGCGCTACTTCCCTCCCGTGCTGATTGCCCGAGCGCGTTCGCGCGCCCACCGTTCCGCGGCAAAGACGTCCTCGGCGTCGCGGGGTTCACGACCCCACTCGCCGGCCGCCTCGACCACCATGCTGACAGTGTCCACGATGGACGTGAAGCTGGTGTTCCCCGCCAGGAATCCCTCGACGAGCTGCTCGTTCGCGGCGTTGAACACCGCGGGCAGGCAGCCGCCCTCCGCGCCGACGTGCCTGGCGAGCTCGACGGCGGGGAACGCCTCGTCGTCGAGCGCCTCGAACGTCCACGCCGTCGCCGTGTCCCAGCGGCACGCCGCGGCGGCGCCGGGCACGCGGCGGGGCCAGTTCAGCGCCAGCGCGATGGGCAGCCGCATGTCGGGTGGGCTGGCCTGCGCCAGCGTGGAGCCGTCGACGAACGTGACCATCGAGTGCACCACCGACTGCGGGTGCACGGCGACGTCGATCCGGTCACACGGGATGTCGAAGAGCAGGTGCGCCTCGATCAGTTCGAGCCCCTTGTTGACCATGGTCGCCGAGTTGATCGTCACGAGCGGGCCCATGGCCCACGTCGGGTGCTTGAGGGCGTCCTCCACCGTGACGCCTTCCAGCTGCTCGCGGGTCCGGCCACGGAAGGGCCCCCCGGACGCGGTGAGCACGAGCCGATCTACCTCGTCGGCGCTGCCGCCGCGCAGCGCCTGCGCCAGTGCGGAGTGCTCGGAGTCGACGGGCACGATCTGGCCCGGCTTCGCCGCCCGCAGCACCAGCGGCCCGCCCGCGATGAGCGACTCCTTGTTGGCGAGCGCCAGGGACGCGCCGGTCTCCAGCGCCTTCAGCGTCGGCGCGAGCCCCTGCGAGCCCGGCATGCCGTTGAGCACGACGTCGACGGGCACGGCGGCGATCAGCTCGAGCACCGCGTCACCCCCGGCGAAGATCCTCGGCAGCCGGAACTCGCCCTGCGCGTAGCCGCGCCGCTGTGCCTCGGCGTACAGCGCGAGCTGCAGGTCCTCCATCGCGGTCGGCCTGGTCACGGCCACCGCATCGACCTCGTGGGCGATCACCTGGGCGGCCAGCGCCCGCGGGTCGGAGCCGCCCGCGGCGAGCCCGGCGACGCGGAACAGGCCGGGGTTGCGCGCGGCGACGTCGAGCGCCTGCGTGCCGATCGAACCCGTCGAGCCGAGGACGAGCACACTGCGTGGATCGTTCATCGGTGACCATTCTCGCGGACGGCCCTCGCGGCCGGACGGCAGGCATGTGGGATCATCGGAGCGCATGTGATGGCAGGTGAGGAGTGATCGTGGCAGGCAAGGCGATCGAGAAGCGCAGCGGCACCGAGGTCGACCCCCGCGACGAGCCGTCGGCGGAGTGGGGCTGGCACGGCGGCTTCCCGAAGGCCACGCGGTTCGCGGGCTGGTTCACCGTGTTCGCGCTGCTGGTCATGCTGATCGGCAACCACGAGAACAACACCGAGAACGTGTGGCTGGTCGGCCTGGCCCTCTCGGTCGCCTTCGGGCTGGTGCTCGACATGCGCCGCCGCCGCACCAGCTGGCGCCGCTGACTCACGTCCCGGCCGGGACCGGGCGACCAGGACCTGCCCGGCGTCGTCGGGGCGCAGGTCTCCGTGCTTCTCGGCAGGCCGCGGCAACAAGTCCTCGTGGCATCCTCCTCCGGCGTGACGGCCAACAGGCGCGCGGCATCGGCGGTCCGGTTCGCGCGCTGACCGAGCGGCTCCGCGAGGTAAAGGCGCCGGTCAGCGTCGTGTGACCGGTTCGCCCGAACCAGCCCCTGCCGGACGGGAAGGAACTCAGCCCTCCGCCGCGAGCTGTCCGCACGCCGCGGCGATCTCCTGCCCACGGGTGTCTCGCACCGTGCACGCCACACCCCCGGCGTTGACCCGGCGCACGAACTCCCGCTCCACCGGCTTCGGCGAGGCGTCCCACTTGCTGCCCGGCGTCGGGTTCAAGGGGATCACGTTGACGTGCACCAGCTGGCCCAGGTGCTCCCTCAGCCGCGACGCCAGCAGATCCGCCCGCCACGGCTGGTCGTTGACGTCCCGGATCAGCGCGTACTCGATCGACACCCGGCGCCCCGTCGAGTCCGCGTAGTACCGCGCCGCCTCCAGGACCTCCGATACGGGCCACCGGTTGTTCACCGGCACGAGTGTGTCGCGCAGCTCGTCGTCCGGTGTGTGCAGCGACACCGCCAGCCGCACCTGCATCTTCTCGTCCGCGAGCCGACGGATCGCCGGCGCGAGCCCCACCGTGGACACCGTCACCGAACGCTGCGAGATGCCCAGCCCCGCCGGCGCCGGGTCCGTGATCCTGCGCACCGCCGCCAGCACGCGGTTGTAGTTCGCGAGCGGCTCCCCCATGCCCATGAACACGATGTTCGACAGCCGGCCGGGCCCGCCCGGCATCAGCCCGTCCCGCATCACCGCGGCCGCCGCGCGCACCTGGTCGACGATCTCGGCGGTCGAGAGGTTGCGGTCGAGCCCGCCCTGGCCGGTCGCGCAGAACGGGCAGGCCATCCCGCACCCGGCCTGGCTGGAGATGCACAGCGTGGCCCGGTCCGGATAGCGCATCAGCACGCTCTCGAGCAGCGTGCCGTCGTGTGCCCGCCACAACGTCTTGCGTGTCGTCCCGTCGTCGCACGCCAGCGCGCGGACCTCCGTGAGCAGAGCCGGCATCAGCTCGTCGACCAGCCGCTGTCGCGAGGCGGCCGGGATGTCGGTCATGTCCTCCGGATCGACGGTGAGCCGGGAGAAGTAGTGGTTCGACAGCTGCTTGGCGCGAAAGGGCTTCTCACCGAGCGCGGCGACGGCCTCGGCACGCTCGGCGACGGTCAGGTCGGCGAGGTGCCGCTTGGGCAGGCCACGGCGGGGAGCGTCGAAAACAAGGGGGAGGGCAGTCATAGCGTTCTCCATTGTCCCATGAACCCGGTCCTTGCTCTCCGACTGTTTCCGATATATCGTGAACATGTCGAGATAGTTCGCTAGGAAGGTTCGACATCATCATGAGACACGAAAGACACCACTTCGCCCACGAACACGGCAGGCCCGCTTTCGGCCCCCGCGGCCGCGGCCCTTTCGGCGACTTCCCTCCCGGCTTCGGCCCTGGCAGGCGCGGTCGCCCGCACCCGAGGCCGGGAGGCCCCGGCAGGCGAGGGCGGCGCGGCGACGTCCGCTCGGCGATCCTGGCTCTGCTGGCCGAGCAGCCTCGCCACGGCTACGAGATCATCGGCGAGATCGGTGAGCGCAGCGGCGGGTTCTGGCGCCCGAGCCCCGGCTCGGTCTACCCCACGTTGCAACTGCTCGCCGACGAGGGCCTCGTGCGCAGCGACGAGGACGGCGGCAAGCGCCTCTTCGAACTGACCGAGGAGGGCCGCGCCGCCGCGGAGAAGCTGGGCACCCCACCGTGGGAGCACTTCGCCGAGGGCGCGGATCCCAACGAAATCAAGCTGCGGGAGGCATCCGCCGCGCTGATGGGCGCCATGCACCAGGTTTCACTGGTCGCCTCCAGCGAGCAGAAGGCCAGGGCGGTCGAGGTGATCGACGAGGCGCGGCGCGCCCTCTACGGCATCCTCGGCGAAGCCCCTGCCGACGATGAGTGAACGAGCCCGGTGGGCTTGCCGCGCACCAGAACGCGGTAGCCGACCGGAAGCTCCAGCGGTCCCAGGAGGCCCGGGTTGCGGCGGGCCGTCTCCTCGACGGCCCGCTCGGCAACCCTGGGACTGAACTCGATCCGCAGCACCGCTTCCATGGCCGCACGGTCGGGAAACCGCCAGCGCGTCTGCACCCGGCGGCAGGAGAATCCCGCTGCGGCGAAGAATTCGTCCACTTTGTCCGGGTCGTAATGCGGCAGATCCGCCCGCATCCAGTCGCCGTAGGGCGAGTGCCGGGCGTCGAGGTCGACGATCACGAGCGTTCCGCCCGGCTTCAGCACCCGGTCGGCTTCGGACAAGCCGGGCTCGCAACCGGGACCGAAGAAGTACGCAGTCCGCGCGTGCACCACATCCACCGACGCGTCTCGCAGCGGCATCCGCTGCGCGGTTCCCTTTCGCACCACGACGTTCTCGCATCCGGCGACCCTGCGCTCGGCACGGCGCACGAGCGGGGGATGGGGCTCCACGCCGACGACCGACGCCGCGGTCTCAGCGAACCGGGCGAGGTGGAAGCCGTCACCACACCCGATGTCGAGCACGCTGCGGCCCCGCCACGACACCGCTTCCGCGAGAGCTCGCCAGATCTCCCCGTCCACGTCCTGCGCGTGGTTCTCGAGTTCGTACGCGTCGGCGTGGTACCAGATGTTGGGGCTGGGGATGACTTCCACCTTGCGCACGAACCTTTTCACGACAACCAGCGTATCCCCGGGAGGAACCCCGTAACATCATCGGCGCGGTATGTGCCGGGGGGCCCATCGCCAGGGAGAGTTCTGCGTATGTCCGTCGGTATGCCCATTCCCCCATCGCTGCTACCGGCCGGGGTTCCGTGCTGGATCGAGCTGGCGTCCGCGAACGAGCAGGCGGCGAGAGACTTCTACGGCGAGCTCTTCGGCTGGGAGTTCTTCATCAAACGCGATCCCGCCACCGTGAACCGGCGCTACACCATCGCCGTGCTGCACGACCTCCAGGCAGGTGGCCTGTACCAGGCCGCAAGCGACCAGCCGACCGGCTGGATGGTGCATCTCGCGGTCGGCAACACCGTGAACACGGCGGAGTGGGTCCAGCACCTCGGCGGGACGATCACGCTGGGACCGGTGGACATCCCCGACCGCGGCAGCATCCTGCACGCGGTCGACCCGAGCGGGGCACCCGTGGTGTTCTGGCAGCCGCCCGGCGACTGGTCGTTCGCCACCTCGCTGCCCGGCTCCTTCACCGGTGCTGACCTCAACACGCACGACGGGCCGAGCGCGGATCAGTTCTACTGCAGGCTTTTCGAGTTCACGAGCCAGCAGATCGGCCAGGGCGGCATCGACTACGTGGAATGGCGGCTCGACCACGAGCCCGTGCTGTACCGGTACGCGATGGACCCGTCGTACCAGGCCACCGTCCCACCACATTGGATGATCTACTTCGAGGCCGACCCCGCACGCGGCACCGATGCCATCGCGGGGCAGGCGCTCATGCTCGGCGGCAACGTGGTCACGGCTCCGTTCGACACGCCGTTCGGCAGGACAGCGGTGCTCGCCGACCCCGGCGGCGCGGTGTTCTCGATCGTCGACCACTCGCGGCCGGTCGACACCGGGGTCGGTAAGGCCGAGGTGGACGACCCCTACGACGACTGACGGCGTGGCGGCGAGCCGCTCAGCCCGTCGCCACGAACGCGCTGAGCAGCAGCCAGGACACGACCGCCGACGGCAGCAGTGAGTCGAGCCGGTCCATCAGCCCGCCGTGCCCCGGCAGGGTGTTGCCCATGTCCTTGATGCCGAGGTCCCGCTTGATCAGCGACTCCATCAGGTCGCCGAGAGTCGCGGTCAGCACGATCGCGGCGCCGAAGAGGACGCCCTGCCACGCCATGCCTTCGAGCAGGAACTGCAGGCAGAGGGCGCCCGCCCCGATCCCGGCCGTCAACGAGCCCGCGAAGCCCTCCCAGGTCTTCTTCGGGCTGATCGTCGGCGCCATCGGGTGCCTGCCGCGCAGCACCCCGGCGACGTAGCCGCCGGTGTCGGACGCCACCACGACGATCATGAACGACAGCACACGGCCGACGCCGTCCTCCGGCGGCACCAGCATGGCGGCGAAGGCCGCGAACAGCGGAAGGTAGGCGGCGGCGAACACCGACGCACCGACGTCACGCAGGTAGCCGTCCGCGCCACCCCGCAGCCGCCAGAGCAGGCACACCAGCACGGTCAGCACGAACGCCGTCAAAGCGCCCTCACGGCCGAACGGCCACGCGAGCCAGATCATCGCCTGGCCACCGACCAGCACCGGGACGAGCGCGACCTTGATGTCGGCGGCCTTGCGGAACGCCGTGGCCAGCTCGATCGTGCCGACCGCGATCGCCGCCGCGATGACGCCGATGAACAGGTAGCGGACGGTGAACAGCGACACCAGGATCGTCGCCCCCAGTGCCACGCCAACGGCGATGGCCGCGCGCAGGTCACGGCCGGCCCGCGAGGCTTTCTTCGCCGGCTCGGGTGGTTGCCCAGGGTCGGCCGCGTCCTCGCGTTCCTCCTGGTGTTCGCTCACCTTCGTCATCAGACCTCGAGCAGCTCGGCTTCCTTGTGCTTGACGAGCTCCTCGACCTGGTGGACGTACTTGTCGGTGAGGTGCTGGAGCTCCTTCTCCGCCCTGGCGACCTCGTCCTCGCCCGCCTCGCCGTCCTTGGCGATGCGGTCGAGCTCCTCCTTGGCCTTGCGGCGCACGCTGCGGATCGAGATCCGGGCGTCCTCGCCCTTGGCCTTGGCGACCTTGACCATCTCCTTGCGGCGCTCCTCGGTCAGCTGAGGAATGACGATGCGGATGATCGAGCCGTCGTTGCTCGGGTTCACGCCCAGGTCGGACTCTCTGATCGCCTTCTCGATGGCGCCGAGCTGCGAGTTGTCGTAAGGCTTCACGATGGCCATGCGCGCTTCCGGGATGTTCACGCTGGCCAGCTGGTTCAGCGGGGTGGGAGCACCGTAGTACTCCACCACGATCCGGGAGAACATCGACGGGTTGGCCCTACCGGTCCGTACCGACGACAGGTCCTCCTTGGCGACGGACACCGCCTTTTCCATCTTCTCTTCGGCATCGAAGAGGGTCTCGTCGATCACGGCTACTCCAGGTGTGTGGGTGTACTGACCAGTGTGCCGATCCTCTCACCACTCACCGCGCGGGCGATGTTCCCCTCGGTGAGGAGGTTGAAGACGATTATCGGCATGTTGTTGTCCATGCACAGGCTGAAGGCGGTGGCGTCCGCGACCTTGAGCCCCCGTTCGAGCACCTCGCGGTGGCTGATCTCGTCGAACAGCTTCGCGCCGGCATCGATCTTCGGGTCGGCGGTGTAGACCCCGTCGACGGCCTTCGCCATGAGGACGACCTCGCAGCCGATCTCCAGCGCACGCTGGGCGGCGGCGGTGTCGGTCGAGAAGTAGGGCATGCCGGTGCCCGCGCCGAAGATGACCACCCGGCCCTTCTCCAGGTGGCGCTCCGCGCGGCGCGGGATGTACGGCTCGGCGACCTGACCCATCGTGATCGCGGTCTGCACCCGGGTCGGGACGCCTTCCTTCTCCAGGAAGTCCTGCAGAGCCAGTGAGTTCATGACGGTGCCCAGCATCGCCATGTAGTCGGCGCGGTCGCGGTCCATGCCGCGCTGGGACAGCTCGGCACCACGGAAGTAGTTGCCGCCGCCGATGACGACGGCCATCTGCACGCCCGCGCGCACGACGTCGGCGATCTGCGCGGCGACCGAGTGCACGACATCGGGATCGACGCCGACGGACCCACCGCCGAACATCTCACCACCAAGTTTGAGCAGCACCCGCCGGTAACCGTCGGTGGCCCTGTCGGTGTCGTCCTCGTTCATGTCGCCTCCGCCCGTTCAGGTGCTGCTCTACCGTTGTCTCACAACTGTGCCCCGCCTCCAGATCTGGCGGGAGACGGGGCACAAGTGCCGACCGGGACTACTGCTGGCCGACCTCGAAGCGAGCGAACCGGGTGACGGTCACGCCTGCCGCGTCGAGCAGGGCCTTGACGGTCTTCTTGTTGTCGGTGACCGACGGCTGCTCCAGCAGCACGACGTCCTTGAAGAACGCGTTGACCTTGCCCTCGGTGATCTTGGAGATCGCCTGCTCCGGCTTGCCCTCCTCGCGAGCGGTCTGCTCGGCGATCCGGCGCTCGTTCTCCACCAGGTCGGCCGGGACCTCGTCGCGGGTCAGGTACTTCGGCTTGAGGGCCGCGACCTGCAGGGCGGCGCCACGGGCGGCCTCGGCGTCGTCACCGGTGTACTCGATGAGCACGCCGACGGCCGGGGGCAGGCCGGCGCCACGGCGGTGCAGGTAGGTGGTCACCTGGCCGTCGAAGGCGACGACCCTGCGGATCTCGAGCTTCTCGCCGATCTTGGCCGAGAGCTCCTGGATCAGGTCGTTGACGGTCTTGCCGTCGACCTCGGCCGCCTTGAGCTTCTCGACGTCGCTCGTGCGCAGCTGCTTGGCCGCCTCGACGACCTTGTCGGCCAGCTGCTGGAACTCCTCGTTCTTGGCGACGAAGTCGGTCTCGGAGTTCAGCTCGACCAGAACGCCGCCGTCACCGGCGACGAGGCCCTCGGCGGTGGCGCGCTCGGCACGCTTGCCGACGTCCTTCGCGCCCTTGATGCGCAGGTACTCAACGGCCTTGTCGAAGTCGCCGTCGCTCTCCTCCAGCGCCTTCTTGCAGTTCATCATGCCGGCGCCGGTGAGCTCGCGGAGGCGCTTCACGTCTGCCGCGGTGTAGTTCGCCATCGTGCGTTATCCGTTCTCTGTCGCGGTATGCGCAGGGTGGTCAGTGGTTCAGGAAGCGGTGGTCTGCTCGGCCTGCTCGGCGGACTCGGAGCCGGCGAGCAGCTCCTGCTCCCACTCGGCCAGCGGCTCACCCGACGCGACGGGCTTGTCCTCGCCCTCGGGGGCGGCGCCGTTACGGCCGGAACGCGCCATCAGGCCCGCGGCAGCGGCCTCGGCGACGACCTTGGTCAGCAGCGCGGCCGACCGGATCGCGTCGTCGTTGCCCGGGATCGGGTAGTCGACCTCGTCCGGGTCGCAGTTGGTGTCCAGGATCGCGACGACCGGGATGTTGAGCTTGCGAGCCTCGCCGACCGCGATGTGCTCCTTCTTGGTGTCCACGATCCACACGGCGCTGGGTACCTTGGACATGTCGCGGATACCGCCGAGGGTCTTCTCCAGCTTGTCCTTCTCGCGGGTGAGCGTCAGGATCTCGCGCTTGGTCAGGCCCTGGAACCCACCGGTCTGCTCCTGCGCCTCGAGCTCCTTGAGCCGCTGGAGGCGCTTGTGCACCGTCTGGAAGTTGGTCAGCATCCCGCCGAGCCAGCGCTGGTTGACGTAGGGCATGCCAACGCGCAGCGCCTCGTTGGCGATGGCCTCCTGCGCCTGCTTCTTCGTGCCCACGAACAGGATCGTGCCGCCGTGCGCGACCGTCTCCTTGACGAACTCGAAGGCGCGGTCGATGTACGACAGCGTCTGCTGCAGGTCGATGATGTAGATGCCGTTGCGCTCGGTGAGGATGTAGCGCTTCATCTTCGGGTTCCAGCGCCGGGTCTGGTGCCCGAAGTGCACACCGGAATCGAGCAGCTGCTTCATGGTGACGACGGCCATGGCCGGATTCGCACCTCTTCTGTGTTGTGCGCGCCTGGCAGATGCTCGGCGCGCGGACCGGTTGTCGCGGCTGGCCGGGTGGTCAGCCGCCCTGGTGCAGTGCCGGCGTCCGGACTCGTTGGCTACGTTCTTACCGCTGAGACCGCCGGGCGCCGTCCGCTCCGTTCACGACTTCTCGGAATGGAGCGCGCACGTGCACGCGAAGTCAGCCTGTGCGCACACAGACCGCGCCCAATAGTGTACGCCGACCCCCGACACCGGCTCGAACCGGCGGCACCTGACAAGCCGGGTTGTCCACATCACCCCCGGTTGTCCACAGATTTCGCCACACCCCTCCACAACCGTCCCCCACCCCTCACCCTGAGCACATGACCGCATTCCGTCCGGCACGGCGAGCCCGGTACCCCGTGCTCGCCGTGCTGACCCTGCTCCTCGCCGTCGTACCCGCGCCAGCGGCGAGGGCGCAGTCCGTCGTCGAGCCGCGATTCGGCTGGCCGCTGTCCCCGGCGCCGTCCGTGGCCAGGCCGTTCGACGCACCCGAGCACGCCTACGGCCCCGGCCACCGTGGGGTCGACCTGGTCGCGAGTCCCGGGCAGGACGTGCTCGCGGCCGGGCCCGGGTACGTCGTCTTCGCGGGACGCCTCGCCGGACGCGGCGTGGTGTCGGTCGAGCACGACGGCGGGCTGCGCACCACCTACGAGCCGGTCGAGCCGCGGGTCTCGGCGGGCGACCAGGTGTCGCAGGGACAGGTCATCGGCACTGTCGCGGCAGGGCACGCCGGCTGCCCTGCCGCGGCGTGTCTGCACTGGGGTGTCCGGCGCGGCGAGGAGTACCTCAATCCGCTCCGTCTCGTGGTGCCGGACACCGTGCTGCGCCTGAAACCGTGGGAGGGGGTGGTCGCCTGACGGTGCGCCCGGCTCAGACGCCGGCCTGCTCGACGAGCTTGGCGCGCAGCCGCAGCACGGCGCGGGTGTGCAGCTGACTCACCCTGGACTCGGTGACGCCGAGGACCTTGCCGATCTCGGCGAGCGTGAGGCTCTCGAAGTAGTACAGGCTGACCACGATCCGGTCACGCTCGGTGAGCTGGGCTATCGCCTCGGCCAGCTGGCGGCGATTGTCCCGGTCGACGAGCACGGCGGCGGGATCGACGGCGTCCTCGTCCGGCAGGGAGTCCACGAGGGAGCCGCTGTCTCGGCCCGCGGCGACCAGGTCCTCGAGGGCGACGACGCTGGTGAGCCGCAGCTGGCCGTAGAGGTCGCGCAGCTCCTCGAGCGTGATGCCCAGCTCGGTGGCGAGCTCCGCGTCGGTCGGCGTGCGGCGCAGACGTGCGCCGAGCCGGTCGAGCGCACGCTCGACCTCGCGGGCCCTGCTCCGGATCACGCGGGGCACCCAGTCCTGTGAGCGCAGGTCGTCGAGGATGGCGCCTCGGATGCGCTGCATCGCGTACGTCTCGAACCGCAGGCCACGCTCGGGGTCGAACTTCTCGATCGCGTCCACGAGGCCGAAGATCCCGGACTGGATGAGGTCGGCGACGTCGACGTGGGTGGGCAGGCCGGTGCCCACCCGGCCTGCGACGTACTTGACCAGCGGGGCGTAGTGCAGCACGAGCCGGTCGCGCACCCGCTGGCTCGGCGAGGTTGCGAACTCGCGCCAGAGCGCCTGGATGGCTGTCTCGGCGGTGGTTCCCGTGTCGAGCTGCTGGGTGGTCACGGGGCCACCGTTTCCGGCAGAGTGATCCCGTTGGCGCGCCTGCTCATCAGCCGAAGCTCCACCGGCGTCATTGGGCACGGGGGTGGGTTCGGTCATGAATCGCCTTCAGCCGCTCGACGGTCACGTGGGTGTAGAGCTGCGTCGTAGCTAGCGTAGCGTGACCGAGCAGTTCCTGAACGCTGCGAAGATCCGCCCCACCCTCGAGCAGGTGTGTCGCCGCCGAATGACGCAGGCCGTGCGGGCCCATGTCCGCGGCCCCCGGCACCGACTCTACGGCGTCGTGCACCACTCGTCGCACCGTCCTCGGGTCAACACGTCCTCCTCTGACGCCGAGGAACAAGGCCGCACCCGACGACTCCGTCGCCAGCCCGGAGCGACCCCCCTCGATCCACGCACGCAATGCCCGCTCCGCGGGTTGCCCGAACGGGACCATCCTCTCCTTGTTGCCCTTCCCGAGCACCCGGACGACCCGGCGCTCGAAGTCGGCGTCGTTGAGATCGAGGCCGCACAGCTCGGACACGCGAATGCCGGTCGCGTACAGCAGCTCGAGTAGCGCGTGGTCCCGCAGCGCGACGGGTTCGCGTTCCGCGGCACCCGTGCCGCTGGCCCGCATCACCTCACCGGCCTGCTCAGGGCGCAGGACACCCGGCAGCTTGCGGTGTGCTCTCGGCGCGACGAGCCGCGAACCCGGATCGGACGCCAGCTCGCCCCGCCGCTGCGCCCACGCGGTGAAAACCCTGGCCGCCGCCGCGCGCCTCGCGAGCGTGGTACGGCTCCGCCCGGCCGACCGTTGGCTCGCGAGCCAGGCCCGCAGCACGCCGACGTCCAGCCCGTCGAGGCCGTCCGTCGACGGGGGCGCGGCGTCGGCGCCCTCGCTGCCGACGCCGTGCAGGAAACCCAGCAGCGACACCACGTCACCCACATACGCCCTGATCGTGTGATCCGAGAGGCCCCTCTCGGACCGCAGATGGCGCTCGTAGTCGTCCACGAGAGCGGCCGCCCCCGGCGGCAGCTCCGCACGAACACGCAGCAGCGCGGCACGCCCCGAACGAGGGCGCGCCGCGCGGGCTCCCGTACCGCGAACGGCTGATGACGCCATGTCACCGACGCTGCGGCAAGCGCGCCCGATGGTCAAGCATCGCCACGCCCGCATGATCAACCCGCAACCGTGGTGTTCACCGCGGTTCAGTCAGGGCCGCGTCCGGGTTTCACACTGTGGGCAACGGGGCCGCAGCCGCGCCAGGGGGCCTGGACGGCGGATGGACGGAGGTGAGCGCGCCGTGCCGGGGCTCACGGACGCGCCGCCTTCCGGCCGCCGCCCGCCCGCCGCCAGCCGGTTTCGCACCGCTCGCTGAGCCCGTCGAGTTCCAGCGCCGGCAGCAGCGCCCTCACCCGCGCGAGGGGTACGCCGGACTCGGTCGCGATGCCCTCCGGTGACTTTCCCCTGCGCTCGCCGAGCGCCTCGTGCACGCGGATCGCCTGCGGGCCGAGCCCATCGGTGCGGCGGCGCGGGCGAGCTGTTCCGTCCGGACGGCCGACCCCCAGCCTGCCGACCGTGTCGAGGACATCGGACACCGAGGCCACCAGGGTCGCGTGAGCATCGCGGATCAGCTCGTGGCAGCCGACCGACATCGCCGACCCCACGGGCCCAGGCACGGCCATCACGACCTTGCCCAGCACACCCGCCGTGGTGGCTGTGTTGCGTGCGCCGCTGCGCCTGCCCGCCTCGACGACGACCGTGCCGGCCGTGAGCGCGGCGATCAGCCGGTTGCGGACGAGGAAGCGGTGCCGGCCGGGCGGGGTGCCTGGCGGGTACTCGCTGACGATCGCGCCGCGCTCGGCGATCCGGTTGAGCAGGCCCACATGCCCCGCGGGGTAGCCGGCGTCGAGCGCGCAGCCCAGAACGGCCACCGTGACGCCATGACCGGTGAGCGTCCCGCGATGTGCCGCGCCGTCGATGCCGTACGCCGCTCCCGAGAAGACGGGCACGCCCTGTTCGGCCAGTGCGTAACCGAGGTCGGCGGCGGTGTGCTCGCCGTAGTCGGTGGCCGCGCGTGCGCCGACGATCGCGACGGCGTCCTGAGCGGCCTCGTCCAGCCTGCCGCGGCCACGGACCCACAACGCGAGCGGAGCCGCGACACCCTGAACACCCCGGCCGGTCGCCACCTCGAGCGAGAGCAGGGGCCAGGCGGGCCACTCGTCGTCCTCGGGGGTCACCAACCGTGCCCCGTGCCGCGCGGCCTCGTCGAGATCCCGGCGCGCGAGGTCCAGCTCCCGGCGCGCACTCGTCTCCTGGATCACCGCGTCCGGCGCGTGCCCGCGACGAACCAGCGCCGCCGCCTCCACCGGTCCGTGCTCGGCGACGAAGGCAACCAGTGCGGGAGCCGGAGGTTCTGCCACGCGCAGCAGGTACGCCCGCGCCAGCCGCTCCGCGCTCATACCGCACCCCCGACACACAGCGGCTCCAACCAGAGCCGACAGCCTGGCGACCACACCCTCAACCAACCCGGACTCAAGCCCACGGCGCGACGGCGACAGAAACGACCCCATGAGCCAAATCCGACCGAACGGGGAGCACCATTTCCGCAGAACCGCCCCGCTCCGATCCGGCGACGAACCACCAGGTTCACGCACCGCCTCGCTCCCAACCGAGACGAGCCGCCAGCGCTCATACCGCACCCCCGACACACAGCGGCTCCAACCAGGGCCGACAGCCTGGCGACCACACCCTCAACCAACCCGGACTCAAGCCCACGGCGCGACGGCGACAGAAACGACCCCATGAGCCGAACCCGACCGAACGGGGAGCACCATTTCCGCAGAGCCGCCCCGCTCCGATCCGGCGACGATCCACCGGGTTCGCGCACCGCCTCGCTCGCAGCTGAGGCGAGGTGCCGGGCCGGCGTAGCGCTATCGCCGTCGCCGCTTCGCCGCACCCGGCTCGACCGAGGCCGGGGCGAGCCCAAGACAGGCGGCGGAGCCGAGGTGGCGTCGCTTTCGGGGTCATGCCGCCCTCCGGTCACGGAATTCCAGGGCCGCCGCCACGTGGTCCGCATCCGGACGGTCGGCTTCGGCCAGGTCGGCCAGGGTCCACGCGATGCGCAGGCAGCGGTCCGCGCCTCGGGCGGTGATGGCGCCCCGGTCGAGGCCGCGGTCGAGCAGCCTCGTCACCTCGGCCGGCAGCGCGTAGTCGCGGCGCAACGCCGGGCCGGGCACCTCCGCGTTGGTCTGCCAGCCTCGTTCGGCCCAGCGCTTGGCGGCCCGTTCCCTCGCCAGCAGCACACGCTCCCGGACGGTCGCGGTCGGCTCGGGGACGCCACCCTCGTGGACGCTCATCGCCGTCATCGGGCGCATGCGGACCCGCAGATCCACGCGGTCGAGCAGCGGCCCGGACAGGCGGCTGAGGTACCGGCGCCGGGCGTTCGGCGTGCAGCAGCAGTCGACTTCGCGCGGCGGAGCGCACGGGCACGGGTTGGTCGCCAGCACGAACTGGAACCTCGCCGGATAGCAGACCACTCCGCGGGCCCTGGCGATCCGCACCTCGCCCTCCTCCAGCACGGTGCGCAACGACTCGAGGCGCTCGCCACCGAACTCGGCGGCCTCGTCGAGGAAGAGCACCCCTCGGTGGGCCTTGCTGATCGCACCCGGCAATGCGAGCCCGGCACCGCCGCCGACGAGCGCCGCCACCGAGATCGAATGGTGCGGCGCGACGAACGGCGGCACACGGCGCAGCGGCGTCGACGGCTCCAGCGACCCGTCGACCGAGTGCACGACACTGACCTGCAGCGCCTCCTCGTCGGACAACGGCGGCAACAGCCCCGGCAGCCGCTTGGCGAGCATGGTCTTGCCGACGCCCGGCGGACCGGTCATCAGCAGGTGGTGCCCGCCCGCCGCCGCGACCTCCAGTGCCCAGCGGGCCTCCGGCTGACCGATGACGTCGACGAGATCGGGGACCTCGGGCGCGGCCTCCTCCACGAGCGGACCGGGCGGGGTCAGCTCCCGGTCACCTCGCAGCCAGGCAACGACCTCCGTCAGCCGCTCGGCACCGGCCACCTCGATCCCGTCAACGAGTGCGCCCTCGAACAGCGACTCGACTGGCACGACCGCCCGCCGGTAGCCGCCCCGGCGGGCCGCCAGGAGTGCGGGCAGCACTCCGCGCACCGGCCGGACCCTGCCGTCGAGAGCCAGCTCGCCGAGCAGCACCGTGCCCAGCAGCTTGGCGGCCGGAACGGAGCCGGAGGCCGCGAGGACCGCCACCGCGATGCTCAGGTCGTAGCCCGAGCCGACCTTGGGGAGGTTGGCCGGGGACAGCCCGAGCGTCACGTGGGTGTCCGGCCACTTCTCCCCGCTGTTGCGGACCGCAGCCCTGACACGGTCCTTGGCCTCGCGCAGTCCCGCGTCGGGCAGCCCGACGAGCTTCGTACCCGGCATGCCGGCGCCGATGTCGGCCTCGATCTCGACCAGCCTGCCCTCGATGCCGATCAGCGCGACCGACCACGCGCGTGCGAGCGGCATCAGAACGCTCCCACGAAATGCCGGAGCCTCGGCGGCCCGGCCGGCGGGAAGTGGATCGCGATGACGTCGAACCGCACCGGACACCAGGCGACCCTGAACGCCGCGAGCCACCGGCTCGTGATGCGGCGGATGCGGGCCCGCTTGTCCTCGGTGACCGCTTCCGCGGGCTCACCGAAACCGCTCCCGGCCCTGGTCTTCACCTCGCAGACGATGAGCGTCGTGCGGTCGGTGGCGACGACGTCCAGTTCGCCTTCCCGGCACCGCCAGTTCCGGCTGAGCACGACCAGGCCGAGACCGCGCAGGTACTCGGTGGCCAGCTCCTCGCCCCGGCGGCCGAGCGAGAGATGGGATCTTCGCCTTCTCGTGCGCCCCGCACGCACCGCGATGCTCACGGACAACATCACCCCCTGGATCCGCGAAGCCGGCCCTCCCGGCTCCCTCATCGACGCTTCCACCGCGCCGACGGGCAACCCAGAGCCGATTCCCGGACCTGTGGACAAACAGGGTGATGTGGACAGTTCTCGGCGCGCGCGCCAGCACCGGCGAAAACCGTCAGAGATTGCTGCTACGGGCGACGCCCGTGCTCAGCCGCCGAACGGACCATCCTCGGGCAGCCGCAGCTCGGGCTTGTCGAGCTCCTCGACGTTGACGTCCTTGAAGGTGATGACCCGGACGTTCTTCACGAACCGAGCGGGCCGGTACATGTCCCACACCCACGCGTCCGACATCCGCACCTCGAAGTACACCTCGCCGCCGCTGTCGCGGACCTGGACGTCCACCGCGTTGGCCAGGTAGAACCGCCGCTCGGTCTCCACGACGTACGAGAACTGCGCGACGATGTCGCGGTACTCGCGGTACAGCGACAGCTCCATCTCGGTCTCGTACTTCTCGAGATCCTCTGCGCTCATCTAGTCCGCGCCCCTCCTCGCAAGCCTCGCAAGCCGTTGCCGGCGGAAACACCCATTGTGCATGAGCACCTCAGACCTCGACCCCGGACACCTCGGCGAACTCGTCGGTGTCCGGCAGGTCGAACAGGTACTGGTTCAGCTCCTCGTCCGCGGTGGTGCGCCGCCTGGCACCCGCCTGCAACGCGGCCGCGGTGAGCATCACCTTGTGCGGAGGGCGTATGCCGTGCGCCCTGCCCGCGACGGCGACGTTGGTGTAGGACCAGCGGTGCACCGCGCTCGGACCGTGCGTGGTGAGCGCCTCGCCGTGCTCGGCGGTCGTGTAGCCCTTGTGCACGTCGAAGCCGTACACCGGGTGCTCCTCGTGCAGACCGGCCATGATGCGGTCGCGCGTGACCTTGGCGAGGACGGAGGCCGCCGCGACGCACGCGACCGCACGGTCGCCCTTGATCACCGGCACGCTCGGCGCCGGCAGCCCCGGCACGCGGAAGCCGTCGATGAGCACGTAGCCGGGCGCGGTGTTCAGGCCCGCGATCGCGCGCCGCATGCCCTCGATGTTGGTGACGTGGATGCCGAGCGCGTCGACCTCGGCGGGTGAGATCACCACGATCGAATAGTCGAGAGCGCGGTGAACCACCCGCTCGTACACGCGCTCGCGCGCGAGCGGGGTGAGCAGCTTCGAGTCGGTGAGTTCGGTCAGTCGCGCGCCGTCACCGGGGCGCAGGATGCAGGCGGCCACCACGAGCGGGCCCGCACACGCGCCCCGGCCCGCCTCGTCGACACCGGCGACCGGACCGAGACCGCGCCGGTCCAGCGCGCTCTGCAGCGCCCACGACGTCTCACCGCGAATCACGGCTCGCGGAGGGCGCAGTACACCAACGGGTCCAGCGCTCACGCCCGTTACCGTCCTCGTCTGACCGTCCCACGGACCGCGGCGCCGAGGCGGCGGCCCACCAGCAAGGTCGGCCATGCGGCCAGCACACCGATGCCCAACGGTACGCCCTGCTGCCACGCGGGCGCGCTCATGGCGCTGGCGGAGGCGGCCTGCGGGTTGTGATCACTCACCGTGCCCCAGCGCGAAGGGGGCAGCACGATGAACCGCGCCTTGCCGATGATGTTGTCGACCGGGACGGCGCCCCGCGCTCCGCCATCGCCCTGGTACCGGGAGTCGGACGAGTTGTTGCGGTTGTCGCCCATCACCCAGACCGTGCCCTCCGGCACCTCCACCGGGTCGAACTCTGCCTGCTCGTGGGCGCCCTGCCAGTAGATGTACGGCTCGTCGAGCGGCTTGCCGTCCACGAGAACACGGTTCTGATCGTCACAGCACTCGACGGTCTGACCGCCGGTCGCGATGATCCGCTTCACGAAGTCGCGCTCGTCCGGCGGCGCGAGCCCGAACACCGAACCGATGCTCTGGAAGAAGTTGGCGACCGCGTTGTCCGATTCCTCGGGCGGCAGGTCGCCCTCGATCCACGCGGGCGGGCCGCGGAACACGACCACGTCGCCCGGCTCCGGATCGGTGAAGTCGTACGTGATCTTGTCGACCAGGATCCGGTCCGGGGTGCAGCCGGCACAGCCGTGCAGCGTCTGCTCCATCGACCCCGACGGGATCATGTAGACCCGCGCGAGGAACTGCTGGATCAGGAAAGCCAGAACGAGCGCCACCACGATGAGGATGGGCAGCTCTTTCCAGAACGAGCGCTGCTTCTTCTGCTTGCGTTCCCGGCTGGCCGAGGCGTCAGGCCCCGGCTCGGAGGACTCGGCTTTATGCCCCTTCGGGTCCTTGTCCTCCGAGCGCTCCGGCTCGTCTTCCGCGGCATTTGAAGGCACAGGCTCGACCACGTCGCCAGGCTACGGTAACCGCTTGACTACTCAGGAGGCAGAGGGGGCTTCGCGCCGCTCCTTGATCTTGGCGGCCTTGCCCCGCAGCTCACGCAGGTAGTACAGCTTGGCCCTGCGGACATCACCGCGCTTCTCGACCTCGATCTTGGCGATGTTGGGCGAGTGCACCGGGAAGGTCCGCTCGACACCGACACCGAACGACACCTTGCGCACGGTGAAGGTCTCGCGGATGCCACCGCCCTGACGGCGGATGACGACGCCCTGGAAGACCTGGTTGCGCTCGCGGTTGCCCTCGATAACGCGGACGTGAACCTTCAGCGTGTCGCCCGGGCGGAAGTGCGGAATGTCAGAACGCAGCGACTGAGCGTCCAACGCGTCCAGGGTGTTCATCGGTGGTCCGTCCTCGTCTTGGTGTGGCTTCGGCGTACATCCGGGCGCACGCCTGCCTGATAGCGGGTGGCCCAGGAGCTTGGCGGCGCGTGATCACGTCGCGCCAACCGGTCAAGTATTGCAGACAGCCCGCCGGGGCTAGTCACCGGGCTCCTGGCGGAGCCGGTCGAGCAACGCCCGATCGTGCTTGTCGAGGCTCTCCTCGGGGAGGCGTTCCAGCAGGTCGGGCCGCCGCCGGAAGGTCCGCTCCAGCGCCTGGTCGCGGCGCCAGCGATCGATCAGCGCGTGGTTGCCGGAGCGCAGCACCTCCGGCACGGGCAGCTCCCGCCACACCTCCGGGCGGGTGAAGCTCGGACCCTCCAGCAGTCCATCGGAGAAGGAGTCCTGCTCGGCCGACACCGGGTTGCCGAGCACGCCCGGCAGCAGGCGCACGACGGCCTCGACGATCACCAGCACGGCGGCCTCGCCGCCCACCAGCACGTAGTCACCGATGGAGACCTCGTCGACGGGCATGCGTCGCGCCGCGTCGTCGATCACCCTCTGGTCGATGCCCTCGTAGCGGCCGCACGCGAACACCAGGTGTTCCTCGGCGGCATAAGCGTGCGCGAGCCCCTGCGTGAACGGCCTGCCCGCGGGCGTCGGGACGACCAGGCGCGTGCGCTCACCGCAGACGGAGTCGAGCGCGTCGCCCCAGACCTGGGGCTTCATGACCATGCCGGGTCCGCCGCCGTACGGCGAGTCGTCGACGGCACGGTGCACGTCGTGGGTCCACTCCCGCAGGTCGTGGACGCCGATCTCGATGAGGCCGCGCTCGATGGCGCGCCCGAGCAGCGCCGCCCGCAGGGGCTGCAGGTACTCGGGAAAGATGGTGACGACGTCGATCCTCATCAGACGTCCAGCAACCCCTCGGGTGGGTCGAGCACGACGCGGCCGCCCGCGACGTCGACCTGGGGCACGATCTCCCGCACGAACGGCACGAGCAGGTCGCGGCCGTCGCGGTCGACGGACAGCAGCTCGCCGCCCGGCGAGTGGACGACCTCGCGCACGGTGCCGACGACGGTCCCGTCGGTCAGCTCCGCGCGCAGGCCCTCCAGCTCGTGGTCGTAGAACTCGTCGGGATCCTCGATGGGCGGCAGGTCGTCGGTGTCGCCGAGCAGCAGGACACCGCGCAGCTCCTCGGCGATGGTGCGATCGGGAACCTCGGCGAAACGCATGAGCAGCCGCCCGCTGTGCCAGCGGGCGGCTGTCACGGTGAGCCGTGTGGTGCTGCCGTCACGAGCCTGACCGGTCAGCACCGCTCCCTCGGCGAAACGCTCCTCGGGCGAGTCGGTGCGCACGTCCACGGCTAGTTCGCCGCGAATGCCGTGCGCTTTGGCGACCCGGCCGACCACGACCTGCACGGTGCGTTTCTCAGCGGTCGGTGTCGATGACGTCGACGCGAACGCCCCTGCCGCCGATGGCTCCCATCACGGTGCGCAGGGCGGTGGCCGTGCGGCCACCCCGGCCGATCACCTTGCCGAGGTCGTCCGGGTGGACGTGCACCTCGAGAGTGCGTCCCCGGCGCGTGGTGATCAGCTCGACCCGGACGTCGTCCGGGTTGTCGACGATGCCGCGCACCAGGTGCTCGAGCGAGTCGGCCAGGAAGCTCACGCCTCGTCGGCCTTCTTCTCGGTCTCGCCCTCGGCGGCGTCGGCCTTCTTGCCGCCGCTCTTCTTCTTGGGCGTGGTCGCCTCGCCGGTGGGCTCCTCGCCCGCCGCCGCGAGCGCGGCGTTGAACAGGTCCTGCTTGGACGGCTTGGCCTCGCGCTGCTTCAGCGTGCCCTCGGCGCCGGGCAGGCCCTTGAACTTCTGCCAGTCACCGGTGATCTCGAGGATGCGCTGGACCGGCTCGGTGGGCTGCGCGCCGACCTTCAGCCAGTGCTGGGCGCGGTCGGAGTCGACCTCGATGAAGCTCGGCTCCTCCTTGGGGTGGTACTTGCCGATCGTCTCGATGGCCTTGCCATCCCGCCGGGTGCGCGCGTCCGCGACGATGATGCGGTAGTACGGCGCACGGATCTTGCCCAGGCGCTGCAGCTTGATCTTGACGGCCACGGGTGTGGGTACTCCTGTCGTTTCGCTACTCGGGTCGGGACACGATCCGAGTGGGGAGCCGGATCCGAGTGCCCGCAGGTATGTGTGGTCGCCCCGGCCGGTGAGAGGGTCCGATCCGGAGCGGGCAGGCAACCATTTTGCCAGACGGCCCCGGCTCACCCGTTCCCGGGGAGCGTGAGCACGCCGTCCACCCTCCGGGGGACGTCCACCGGGCCGTCGCGCAACTCGGCGGGCAGCACGGCCTGCGGTGCGCCCTGCCAGGCGAACGGCCGCAGGAACCGGCGGATCGACGTGGTGCCCACCGAGGTGTGAACGGTGTTGGTGGACGGCCACGGTCCGCCGTGGTGCTGGGCCCACGACACCGCGACACCGGTCGGGTAGCCGTCGAAGACGAGCCTGCCCGCGACCTCGCGCAGGCCGTCGAGCAGCTCCGTCCGGTCCGCGGCCTCGCCGCTGCCGAGGTGCACGGTCGCGGTCAGCGAGGGCTCCAGCCGCGCCAGCGCGTCGAGCAGCTCCTTGTCGTCGGAGTAGCGCACCACGACCACGAGCGGCCCGAAGCACTCGCGGGCGACGCTGTCGTCGAGGTCGGCGGCGTCGATGGTCAGCACCCAGGGCTGCGCTGTGAACCCGTCCCCCTCGACCTCCCCGCCGGTCGCGATCGTCGACACGGCCGGCAGGTCGGCCAGCCGGCCGGAGCCGGCCGCGAACGAGTCGCGGATGCCCTCGTTGAGCAGCACCTGCGCACCGGTGCCCTCGACCGCCTTGCCCAGCGCGCCGAGCAGAGCCTCTCCCCCGTCGGTCCTGGGCACGAACGCCAGCCCCGGCTTGGTGCAGAACTGGCCGGAGCCGAGTGTGAACGAGCCCGCGAGGCCCGCGCCGATCTCGTCGGCGCGCTCCCGTGCCGCGGCCGGGGTGACCACGAGCGGGTTGATGCCGGACAGCTCGCCGTAGAACGGGATCGGGTCCGGCCGGGAGTTGATGAGCTCCAGCAGCGCCTTACCGCCGCCGAGCGAGCCGGTGAAGCCCACGGCCTTGATGTCGGGGTGCTGCACGAGGCGCGCACCGGCCTCGCGACCGTAGACGACCGCGATCGTGCCCTCGGGCGCTCCGTGGCTCGCCGTGGCCGCCTCGAGCGCCTCGCCGCACAGCCGAGACGTGAGCGGGTGCGACTCGTGGGCCTTGACCACCACCGGGCAGCCGGCCGCGAGCGCCGACGCGGTGTCGCCGCCCGGCACCGAGAAGGCCAGCGGGAAGTTGCTCGCGCCGAACACGGCGACCGGGCCGAGCGGCAGCAGCATCCGGCGCAGGTCGGGACGTGGGCCCATCGGGGTGTCACCGGCATGGTCGACGGCCGCCTCGAGATAGCCGCCATCGGTGACCACGTCGGCGAAGAGCCGCAGCTGGAAGCACGTGCGGGTCAGCTCGCCGTTCAGCCGGGTCTCGCCGAGACCGGTCTCGCCGTCGGCGGTCGAGACGATCGCCTCGCGCCGCGACTCCAGCTCGTCGGCCATGGCCCGCAGCAGCTCGGCCCGCCACGAGCGGTCACGCCTGGTCAGCTCCGCGAAGGCCGTCCGGGCCCGGGTCGCGGCGGCGTCGACCTCATCGGACGTGCTCGGCAGGATCCCGGTCTCGCTGCTCGCCCCGGTCCTCGGGTCGACGCTCTGCAGGTGGGACATCGTTCTCCTTGTTTTTGTTGGCCTTTTTCCTGGTCCGGAGGGCTCGCAGCGCCGATAGCACGACGAGGAGCACGATGGCGCCGAACAGCGTCGCGGCGATCGGCTCGCCGAGGAAGCCCGTCAGCTCGCCGTCGAACGTCCGCATCGAACGCCGGAACGCCGACTCGAGGATTCCCCCGAGCACGAAGGCCAACACGAGCGGACCGGGCTCGAAGCCGACCTTCTTCATCAGGTACCCGAGCACGCCCAGCGCGAGCACGAGGAACATGTCGAACACGTTGTTGCGCACCGTGTAGACGCCGATCATCGTGATCAGGATCGTCAGCGGGGCCAGGATCGCCGCCCGAACCTTCAGGATGCGCACGAAGATCCCGATCAGCGGCAGGCTCATGGCGAGCAGCAGCAGGTTGCCGACGTACATCGAGTTGACGACGCCCCAGAACAGCTGGGGCTCCTCGTCGACGAGCAGCGGGCCCGGCGTGATGCCCTGCAGCATCAGCGCGCCGAACATGATCGCCATCGTCGCGTTGGCGGGGATGCCGAGCGACAGCAGCGGGATGAACGACGACGTCGCGGCCGCGTTGTTCGCGCTCTCCGGGCCGGCGACGCCCTGGATGGCGCCCTTGCCGAAGCGCTCCGGCCGCTTGGTGGCCTTCTTCTCCACGGCGTAGGCGACCATCGACGACATCGTCGCGCCGCCACCGGGCAGGATGCCGAGCAGGAAGCCGCTGGCCGAGCCGCGCGCGATGGCGCCCTTGGATTCGGAGAGGTCCTTGCGCGTCGGGTAGACCGAGCCGACCTCGGTGGCCTTCGGCGCCTTCCTCCGCAGCGACTCCAGGTTGTAGAGGATCTCCCCGACACCGAACAGGCCCATCGCGACGATCACGAAGTCGATGCCGTCGAGCAGCTGGTCGCTGCCGAAGGTCAGGCGCGCGGTGCCGAGCAGCGGATCCTGCCCGATCGTGGCGAGCAGCAGGCCGAGGGTGGCCATGGCCAGGCTCTTGAGGATCGAGCCGGTGCCCAGCGTGGTGACGAGCAGGATGCCGAGCAGGGCGAGCATCGTGTATTCGGCGGGGCCGAAGTCGATCGCGAAGCCCGAGACGAGCGGTGCGACGAAGGTCAGCACGACGATCGAGATCGTGCCGCCGATGAAGGAGCCGATCGCCGCGATGCCGAGCGCGGCGCCCGCTCGCCCCTGTCTCGCCATCTCGTGACCGTCGATGGCGGTGACGACGCTGGAGGCCTCGCCGGGCAGGCGCAGCAGCACCGACGTGATCGTGCCGCCGTACTGCGCGCCGTAGAAGATGCCGGCGAGCATGATGATCGCCGACGTGGGCTCGATGTTGTAGGTGATCGGCAGCAGGATCGCGATCGTCGCCGCGGGGCCGAGGCCGGGCAGCACGCCGACCAGCATGCCCAGCGTCACGCCGAGCAGGCAGTAGAGCAGGTTGTCCGGCTGGAAGACGACCCCGAAACCGTCGAGCACCGGAGACAGGAAATCCATTGGCTAGTCCTCAGAAGTGCACGATGTGGGGCAGCGACACCTCGAGCCCGGTGATGAACAGCAGGTAGATCGCCGCGGTGGCCACCACCGAGACGATGACGGTCATCCGCCACGACTCGCGGCCGAGCAGCTTCAGCCACAGCACCAGCAGCGCGACGGTCGGGATCTCGAACCCGACCTGTTCGAACAGCAGCACGTAGCCCAGCAGGGAGACGACGCCGATCACGACGACGAGTGACTCGCGGCCGAACCGCTCCTCCTCGCCGGTCGGCGCCGAGCGCACCACGAGCACCGCGGCGATGACCGCCATGGCCACGCTGACGATCAGCGGCCACAGCCCGGGCCCGGGATCGGCGAGGTCGCCGATCCCGAGCTGCCAGGACAGGATCGCGGCCCCCACACCGATCGCGCACAGCACGGCCGCGGCGATGACGTTCTGCCTGCGCGCGTAGGCCGCGCTCGGCCGCGTCTCCTGTTCCTGATCGGGAGCGGTCATGACTGGCCCTTGAGGTTGACGCCGAGCTCGGTGGTCATGGTCTTGAAGCGCTCGCTGGCCTCGCGGAGCTGGTCACCGACCTCGGAGCCGTCGGCCTCCCAGCGGGTGATGTAGTTGTCCTGGAGCAGCTTGGCGTACTCCTCCGAGGACACGGCCTCGTCGATCGCGGTGGCGAGCTTGTCGCGCACGTCGTCGGGAAGGCCGGCGGGCGCGGCGACGAACCGGCGCTGGTCGACCACCACGTCGTAGCCCTTCTCGGTGGCGGTGGGCACGTCGGGCAGCGCCTCCAGCCGCTCGGCGGAGAAGGCGACGAGCGGGCGCAGCGCTCCGGCCTGGATCTGCTCGTACGCCTCGGCGACGTGCACGGTGCCGACGTCGACCTTGCCGCCGAGCACGGCGGTCAGCTGCGGGCCGCCGCCGTCGAACGGCACGGCGGTGGCGTTGACCTTCGCGGAGCCGAACAGCAGCGCCTGGGCGAGCTGGTTGCCGGTGCCGGCGCCCGAGGTGCCGTACTTGACGTTGTCGGCGGCCAGCACGTCCTCGACCTTCTCGAAGGGCGACGACGACGGCACGACCATGACGTAGTCCTCGCGGGTGAGGCCCTTGACGAAGGTCATCTCGTCGAGCTGGATGGCGTCCGGGTCCTCGACCACGAGCGGGCCGACGGCGAACAGCGACTGCGGCATCACGGCGACGCGGTAGCCGTCGGGGTTGCCGCTGAAGACGTCCTTGCCCGCGATCTTGCCGTTGGCTCCGGGCTTGTTGACGACGACCGTCGACTGGCCGAGCGGCTCCTCGAGGCTCTTGGTGAGCGCCCTCGTGATCAGGTCGGTGCTGCCGCCGGGCTCGGTGGGCACAGTGAACTCGACCGCGCGAGCCGGGTAGTCACCACCGCCCTCACCGCCGGAACCGCCCTGCACCGAGCAGGCCGACAGAGCCAGTGCCGTGGCGGCGAGCAGGGCGGCGCCCCGCGTGCCGCGGCTGGACAGAATCCTCATTGATCCTCCTGATGGAGTGCTACCGGGTGGGGGTTGGGAGTGCGGTCAACGGTCGGCGCCCACGAGGGCGAGACCCTTGGTCAGGAGTGCGTCGAGCTCCGCGAGATGGTCGGCGGGCAGATCCCGCAACGGCGCGCGCACCGGGCCGACGTCGGCTCCCCGCAGCCGCGCGGCGGCCTTGACCAATGCCACGGCGTAGCCGGTGCCCCGGTCCCGCAGCTCCACGAGCGGGACGTAGAACTCGCTGAGCAGCCGCTCGACGGTGGCGTGGTCGTCGGCGTGAAAGGCGCGGAAGAACGCCTGGGAGATCTCGGGCGCGAACGCGTGCACGGCCGAGGAGTACGCGGGCACGCCGATGGCGCGGTAGGCGCGGGCCTGCATCTCGGCGGTCGCGGCCCCGTTGAAGAAGAGCCACTCCGGCGGCGCGGCGAGCTTGAGCCGCTGCAGCTGGTCGAGGTCGCAGTGCCCGTCCTTGATGCCGATGACGTTCGGGATCGTCGCCAGCTCGGCCACGGTCGGCAGCGCGATCTTGACCTGGGCCCGCTGGTAGACGATGAGCGGCAGCTCGGTGTTGGCTGCGACCTTGCGCACGTGGTCGACGAGGCCGGCCTGCGGCGTCTCCACCAGGTACGGCGGCATCAGCAGCACCGCGTCGGCGCCCGCCCGCTGCGCGGCCGCGACGAAGCGCGACGCCTGCGCCCAGCCGTAGCCCGCCCCTGCGACGACCGGGATCTCGCCCGCCGACTCCTCGGCCGCGACGCGGATGAGGGTCTCGTACTCGTCCTCGGCGAGGGAGAAGAACTCGCCCGTGCCGCAGCAGGGGAACACCGCCCCCGGCCGCGCGTCGAGCTGCCTGCGCACATGCGCGCGGAAGGCGTCCACGTCGACGGCACCTTCGGCGTCGAACGGCGTCAGCGGGAACGACAGCACCGCCGTGTCCATCCCGCGCCGAAGCCGGTCAACGGCCTCCGTTGTATACGTGGCAGTCAAGGTGTCTCCATATGTAGACGTCTGTCATGTGCGGAGCAGTGTTACTTGGAGCTTGCTAGGCTGTCAACCGTGGAAGCTGAGCGAGAGACCGGTGTGCGAGGTGTGAAGTCCGCCGCCAGGACCGTGGAACTGCTGGAACTGCTGGCGTCGCGGCAGAACCGGCCCGCCCGCCTGCGCGAGCTGAGCGACGCGCTCGGCGCCCCGCGAAGCAGTGTCTACGCCCTCATCCGCACGCTCGTCGAGCACGGCTGGGTGCGGGCCGACGCCAGCGGCACCCAGTACAGCATCGGCATCCGCGCGCTGCTCGCCGGCACGACCTACCTCGACACCGACCCGTACCTGCGGATCGTCCAGCCACTGATCACGGACCTCTCCGCCGAGCTGGACGAGACCATTCACTACGGCAGGCTCGACCGGGGCGACATCGTCTACCTCGCCACCAAGGAGTCGAGCAAGTACATCCGCCCGTTCAGCAGGGTCGGCCGCAGGCTGCCCGCGTTCAGCACCTCCATGGGCAAGTCGCTGCTCGCGGAGCGCCTCGAGACCGGCATCGACGAGCACGTGCCCGAGGAGGTCACGCCGCTCACCCCCAACACGCTGGTGGAGCGCGCCGACCTGATCGCCGACCTCGAGCTCACGCGTGAGCGCGGGTACGCGATCGACAACGAGGAGAACTACGCCGGCGTGACCTGCTTCGGCTTCGCGCTGCGCTACAGCACGCCGCCGACCGACGCGATCAGTTGCTCGGTGCCGATCTCCGGCCTCACCGAGGCGCGCCGCGAGGAGATCATCGACGCGATGCAGCGCACGCGGCTCGCGATCGAGCGCATGGCGCCGGTCGACCTCGCCGCGACGGCGGATCTCACCGCGGGGCACTGAGTTTGGGACTCGACGCCGCCGCGCTGCTGGCGCTGGCGGGGGTCGCCGCGGGCCTCGTTGGCTCGATGGCGGGCCTCGCCTCTCTGTTCAGCTACCCCGCCCTCCTCGCCGCAGGACTGCCGCCGATCGCCGCCAACGTCACCAACACCGTGGCCATGTTCTCCACCACGGTCGGCGCCGCGGGCGGCTCGCGCAGGGAGCTGCGGGGGCAGCGGGCACGCCTGCTCCGGCTCGGCCTCATGGCGGTACTCGGCGGCTCACTCGGCGCCGTGCTCCTGCTGACCACGCCCGCGTCGACGTTCGAGCTGATCGTGCCGTGGCTCATCGCGCTCGGTTCGGCGCTGCTGCTGTTCCGCGACCGGCTGAGGGAGGCCGCCGACGGAAGGTCACGCACCCGCCGCGGCCCGCGCTCGGCGCTCCCCGTCGCGCTGGCGGTGCTGGCAGTCGGCGTCTACGGCGGGTACTTCGGCGCGGGCGCGGGGGTGCTGATGCTCGCCGTGCTCTCGGTGTCGGTCACCGAGCCGCTGCCGATCACCAACGCGGTCAAGAACGTCGCGACAGGTGCGGCCAACGTGACGGCCGCGGTGGCGTTCGCGTTCCTCGCCCCCGTCGACTGGCTCGCCGCCGCGGCGCTCGGCGCGGGGGCACTGGTCGGCAGCTGGATCGGGCCGTCGATCGTCCGGCGGCTGCCAGAGCGTCCGCTGCGGGTCGTGATCGCGCTGGCCGGGTTCGGGCTCGCCGTGCACCTGTGGCTCTCCGCGATCTGATCGTTGTATGACCTCTGAGCGAGTTGTACGATCTCTCGCCATGACCTCCGATCGCATCACCTCCGTCCGGATCTCGTCCGTCACCCTCCCGCTGCGCACCCCCGTCAGCGACGCGAAGGTGCTCACCGGACGGCAGAAGCCGATGACCGAGGTCGCTCTGCTCTTCGCCGAGATCGGCACCGAGTCCGGCCACGACGGCTTCGGCTTCGGCTACTCGAAGCGCGCGGGCGGCCCCGGCCAGTACGCACACGCCCGCGAGATCGCCCCCGAGCTGATCGGCGAGGACCCCAGCGACATCGACCGCCTGTGGACGAAGCTCGTGTGGGCAGGCGCGTCGGTTGGCCGCAGCGGGCTCTCGACACAGGCGATCGCCGCCATCGACGTGGCGCTGTGGGACCTCAAGGCCAAGCGTGCCGGGCTGCCGCTGGCCAAGCTCATCGGCGCCCACCGCGACTCCGTGCGCTGCTACAACACCTCGGGCGGTTTCCTGCACATTCCCATCGAGGAGGTCCTGGAGAACACCACCGCCTCCCGGGAACGCGGCATCGGCGGTGTGAAGCTCAAGGTCGGCCACCCCGACTGGCGCGTCGACGTCGAGCGCGTGACCAAGGTCCGCGAGCACCTCGGCGACGACGTGCCGCTGATGGTCGACGCCAACCAGCAGTGGGACCGCCCTGCCGCGCAGCGCATGTGCCGCAGGCTCGAACCGCTGGACCTCGTGTGGATCGAGGAGCCGCTCGACGCCTACGACCACGAGGGGCATGCCGCGCTCGCCCGTGGTTTCGACACCCCGATCGCCACGGGCGAGATGCTCACCAGCGTCGCCGAGCACGCCGAGCTGATCCGGGCGGGCGGCGCCGACATCATCCAGCCCGACGCGCCACGCATCGGCGGCATCACGCAGTTCCTCAAGCTCACCGCGCTCGCCGAGCACCACAGGCTCCAGCTCGCCCCGCACTACGCGATGGAGATCCACCTGCACCTCGCGGCGACCTACCCGCAGGAGCCGTGGGTCGAGCACTTCGAGTGGCTCGAACCGCTGTTCAACGAGCGCATGGAGATCAAGGACGGGCGCATGCTGGTGCCGGACCGCCCCGGCCTCGGCCTGACCGTGAGCGACCAGGCGAGGGCGTGGACGGTCGACAGCGTTACGGTGACCGCTTGAGCAGAACCCAGGAGCTGGTCGCGCGGCTGACGGCGCGCATCCAGGAAGGCGTCATCCAGCCCGGCGAGCGGCTGCCGACCGAGGGCAGCCTCGTGCAGACCTACGGCGTGAGCCGCACGGTGGTGCGCGAGGCGATCTCGCGGCTGCAGGCCGCCGGGCTGGTCGAGACGCGGCACGGGCGCGGCAGCTTCGTGCTGGCCCAGCCGAGCACCACCCCGTTCGAGGTCGAAGAGGCGGGCGAGCTGACGATCGAGGGCGCGCTGGAACTCATCGAGTTCCGCACGGCGCTGGAGGTCGAGGCCGCCGCCCTCGCGGCCCGCAGGCGCACCGAGGCGCAGCTGGCCGACCTGCGGGAGGCGCTCGACGAGTTCGCGGCGAGCGCGGGCAACCCCAGCGCCGCCGTGCGCGCCGACTTCACCTTCCACCTGCGAATCGCCCTCGCCGCGGACAACCGCTACTTCGCCGACCTGCTCCGGTCCTTCGGGCCCGGCATGATCATCATGCACCGCGAGCGGATGCCGGCGAATCCCGAGCGGTTCGCGCGGACGGCCGGCGAGCACGAGAACGTCTACGCGGCGATCGAGCGGCAGGACGCGGAGGCCGCCCGCGCAGCCGCGCGCGTGCACCTGACCAACAGCAGGGAGCGGCTGCTCGCGGCGCAGGGGCAGGCGGCGAAGACTCAGTAGCTCACCACGCCGAGCGCGGTGAGCAGGATCGCCAGCGCGGGCAGGAAGTTGTTCATCTGGTGGGCCACGATGCTGCCGAGCAGGCGCCCCGTGACAAGGCGCGCCAGCCCGATCGGCACCGCGATCACCAGCAGCAGCGTGGTCCGCAGCGGTTCGAGGTGGCTCATCGCGAACACCGCCGTGGAGAGCAGGAACGCGGCGAACCGGCCCCATTTCTCGTTGTTCCACTGCAGCCGCTCCGTCGCGCCCCACAGCAGGCCGCAGTAGATGATCTCCTCACAGATCGGGCCGAGCAGCCACAGGTAGAGGAACATCACCACCGCGGCGGACACCGACATCGGTTTGTCCTCGACGAGCGCACTGATCGCGGAACTGGAGTTCTGCTCGCCGACCACCTTCGTCCAGACGAACACACCGACGCTGGTGCAGACCAGGCCGAGCACGCCGAACTTGAGCCCGAGCTTCACGTCGTCCCAGCGCCACGACAGCCGCAGGTCGGCCAGCGGCCCGTTGCCCCGCAGCTTGGTGATCGCCAGCGCAGTGAGCGCCGCGATCACGGTGGGCGTCATCGTGCCGATCAGCACGTCGCGCACCGGCAGCGACTCGGCGTTGCCGCCCTTGACCAGCAGCGCGCCCACCAGCGCGGCCGAGGCCAGCAGCACGGCCTCGACGAACAGGAACGCGCCGAAGCCCCAGCGATGGGCGGGCGGCGCGGTCACCGTCTGCGTGCCGGAGGTGGACTGTTCGACGCCGGGCACCGGATCTCCCGCGTTCGGTGACGTCACGCCCATCCTCCATCAACCCGCCGCCTTCGACCCGGTGAGCCTACTGTGCGCACACACCCGGTCACGAGCCGCCGAACAGCAGAAGGGCGGGCGGCAGGTTGTTGGTCGCGTGCGCCACGACGCTCGCACCCACCCGGTCGGTGATCAACCGGGCTGCTCCGATCGCGATCCCCTGGCCGAGCAACGCGATCGTGCGGCTGGGCTCGCCGTGCAGCTGCGCGAACACGAGCGCCGTCAGCACGAGGACCACCCATGGTGGTACCCGATGGTGGGCGAGGCCATTCCACAGCGCGCCGCGGACGAACAGCTCCTCGGTGAGCGGGGCGGCCACCACCACGATGAGCGCGGCGACGACGAGCCAGCCGGTGTTGGAGGCGATGCCACCGAACACCTCGGTGAGCGGGTCGGAAAGCCGGTCGGTGCCGTAGACCTCCAGCAGGACCACGTTGAGCAGATAGCCGGTGAGCAGCGCGAAGCCGCCGCACGCGAGGCCGACCTTGACGTCCCTGGCGTTGGGGAGCAGCCGGAACTCGGCGAGCACGCCCTGTCCCCAGCGGCGGGCGGCGAGCACGGGTGCGAGGCCGAGCAGGATGTTGGGTACGAAGGCGAGCAGTACGAGCGGGCCCAGCTCGGGCAACCGGAGCGAGCCGACCTCGCCGTCCCCTCCGATCGCGAACGCGGTCAGCAGCAGCGAGAGCAGGTAGTACGCCGCGAGGCCCGCGAAGAACGCGAGGAAGCCCCAGTGCGCGCCGAGCACCAACCCGGCGCGGATCGGCGGAGGATCCTCCTGACCGCGATCCACCGCACCTCCCCGTCACCGATGATCTGCACCCAAGGGCACTTTAGTTGCGTGGGCGCAGCGCAGCGATGCGCAGAAGGGGCTCACCTGATCAGGGTGCCGCGCAGGATGACGTGCCGGGGACGGCGCAGCACGGAGAGGTCCTCGCGAGGGTCGGCGTCGAACACCACGAGGTCGGCCGGCGCGCCGTCGGCGATCCCCTCGAAGCCCAGCCACTCGCGGGCCGCCCATGACGCCGCCGCGAGCGCCTGCTCCTCGGACATGCCCGCGCGATGCAGCGCCTCGACCTCGTCGGGGAGCCTGCCGTGCTCGACCATGCCACCCGCGTCGGTGCCCGCGTAAACCGCGACACCGGCGTCCAGCGCCGCGCCGACCATGTCGGTGACCCCGGCGTGCAGCGCCCGCATGTGCGCGGCGTAGACCGGGTACTTGGCCGCCTGGTCGGCGATGCCGGGGAAGTTCTCGATGTTGATCAGCGTGGGCACGAGTGCGGTGCCCCGTCGCGCCATTTCGGCGAGCAGGTCGGCCGACAGCCCGGTGCCGTGTTCGAGGCAGTCGATGCCCGCGTTGATCAGCCCCGGCATCGCGGCCTCGCCGAACACGTGTGCGGTGACCCGCGCGCCCTCCTCGTGGGCGACCTTGATCGCCTCGGCAAGCACGTCGTCCGGCCAGAGCGGCGCGAGGTCGCCGACCGCGCGGTCGATCCAGTCGCCGACGATCTTCACCCAGCCGTCTCCGGCCCTGGCCTGCTCGGCGACGGCTCCGGGCAGCCGGTCGGGGTGCTCGAGGTCGATGCCGAGCTTCGGCACGTAGCGCTTCGGCAGCGCCAGGTGCTGCCCGCCCCGGATGATCCGGGGCAGGTCGGCGCGCTCCTGCAACGGCCGGATGTCGATCGGCACGCCGCAGTCGCGGATGAGCAGGGTCCCCGCGTCCCGGTCGGTCAGCGCCTGCTCGGTCGCCTCCTCCAGCGTCGTCGGGCCGTGCACGCCGATGCCGGGATGGCAGTGCGCGTCCACGAGCCCCGGCACGAGGAACGCGCCGTCGAGCGAACGGGCGCCGTCCACCGGATCGAACGAGATCCGGCCGTCGCCGATCCAGACGTCGCGCTCGTCACCGTCGGGCAGCACGACCCCGCGCAGGTGGTACATGGGCTACTTGTTCTTCGGGAAGTTCAGCTTCGACGGGTCGAATCCGGGGGGCAGGTCGTTGAGGCCGCCGCCGAGCTGCGACAGGTCGGGCATCCCGCCGCCCGCCGCGGGCGGGAACCCGCCGGGCATGCCGCCAGGGAAGCCGCCGCGCGCCTTCTGCTGGACCTTCTTGCCCTTCTTGCCCTTCTTTCCCTTGCGCACGTGCTGCTTCTTCGTGGCGCTGCCGCCGCCACCGAAGCCGAACCGGCCCGCCATCTGCTGCATCATCTTGCGGGCCTCGAAGAACCGGTTGACCAGGTCGTTGACGTCGCGCACGGCGACACCGGATCCGCGCGCGATGCGCTGCCTGCGGGAGGCGTTGATCATCTTGGGGTTGGCCCGCTCGGCGGGGGTCATGCCCCGGATGATCGCCTGCAGCCGGTCGAGGTGCTTGTCGTCGACGTTGGCGAGCTGGTCCTTCATCTGCCCCGCGCCGGGCAGCATGCCCAGCAGGTTGCCGATCGGGCCCATCTTGCGCACCGCGAGCATCTGCTCGAGGAAGTCCTCCAGGGTCAGCTCGCCGCTGCCCAGCTTGGCCGCCGCCTTCTCCGCCTTCTCCTGGTCGAAGGCCTGCTCGGCCTGCTCGATCAGGGTGAGCATGTCGCCCATGCCGAGGATCCGGCTGGCCATGCGGTCGGGGTGGAAGACGTCGAAGTCCTCGAGCTTCTCGCCGTTGGACGCGAAGAGAATCGGCTGGCCGGTGACCTGCCGCACGGACAGCGCCGCACCACCGCGGGCGTCGCCGTCGAGCTTGGTGAGCACCACGCCGGAGAAGCCGACGCCGTCCCGGAACGCCTCGGCCGTGGTCACGGCGTCCTGGCCGATCATCGCGTCGACCACGAACAGCGTCTCGTCGGGCGTCACGGCGTCGCGGATGTCCGCGGCCTGCTTCATCAGCTCCTCGTCGACACCGAGACGGCCGGCGGTGTCGACCACGACCACGTCGTGCTGAGCGTGCCTGGCCTCCTCGATGCTGCGCCGCGCGACGTCCACCGGGTCGCCGACGCCGTTGCCCGGCTCGGGGGCGAACGTGGCCACCCCGGCGCGCTCGCCGACGACCTGCAGCTGCGTCACCGCGTTGGGGCGCTGGAGGTCACACGCCACGAGCAGCGGCGCGTGGCCCTGCTTCTTCAGCCAGAGCGCGAGCTTGCCCGCCAGCGTGGTCTTACCGGAACCCTGCAGACCGGCGAGCATGATGACCGTCGGCGGGTTCTTGGCGAGGTTGATCCGCCGGGTCTCGCCGCCGAGGATGCCGATGAGCTCCTCGTTGACGATCTTGATGACCTGCTGCGCGGGGTTGAGGGCCTCGGACACCTCGGCGCCCTTGGCGCGCTCCTTGACGTGGCCGATGAATTCCCTGACCACGGGCAGCGCGACGTCGGCCTCGAGCAGCGCGATACGGATCTCGCGCGCGGTGGCGTCGATGTCGGCATCGGAGAGCTTGCCCTTGCCGCGGAGGTTCTGCAGGACCGACGTGAGCCGATCGGAGAGTGTGTCGAACACGGGGTGCACGCTCCAGCAGGTCGTGGATACTCAGCCGGCTCACGGGCCGACAACATCCCAGGGTACTGGCCGCGTCATCCCGCGGGACCGCCCGGCCGGTCACCTCCCCTGGTCCGGCCGGGCGGCGGGCTGCCCAAGCGGGTGCCCTGTGCGGCCGGCGTGTTCGCCAGACCCCCAGTACCAGGCGATCCGCGCCGACCCCGGCACCTCACCCGGGCAGGTCTCAGCCTGCCCGGAGGCGCGGTGGTCATGGCAGCGTGAAGACACCGCATCCGTTCTGCGTAGAACTACCCAGGGGTACTCAGTGATCGGACCTGGGCGCCGAGCGCGCCTTGCCGGAGGCCCCGCGTCGCGCCTTGCGCACGGACTCCTGCTCCTGGCCGCTATGGGCTGGACCACATCCCGGCCCTCGATCCTGGCCTCGATCAGCGTGTCACCCGACCGCCCCGCGCTCGGGCGGCGCCGACACGCGGAAGCCGGCTCAGGTGGCCGCGGCGAGCACCGCCTGTTCGACCCGCCGCCGCCACGCCGGGTCGAGCGCGCCCTGCCGCGGCGACACGGCGAAGGAGTCGACCACCCTGGCCCCCAGCGTGGAGACCTTCGCCCAGCGCACCTCGGCGTCACACCGGCGCAGCGCACCGGCGACCCGGTAAAGCAGGCCGATCCGGTCCACCGCCCGCAGTTCGAGCACGACGGAGCCGGGGGCCGCAGTCTCGTCGTCGAACCACAGCACCTTCGGCGACGCAGGCACCGGCACCGGCGTGTCGTACGCCTTCTCCTTCTCGGCGAGTTTCTGGCTCAACGGAAGCCCGCCAGCGACGGCCCTGGCGAACTGCTCGCGCAACAGCCCCGCGTCGGGCAGCGTGCCGAACCTCGGCGACGCCGTGAAGACGCCGACCCGGCCCCCGCCGTGGCTGTGCAGCATCGCCGTGTGCACCTCGAGCGAGTTGAGCGCGAGGACGCCCGCGGCGGGCGTGAGCAGCTCGGCGTTGGCGGGCACGGCGAGCACCACGGTGGCGAGTTTGCCCGCTGCGGTCACGCGCACCTCGCCGCGCGTGGTCCGCACCGCCTCGGCCACCAGGGCGCGCTGGGTGTCGTCGATCGGCTCGGGCGCCGAGAACCCCTTGCCGTGCAACAGATGCCGGCAACGGCTCACCAGCTCGGAGATGAGTCCCGCCTTCCACTCCGTCCACACACCCGGCCCGGTCGCGAGCGAGTCGGCCTGCGCGAGCGCCCGCAGGAGGTCGAGCAGCAGCGGGCTGCCGTCGACGGTCTTGGCGACCCGTTCGACGGTCTCCTGCTCACTGATGTCGCGTCGCGTGGCCGTGTGCGGCAGGAGCAGGTGGTGCCGCACCATGCCCGCGACCGTGGCGACGTCCTCATCGGACAGTCCGATGCGGACGGCCACCTGCGCGGCGAGCTTGGCCCCCAGTTCGGAGTGGTCCGCGTCGCGGCCCTTGCCGATGTCGTGCAGGAGCGCGCCGAGCAGCAGCAGGTCGGGCCGCGAGACCGTGGTGGTGAGCCGCGCCGCCTCGACGCACGCCTGCACCAGGTGCCGGTCGACCGTCCACGCGTGCACCGGCTCGCGCGGCGGGAGGTCGCGCACGGCGCCCCATTCCGGGAAGAGCCGCGCCCACAGGCCCGTCCGGTCGAGCGCCTCGACGGCGTCTACGAGTCCCTCACCCGCGCCGAGCAGCTCCGTCAGCGCCTGCCGGGCGGGTTCCGGCCACGGCGCGCGCAGCTCGGGCGCGGAGTCGGCGAGCGTCCGCAGCGTGCCGTGCGCGATGGGCTTGCCGGTGCGGGCCGACGCCGCGGCGACCCGCAGCAGCAGCCCTGCGTCGCGAGCGGGCACCGCGTCGCGGGCGAGCGCGACCTCGTTGCCGTGCAGGACTACGCCGTCGTCGAGGGGGGTGCGGCTCGGCCGCCTGCCGAACCGTGTCCTCGGTGGTTCGGTCGCGGCCCGCAGGGCGACGTCTACGGCGTAGCCGACGGCCCTGCCCGCGCCGGAGAGCCTGCGCGCCAGTGAGAACCGGTCGCCCAGCTCCAGCTCGGCGGCCACCAGCTCTGCGTCTCCCGCGCCAAGCACGTCGCGGTCGCGGCGCAGCTCCCTGCGCAGCTCGGTGCGGACGTCGAGCAGCAGCTCGCGGGCCGCGCGCAGCTCCTCGTTCGGGCGGTCGGTGAGCTGGGCGACCGCGAGCGCGTCCAACAGCCCGAGATCCCGCAGGCCGCCGCGGCCGTACTTCAGATCGGGTTCGGCCGACTGCGCGATCTCCCCGCTGCGCCGCCAGCGCGTGCGCGTCGCCTCCGCCAGCTCGGGCAACCGTTTGCGGGCAGTGCGCCGCCAGTGGTCGCGCGCGGCGGAGGCCAGCCGCTCGGTGAGTTCGGCGTCACCGGCGAGGTGCCGGGCGTCGAGCAGTCCCATGGCGGTACGCAGGTCCTCGGAGGCGACCTTGAGCGCTTCCCCCGGCGTGCGCACCGAGTGATCGAGACCGACCCTGGCGTCCCACAGCGGGTACCAGAGCGCGTCCGCGATCTCCCCGATGTCCGGGTTTCCGTTGTGCACCAGCACCAGGTCGAGGTCGGAGAAGGGCACGAGCTCCCGACGGCCGAGGCCGCCGACGGCGACCAGCGCGACATCGCAGGACGCGGTGCCTGTGATGTCGATGCCGGCCGCCGCGGCGGCCTTGTTCAGCCAGAACTCGTACAGGTCGACCAGAGCGGCTCGCAGCGCGGTCGCGCCGAGCCTTCCGTGGCGACCCTCCAGCAGCCGGTTGGCCGCCTCGACAAGCCCCCCTACGACCACGGCAGTCTCTTAGAGAGCATCGGCGCCACGTTCGCCGGTGCGGACGCGGACGACCGTGTCGACGGGGGTCACCCACACCTTCCCGTCGCCGATCTTGCCGGTGTGCGCGGCGCTGACGACCGCGTCGATGACCTTCTCGACGTTGGCGTCGTCAGTCACCACCTCGATCTTCAGCTTGGCCACGAAGTCGACGGCGTACTCGGCGCCGCGGTAGACCTCGGTGTGGCCCTTCTGCCTGCCGTAGCCCTGCACCTCGCTGACGGTCATGCCGAGCACCCCGAGCTGCTCGAGCGCGGACCGGATGTCGTCGAGCGTGAACGGCTTGACGATCGCCGTGATCAGTTTCATGACTTGCTCTCCTCGAGCTTCTTCGCGTTACCGCTCGTGGCCCCGGTGTCCACCGAGGCCGCACGGCCACCACGCCCACCGGCGAAGTCGTACGCCGACTCGGCGTGCTCCGCCTCGTCGATGCCGGTGGTCTCGTCCTCGGCGGCGACCCGCAGGCCCATCGTGTACTTGATGATGAGCGCCAGGATGGCGGCCACCACGAAGGAGTACAGCAGCACCGCGATCGCGCCGACCGCCTGGATGCCGAGCTGGCTCGCGCCGCCGCCGTAGAACAGGCCGTCGACGCTGCCCTCATTGACGTTGGTGGTGCCGAAGAAGCCGATCAGCAGCGTGCCGACGAGACCACCGACGAGGTGGACGCCGACGACGTCGAGCGAGTCGTCGTAGCCGAAGCGGTACTTGAGGCCCACCGCCAGCGCGCAGAGGATGCCCGCGATGGCGCCGATGGACAGCGCGCCCCAGGTGTCGACGAACGCACACGCCGGGGTGATGGCCACCAGGCCGGCCACGACACCGGAAGCGGCGCCGAGGCTCGTCGCCTTGCCGTCGCGAAGGCGCTCGGTGAGCAGCCAGCCGAGCATCGCGGCACAGGTCGCGGTGAGGGTGTTGACGAAGGCGACGCCGGCGATCTCGTTCGCGGCCAGCGCCGAACCGGCGTTGAACCCGAACCAGCCGAACCACAGCAGGCCTGCGCCGAGCATCACGTAGGGCAGGTTGTGCGGCTTCATCGGCTCCTTGGGCCAGCCGCGACGCTTGCCGAGCACCAGCACGAGCGCCAGCGCGGCGGCACCGGCGTTGATGTGCACCGCGGTGCCACCGGCGAAGTCCAGCGCGCCGAGGTCGTTGGCGATCCAGCCACCGACCACGCCCGAGTCCTCGTTGTCGAACGCGAAGACCCAGTGCGCCACGGGGAAGTACACGACCGTGGCCCAGAGTCCCGCGAACAGCAGCCACGCGCCGAACCGCATGCGGTCGGCGACGGCACCGGCGATGAGGGCGACCGTGATGATCGCGAACATGCCCTGGAACGCCACGAAGCCCGTGGTGCTCAGCGCGTCACCGCCCATGAGGCCGGAGAGCCCGAGCGCCTCGAACGGATCACCGAGGAGCCCACCGCCGACGTCGTCGCCGAAGGCCATCGAGTAGCCGTAGACCACCCACAGCACACCGATGAGCCCCATGGCCCCGAAGCACATCATCAGCATGTTCAGCACGCTCTTGGACCGCACCATGCCGCCGTAGAAGAACGCCAATCCCGGTGTCATCAGCAGCACCAGAGCGGCGCTGGTGAGCAACCAGGCCGTATTCCCTTCCACGCTTCTCCTCCTTCGAGAGCCGGATCGCAGAACGCGCAATTGCGGCACAGCATCGGGAAGGCGTGTTGCACGGAGTGGATTCTCAGGTTTCGACGTGGTGAACCAAACGGGCCGTCATGTTACGGGTGCGTTTCCCGTGACCTGTGCCGATTCGTCCGGATGCGAAACGTCGTGGTCGAATAGCAGGCGTGACCTCGCGTGAAACGACTGCGAAACCGCTACCGTCCGCTGTGCTGGCGGCGCTGCGCTGCTCCGTCTGTGGCGGCGGCGTGGAGCTCGCCGGTCACACGCTGCGATGCGAGCGGCTCCATTCGTTCGACCTCGCGAGGCAGGGCTACGTGAACCTGCTGCACGCGAAGGTGGCCGCGGGCACCGCCGACACGGCCGAGATGGTGGCCGCGCGGGCCGAGTTCCTCGCCGCGGGTTTCTACGCACCGCTGGCGGAGGCCCTCGCCGAGCAGGCGACAGGCGGCCTCGTGGTCGACGCGGGGGCAGGCACCGGCTATTACCTGGCGAAGGTGCTCGACGCGTTGCCCGGCGCGGAGGGCCTGGCGCTCGACGTGTCGGCGCCCGCCCTGCGCCGCGCGGCGAAGGCCCACCCGAGGATCGGGGCTGCCGTGTGGAATCTCTGGGAGCCGTGGCCGGTGGGCTCCGGCGTCGCCGACACCGTGCTCAACGTCTTCGCGCCGCGCAACGCCGGAGAGTTCCACCGGGTGCTGCGGCCGGGCGGCACGGTGGTGGTCGCCTCCCCCGGCAGCGGCCATCTGGGCGAGCTGTCCCGGAAGCTGGACCTGCTCGACATCGGCGAGGACAAGGAGCAGCGCCTCGACGCGGCACTGGCCGACGGTTTCGAGCTCGTCGGCAGGAGGCAGTGCGGGGGCACGGTGAAGCTCGGCCCCGACGACGTGCGCAGGGCGGTGCTGATGGGCCCGAACGCCCACCACCTGCACCGCGGCGGGCTCGCCGACCGGCTCGGCTCGCTCACCGAGGCCATGGACGTCACCACGGCGTTCTCCGTGTCGACCTACCGCAGGCTGCCATGAGCGTCGAGGTGCCGGCGACGGTGCTCGCCGATCCCGCGTGGCTGCGCGAGGACCTGAAGGGCGCGGCGAACCTGTACGGCCGGGCGAGCGAACGGGTGCTGGGCACGATCCGGTGGTACTCGGCGTCGTCGGTGCTCGTCGGCCCGTCGCTGGAGTCGTTCGCGCGCACGGGCATCGCGCTCGATCCCGCGTTGGAGGCCGTCACGTTCACGATGCATCCCGACGGCCGGTACCTTGACGCGCGCTCCGAGCGCATGCTCGGCGACGACCTCACCGCTCTCGGCGGCGCGCTGGGCGACGCTCTCGACCGGATCGTGGAGGCGATCGCACACGTGTCCGGGGCGACCACGCGCTCGCTGTGGGCGATCGCCGCCGACTCGATCGGCACCAGGTTGCTGTGGGCGGGGCGGACCGACCTCGCGGCCCCGCTCGCCGCCGCGATCGGCCACCGGATGCCGCCGCCCCGGTATGTCCACATCGGACCGCACGAGGTGGTCCGGCGCTCATCGTGCTGCCTCATCTACGAGGCAACAGGGGGCGAGAAGTGCGCGAGCTGCCCCCGCCAGACGCCCGCCGACCGAGAACAACGCATCCGGGCCCTCCTCGGCTGAGGCGGTACCGCGGCCGCAGTGAAGGCCACCTTCACTGCATGGAATAGAACACAGCGGCGCGGAGCGTCTCCGTTCGGGTGGTGGCGGGAGACGGGTGGGCGCAGGCATGGTGGCCTTCACTGCAGTCGGCTGGGCAGGAAGGGGTCAGCTCTCCTCGAAGCGGCTCTCCAGGTCGGCGAGGCCCTGATCGGTCAGCGCACCGAACAGCCGCAGGCGCGCCATGCCGCCGTCGGGGTGGATGTCGAGCCGGACGTGGGCGGCCTCGCGCGGTTCCGGGACGGCGAACCGGTGCCGGGTGTCGGGCTGCAGGCGGGTCCTCGGCAACAGCTCGAACCACGTGTGCCCATCCGTCGAGCCGCTCAGTGTCACCCAGCCCGGCGCGTTGCCCCGCAGGTTGCTGGTGTCGAACTCGGCGAAGCGCACCCTGCCCGCCCCCGCGAGGCGGATCACCGCCCAGTCGTTGCCGCCGTCGCGCCTGCGCGCGGTCTCCCAGCCCTCGGCCTGGTTGGCGGCGAGCCCGGGCGCGAGCATGTTCGCGGGCGACGAGTAGAACATGTCGCTGCACCCGGTGCACACCGCTCCGTTCTCCAGCGCGGCGAGATCGAGCGCGCCAGGGTCGAGCAGCCGCGGGTCGGGGATCACGTCGCCGTGCACGCGCAGCCGCGCGACCCCGCCGTCGGGGTGCATGGTGAGCCGGGTGTGGGTGTAGCGCTTCCGCGAGCCGACGGTGAAGAAGTTCTCCGCGTCGCCCGCCACCGGCTCGTGGTCGACGAGCACGTCCCAGTCCATTCCGGACAGTTCGGCCACGCTCGGGTAGCCCTCCGCGGCGAGCGCCTCGACCGTGACGAAAGGCGGGTAGTTGCCCTTGAAGAACGCGGTGTCCACCACCACGCCGGTAACCGCGCCGGGCAGCCCGAGGCGCAGGATCGCCTGGTCGTTGCCGGGTTCGCGGTGCCTGCGGGTCTCCCAGCCGTCGTAGAGCTGCCCCTTCGGGCCGAACGTCTCCGGCTGGTGCCGCGGCCGCCACGGGTTGACGAGGTTCTCCTTCTCGGCGAACAGCTCGTCGCTCGCCCACATGACGGTACCCCCGAAGCGGCGGGAGGCCAGGTCGGTCAGCTGAGTCCACTCCGGACGGTCGTTCACCGCTCTCCCCTCGTCAGCAGCCGCCCGTGCGGCGACCGCCCGGTCACCTGTGCTCCGCGCAGCCACGTGCTCCGCACGACCCCGGCCAGCGGCCGGTCGTGGTAGGCGCTTACGGCGTTGCGGTGCCGCAGCTTCGCGGCGTCCACGACGAACGCCTCGTCGGGGGCGAACACGCAGAAGTCGGCGTCGTAGCCCGCCGCGAGGTGCCCCTTGCGCGGGAGCCCGGCCTGCGCTGCGGGTCCGTGCGCCATCCAGCGCACCACGTCGGCGAGGCCGAAGCCGCGCTGCCGCGCGCCCGTCCACACGGCTGGCAGCCCCACCTGCAGGCCCGCGATCCCGCCCCACGCCTCGCCGAAATCGCCGCTGTCGAAGCGCTTCAGCTCGGGCGTGCACGGCGAGTGGTCGCTGACGACGCAGTCGAGCACGCCCTCGGCGAGTCCCCGCCACAGCAGCTCGCGGTTGGCGGCCTCGCGGATCGGCGGGCAGCACTTGAACTGCGTGGCGCCGTCACCGATCTCCTCGGCCGTGAAGCTCAGGTAGTGGGGGCACGTCTCGGCGGTGACCGCCACGCCGTCGCGTTTGGCCTCGGCGATCAGCGGCAGGGCCCGCGCCGACGCGAGGTGCAGGATGTGCACGCGGGCCCCGGTGCGCCTGGCCAGTTCGAGCACCCTGGCGATCGCGGCGTGCTCGGCCTCTGGCGGGCGCGAGGCGAGGAAGCCGCTGTAGCGCGGGCCGTGTGGGTTGGGCGCGCGGTCGATCGTTTCGGCGTCCTCCGCGTGCACGATCAGCAGCCCGTCGAACTCGCGCAGGACCCGCATCGCCTCCTCCAGCCCCTCGGTGTCGAGCGGGGGGAACTCGTCGACGCCGGAGTGCAGCAGGAAGCTCTTGAAGCCGAACACGCCCGCGTCGTGCAGCGGGCGCAGCTGCGCGGCGTTGCCGGGGATCGCGCCGCCCCAGAAGCCGACATCGACGTGCACGCGGCCGAGCGCGGTCTTGCGCTTGACCTCCAGCGTGGCGACGTCGACCGTCGGCGGAAGGCTGTTGAGCGGCATGTCGACGATCGTGGTTACCCCGCCCGCGGCCGCCGCGCGCGTGGCCGTCTCGAAGCCCTCCCACTCGCTGCGGCCGGGATCGTTGACGTGGACGTGGCTGTCGACGAGCCCGGGCAGGAGCACCTCGTCGGCGCCCAGCTCCACCAGCTGGTCACCGACGAGCGCGGTGTCGTAGGGCTCGACGGCGACGATCCGGCCGTCCCGGACGCCGACGGCGCAGGCGGTCTCGCCGTCGGCGGTGATCGCCCTTCGCGCTCGCAGCACCAGGTCCATGGCTCACCAGCGTAGCGAGTGTGAAGCCATAACTGAACACCCGTGAAGAAGTTCCTTCATCCGGCGTAGACTGCGACGCATGCTCCCCGGCGCGCCGCCCGACGACGAGGAACTCGGGGCCCGCATCAGGGCACTCCGCATCGAACGCGGGATGTCGCTGCGCGCGCTCGCGGGCGAGCTCGGCGTCAGCCCGAGCGCGCTGTCGCAGATGGAACGGGGCAAGATGCGGCCGTCGGTGACGCGGCTGTTCCAGATCGTGTCGATCCTGGAGGTGCCGCTGGCGGCGGCGTTCGGCGAAGCGGCGCCCGAACCCGAGGAGCCCGCGGCCGGGTCCGACGAGGTGGTGGTGACGAGGGCGGGCGAGGTGCCCGCGATCTCGCTCGGCCACGGCGTGGAGTACCGCAGGCTCACCGCGACGCCCATCCCGGGCGTGGAGATCTACGAGTCGACCTACCCGCCGGGGTCCACCTCCAGCCAGGACGGCGAGTACCTGCGGCACAACGGGCACGAGCTGGGCAGCGTGCTGTCCGGCACGCTGACCGTCGACCTCGGCTTCGACCACTACGAACTGGGCCCCGGCGACTCGATCCGGTTCCCCTCAACGACCCCGCACCGCGTCCGCAACGCAGGCGACATCCCCGCGGTAGCCGTGTGGGTCAACCTTCCGTGACGACTGCAGTGAAGGCCACCTTCACTGCGTTGAACGCAGGCATGGTGGCCTTCACTGCAGACGGGTGAGGGCTCCGGTCACGGCGTGGGTTCGAACTCCTTGACGTTGTCGAGAGCGGTGCCCATCGAGGCATTCGCCTCGCGCTCGATCATGATCTCCACGAGCACCGGGCGGCCCGTGCGATCCGCCTCCTTGCGCGCCCATTCCAGCGAGCCGCGGATCTCCGAGGGCTCCACCACGCGCGTGCCAGAGCAGCCGTAGGCCTCCATGATCTTCACGTTGTCCGTGCCGTACTCGTCGTAGTGCAGGTCCACCTGGAAGTTCATGTCGTAGCCGAGCTCGGCCTGCCGGATGAGCCCCAGGTACTCGTTGTTGAGCATGATCAGCACGAACGGCACTTCGTACTGCGCCGCCACGGCCAGCTCCTCCACCAGGAACTGGAACGAGTAGTCGCCGACCACGCCCACCACCTCGGCGTCGGGGCGCGCCTTCTTGACCCCGATCGCGGCCGGGATCTCCCAGCCGAGCGGGCCCGCCTGCCCGCACACCTGGTAGTGCCTCGGCCTGTGCGCGCGCTGGAACTGGCCCGACCAGATCTGGTACAGCCCGATCGCGGTGACGAAGTAGGTGTCCTCGCCGTAGAACTCGTTGATCTCCTTGAACACCCTCGGGGCCTTGATCGGCACCGTGTCGAAGTCCTCCCGCCTCGGCAGCTCCCGCTTGAGCTCCGCGATCCGGTTGACCCACACGGGCACCCTCGGGTCGATCGGCGCGCCCCGTTCGTCAGCCGCCGCGAGCAGGGCCTCCAGGAACGCCCTGCTGTCGGACACCACACCGAGGTCGGGGCCGAACACCTTGCCGATCTGCGTCGGCTCGATGTCGACGTGGATGAACTTCCGGTCGCCTCGGTAGACGTCGAGCGCGCCCGTGTGCCGGTCGCCGAAGCGCGCGCCGAGCGCCAGCACCAGGTCGGCCTCCAGGAACGCCGCGTTGGCCCACCGCTGCGACGTCTGGATCCCCGCCATCCCGGCGAACAGCGGGTGGTCCTCGGGGAAGCTGCCCTTGCCCATGAGCGTCACGCCCACGGGCACGCCGAGCCGCTCGGCGACCGCGCGCAGCGGCTCGCTCGCCTCGCCCAGCGTGACTCCGCCGCCCGCGAGGATCAGCGGCCGCTCGGCCGCAAGCAGCAGGTCCAGCGCCCGCTCGACCCGCGCCGGCGATGGGGCGGGCGTCACCACGGGGAACGGCGCGTCGATCGAGGCGTCCCACTCGATCTCCTGCTTCTGCACGTCGAGCGGCAGATCGATGAGTACCGGACCGGGCCTGCCCGAGCGCGCGATCCGGAACGCCTCGCGGAAGATCCACGGCGCCTGCGCGGCCTCCTTGACCTGCACCGCCCACTTCGTCACGGGCTTGGCGATCTCCACGATGTCGACCGCCTGGAACGCCTCCTGGTGCAGCTTCGTCGACACCGCCTGGCCGGTGATGCACAGGATCGGGATCGAGTCGGCCTGCGCGGTGTAGAGGCCGGTGATCATGTTGGTGCCCGCGGGCCCCGACGTGCCGATCGCGACGCCGACGTTGCCGGTGGTGCGCGACCAGCCGTCGGCCATGTGGGTGGCGCCCTCCTCGTGGCGGACCACGAGGTGCTCGATCCCGCTGCCCTGCATCGCCTGGTACAGCGGGAGGATCGCGGCGCCCGGGCAGCCGAACGCGGTGTCGACGCCCTCGGAAATCAGCACGTCGACGACGGCCTGCATGACAGGAACCTTCGGCATGATGTACACACCTTTCGGGGAGCGGGCGGCCGTCCCTGTGCTTGCCGGCGTGGTACGGCCGCCCGTGACCTGTGAGAAGTGGGCCGCGTCAGGCGCGGCCGGACAGCTGCTCGACCACCTTGAGCAGGGCGGAGTGGTCGAGCGAGCCGTGGCCCATAGCCCGCGCGGCGGCGAGCAGCTGGGCGACGAGCCCGGTCATGGGCAGTGCCACGTCGGCCTGCCTGGCGGCGTCGGTGGCGATGCCCATGTCCTTGTGGTGCAGGTCGATGCGGAAGCCCGGCTGGAACTGCCGCGCCACCATCGACTCACGCTTGAGGTCGAGGATGCGGTTGGCGGCGAGCCCTCCGGCGAGCACGTCGAGGCCGGTCTTGGCGTCGACGCCGGAGGCCTCCATGAGCACGATGGCCTCGCTGACCAGCCCATAGATGCCGCCGACCACGAGCTGGTTGGCGGCCTTCACCACCTGGCCCGCTCCGTGGGGGCCGACGTGCACGACCGTCTTGCCCAGCGCCTCGAAGACCGGCCTCGCCGCGGCGAAGTCGGCCTCCTCGCCGCCGACCATGATCGACAGCGCGGCCTGCTTGGCCCCGGCCTCGCCGCCGGAGACCGGCGCGTCGAGCACCCGCACGTTCTTGTCCCGGGCGGCCTCGGCGATGGCGATGGACGTCTCCGGCCGGATGGTGCTCATGTCGATGAGCAGCGCGCCCGGTTCGGCCGACTCCAGCACGCCGCCCTGGCCGAGCACGACCTCCTCCACCTCGGGGTGGTTGGGCAGCATGGTGATCACGACGTCGGCGCCCCGGACGGCGTCGGTGACCGAGGCCGCGGCGGTGCCGCCGTCGGCGGCGAACTCGTCCACCCTGGCCCGGCTACGGTTGTAGCCGCTGACGGTGTGCCCCGCTGCCACCAGGTGCTTCGCCATCGGCATGCCCATGATGCCGAGGCCGATGAAAGCGATCTTCACGCTGCCCTCCTCTCGCGCGGCAGCCAGGCAAGGGACGTCTCGCTGTCGCTGGTCGGCTTGTACTCGATACCCACCCAGCCGGTGTACCCGGCGGCCTCGACCGCGGCGAGGTGCCCGTCGAGGTCTAGCTCCCCGCTGCCGGGCTCGCCGCGACCTGGGGCGTCGGCGATCTGCACGTGCCCGATGCGCCCGGTGTGCTCGGCGATCACGGCCGCGACGTCGTCGCCGTTGACGGCGAGGTGGTAGAAGTCGGCGAGCAGCGTGACGTTCGGCCTGCCGACCTTGTCGATCACCCCGAGCGCGTCGGCCGCGGTGAGCAGCGGGTAGCGAGGCGCGCCGGAGAGCGGCTCCAGCACCACCTGCCCGTCCTGGCCCGCCGCCGCGGTGGCCAGCTGGTCCAGGGTGGACAGGGCGAGCTCGTCCTGCTCGGCGGGCTCGACGCCGTCGAGCCGGTTGCCGTACAGGGCGTTGAAGGTGCGGCAGCCGAGCCGTTCGGCGATGCCCAGCGCCACGTCGGCGCTGTCGCGGAACTCGGACTCCCTGCCCACCCAGGACACCAGCCCCCGGTCGCCCGCTGGCATGTCACCCGCGAAGAAGTTCAGCCCGACGAGCTGGACCCCGGCGTCGTTCACCGCGGTCACGAACGCGTCGACCTCGGCGTCCGCGGGCACCGCGACGGTGAACGGCCACCAGAACTCGATGGCGGTGAACCCCGCGGCGCGCGCGGCGGCGGGCCGCCGCAGCAGCGGCAGCTCGGTGAACAGCATGGACAGGTTGATGTCGTAGCGCAGGTCGTGCCGTGCGCCGGTTCGTTCGGACATGGGACCACGCTTTCTGGCTTTGCCCGTTTATGCTAGTTTTTCGTATTGTGGAAGTAAGTTTTCGTACTATGACAGTAGCGATGTGATCCTGGCCTCGTCAACGGTCCGGGCGGGAGATACGTTGCAGGCGTGGAGCTGGAAGCGGAGTTCACGAGCGAGCCGTTCCGGGGCGAGGGGGAGCCGCCCGCGCACGCGGTCGAGGCCATGCGGGCCGCCGGCCACGCGGGCCTGAGCACCGACTTCGGCCCGCTCGGCACGTCGGCGAGGGGGGATGCGGACGCGCTGCTCGACGCGCTGCCCGCGATCGTGCGGGCCGCACTCGACGGCGGCGCGACGCGCCTGACGCTGCGCATCCAGCGGCCCGGCGACAACGGCGCGACGCCGTCCGAACCGGGCAGCGTGCTCGACCGGATGGTGCGCGAGGTGGAGGCCGAACTCGGCTCCCCACTGCGGGAGCTGGACCGGCCCGGCAAGCAGCGAGCGGTGCGGCTGCTCGAGGAGCGGGGCGCCTTTCAGCTCAGGAAATCGGTGGCCGCGGTGGCGGAAACGCTCGGCGTCACGCGCTTCACGGTCTACAACTATCTGAACCGCGAGCACTGATCGTTTCAACAAATTGTTGACTCACGGCTCCTCCTCGCCTTAGCTTCTCCGGAATGAGCGAACTCCGGCTGACCGAGTTCAACTCCGCCGATCCCGATCGGCTCCGTCCACTCCTGACCAGTTGCCTCGCGGTGCCGAGGTGGGTGGAGCACGTGCTCGCGGGCCGCCCCTACGGTGATCGGTCGGCCCTGCTCGCCGCCACGAACCTGGTGCTGCGACCCGACGAGATCCACATCGCGATGGCGGAACACCCGCGCATCGGCGAGAAACCGGCGAGTGGAGCGTCACGCACCGAGCAGTCCGGTGTGGACGATGAGGCGGCGCGCCGGTTCCGCGCGGCCAACGCGGAGTACGAGGACCGCTTCGGCCACGTTTTCCTGGTGTGCGCCAGCGGCCGCAGCGGCGAGGAACTGCTGGAGATTCTGCGGAAGCGTCTCGGCAACGACCCGGAAACCGAACTGGCGATCGCAGGTGAGGAACTGGTCAAGATCGCCCGGTTGCGACTGGAGAAGGCGGTGGCCGGATGAGCCTCGTGACCACACACGTTCTCGACAACGCGAGAGGACGGCCCGCGGCGGGGATTCCCGTGCGACTGGAGGCGCTCGACGGCGAGTGGACCACGCTCGCGCAGGACCGCACCGACGACGACGGACGCGTGCGCGAACTCGGCCCGGAGGCGCTGCCCGTGGGCGTGTACCGGCTCGTCTTCGACACCGCGGGCTACCTGGGCCCCGAGGCGTTCTTCCCCGAGATCACGGTGTGTTTCCGCATCACCGACCCGCACGCACACCACCACGTGCCCGTACTGCTCAGCCCGTTCGCCTACTCCACCTACCGAGGGAGCTGATCCGCGTGGCCATCAGTCTGGGCCCCAACCAGTACGGCAAGGCAGAGGTCCGGCTCGTCACCGTGGAGCGCGAGGGCCCCGTGCACCACCTGAAGGACCTCACCGTGTCGACGTCGCTGCGCGGCAGGCTGGAGCGCACCCATCTCACCGGCGACAACACCGACGTCGTCGCCACAGACACGCAGAAGAACACCGTCTACGCCTTCGCCAAGGAGAAGCGCGTCGGCGAGATCGAGGACTTCGCGCTGCGGCTGGGCAGGCACTTCGTCGGCTCCTTCGAGCAGATCAACGGCGCCAGGGTGCTCATCTCCGAGCACGGCTGGGACCGCATCGACGTCGGCGGCAGACCGCACGACCACGCGTTCTCGCGGGCGACCGGCGAGCAGCGCACCACCGCGGTGACGATCCAGAACGACCGGGCGTGGGTGGTGTCGGGACTGACGGACCTCGTGGTGCTCAAGTCCACGGGCTCGGAGTTCCACGGCTTCCCGCGCGACAGGTACACGACTCTGGCCGAGACCGACGACCGGATACTGGCGACCGCCGTCACCGCGCGCTGGCGCTACCGCTCGACGGAGCTCGACTGGAGCGGCTCGTTCACCGAGATCCGCCGCATACTGCTCGAGACGTTCGCGACCAAGCACAGCCTGTCGCTGCAGCAGACCCTGTACGCCATGGGCGAGGCCGTACTCGAGGCGCGGGACGAGGTCGCCGAGGTCCGCCTCTCCCTGCCGAACAAGCACCACTTCCTCGTGGATCTGGGCCCGTTCGGGCTCACCAACGACAACGAGGTCTTCTACGCCGCCGACCGGCCGTACGGGCTCATCGAGGGCACCGTGCTGCGCGACGACGAGGACCCGAAGGACGCCGAGCTCGCCTGGTACACGCTGCCCGCCTTCTAGGGAGGCTCAGATGCACCCCGTCGACCGGAAACCGCCGCTGCCTCAACTGCTCGCGGGAGGTTTGCAGCACGTCGCCGCCATGTACGCCGGCGTGGTGGCTCCCCCGCTCATCATCGGTGCGGCGGTGGGTCTCTCGCCGGGCCAGCTCAGTCTCCTGATCAGCGCGAGCCTGTTCACCGCGGGGCTCGCGACGCTGCTGCAGACGCTCGGCGTGTGGCGGTTCGGCGCCCGGCTGCCGCTCGTCAACGGCGTCACGTTCGCGACCGTGGCTCCGGTGCTCGCGATCGTGGAGCAGCACGGGTCAGGCGACGCGCTCGGCGTCGTCTACGGCGCGACGCTCGTGGGTGGGCTGCTCGTGGTGCTCGCCGCGCCGTTCTTCTCCCGGCTCACGCGGTTCTTCCCGCCACTGGTGACCGGGACCGTCATCACGCTCATCGGCGTCTCGCTGCTGCCGGTGGCGGTCGGCTGGATCGCGAACCAGCAGCCATCCGCGAACGGCACCGGCCTGTTGCTGGCCGGCATCACGCTCGTCGCGGTGCTCGCGTTCAACCGGTTCCTCTCCGGTTTCTGGAGCCGGATCGCGCTGCTGCTGGGCCTGGTGGTGGGCACGCTCGTCGCGTGGCCGCTCGGCGAGGTCGACACATCGACATTGACGGAGTCGCCCGCGTTCGGCATCGCGACGCCGTTCCACTTCGGCACGCCGCACTTCGAGGCGGCGGCGATCATCTCGATGGCGATCGTGATGCTCGTGGTGATGGCCGAGAGCACCGCGGACATGCTCGCGCTCGGCGAGATCGTCGAACGGCCGACGAGCGAACGGACGCTGGCGGACGGGCTGCGGGCCGACGGCTTCGCCACCGCGCTCGCCACCGTGTTCGGCGGCTTCGCGTGCACGGCGTTCGCCCAGAACGTGGGGCTCGTGGCGCTGACGCGCATGGTGAGCCGCTACGTGGTGGCGGCAAGCGGCGCGATCCTGGTGCTGCTCGGCATGTTCCCGGTGACGGGCGGCATCGTGGCACTCGTGCCGCAGCCCGTGCTCGGCGGCGCCGGCCTGGTGCTCTTCGGCAGCGTCGCGGTGGCGGGGGTGCGCACGCTCGCGAAGGCGTCGTTCGAGCGGCCTGCCAACATCACGATCGCCGCCGCCGCGCTCGGCATCGGCCTGATCCCCATCGCGGCGCCGGAGTTCTACGACCACTTCCCCTCGGCCCTGCGCACCGTGCTCGACTCGGGTATCAGCGCGGGCTGCATCACCGCGGTGGTGCTGAACCTCGTGTTCGGCGACCGGGTGAAACGCGTGCGCGAGCCGGAGCTCAGTCGCGAGCCCGCATGACGGGAGTGTCCACCACGAACTCCCGGATCGTCTCGGCGAGGAGCGCGGGCTGGTCCTCGGGGATGAGCGTGTAGCTGTCCTCGACCTCCACGAGCCTGCCGTCGGGGAACAGCTCAGCGAGGCGCCTGCCGTGCTCACGCGGCATGAGTTTGTCCTCGGTCGCCCACACGACCAGCACGGGGCCGGTGAACGAGCGCATGCGCTCGGCCCAGTCGAGCAGGGTGCGCTTCGGCGGCATCGAGGCGCCGTAGCGGGCGAGGTCGCGGCGGATCTCCGGCCGCGACCTCGCCGGCTCGAACCAGCCGTGCATCACCTCGGCGGGCACCGGCCGTTTCGACATCCAGCCCCAGGCGCCCGGCGCGCGCTGGACGAACCGGAACCGCAGCAGCGACAACAGGACCTTGAGCCCGCCGGGCACCTTCGTGGTGAGCGCCAGCATCCGTCCCGGCAGGCCCGGCGGGTAGTTGTCGAACGCCTCGCACGCGGTGAGCACCACGCGGGCGAGTCGCTCGGTGCGGCCCTCGGTGAGCAGGAGCTGGCCGCCGCCCCAGTCGTTCAGCACGAGCGTGACGTCGCGCAGGTCAAGCCGCTCCAGGAACTCACCGACCAGCAGGCCGAGCCCGCGCAGGCTCAGGTCGGCGTCGGGTCGCATCGGTTTGCGGTGGCTGCCGAGCGGCCAGGTCGGACGCACGCAGCGGTAGCTATCGCCCAGCTCGGCGACGACGTTGCGCCACACGGTGGAGTCGATCGTGACGCCGTGCAGGAAGACGAGCACCGGCCCGTCTCCGCCGGTGTCGGTGTACTCGATCGGACCCGCCGACAGTTCCACCTCGGGCATCGCGGCCACCCCCACTGCGATTTGATAGATCGCTCTACTGGGAGAGTAGCCTAGGATCGGGCTCGTGGCGAGTACGAGGGAACGCATCATGCGGGCGAGCGCCGACCTGTTCCGGCGCAACGGCTACACCGGCACCGGGCTCAAGCAGATCGTCGCCGAGGCGCAGGCGCCGTTCGGCTCGCTGTACCACTTCTTCCCCGGCGGCAAGGAACAGCTCGGCGACGAGGTGATCCGCGAGTCGGGGATGCTCTACGGCCAGCTGTTCGACATCTTCATCGCCCCCGCGCCGGACCCGGTCAGCGGCGTCGAGGCGGCGTTCGCGGCGGCGGCCGACACGCTCGTCGAGACCGGCTACGCCGACGCCTGCCCGATCGCCACGGTCGCGCTGGAGGTCGCGAGCACCAACGAGACCCTGCGCAGGGCCACCGCCGACGTCTTCACCGCGTGGATCGACAAGGGCACGGAGACCTTCGAGCGGTTCGGACTGTCCACCGAGGACGCCCGCCGCCTCACCATCGCCGCGGTGACGAGCCTGGAGGGCGCCTTCGTGCTGAGCCGGGCCCTGCGCGACACGGAACCCCTGAGGGTCGCGGGCACCACGGTGGCCACCCTCGCCCGCGAGCTGCAGCCCTCTTGACCGTCCCCCAAGGCCACCTTTGTTGCGTTGAACGCAACAAAGGTGGCCTTGGGGGCAGGTCAGCCGACGAGGGCGCCCATGGCGAAATAGGCGAGGAACACGGCTGCCAGGGTGCCCACCAGCCAGCCGACCTCCCGCGCCTTGCCCCGGCCGAGCTTGATCACCACGTACGCGACCAGGCCGGCGCCGATGCCGTTGGTGATCGAGTACGTGAACGGGATCAGGGCCGCGATCAGGAACACCGGGATCACCACATCGGTGTCCTGCCAGGGGATCCGGCGGCACTGCGACATCATCATGCCGCCGATCACCACCAGCGCGGGCGCCGCCGCCTGCGCCGGCACCACCGCCGCCAGCGGCGTGAGGAACAGCGTCGCCGTGAACAGCCCGCCCGTGACCACACTCGCCAGGCCGGTGCGCGCGCCCTCGCCCACCCCGGCCGCCGATTCGAGGAACACCGTGTTCGGCGACGAGCCCGTGAGCCCGCCCGCCACCGCGCCGATGCCGTCGGCGACGAGGATGCGGCCCATTCCCTCCACCTTGCCGTCGCGCACCAGGCCCGCCTCCTGCGACACTCCCGTGATCGTGCCCATCGCGTCGAAGAAACCCGACAACACGAGGGTGAACAGGAACACGCTCGCCGTCACCACGCCCGCCGAGGCGAAACCGCCGAGAAGGTCGATCCGCCCGAGCAGGCCGAAGTCCGGCGACGCGACGACGTGGTCGGGCACGGTGGGCTCCACGAGCCCCCAGCCCTCGACGTCGAACACGCTGTTGACGACGATCGCCAGCACGGTCGCGGTGAGGATGCTCAGCAGCACCGCACCGGGCACCGCCCGGCTCACGAGCACGATCATCAGCAGCAGCCCGGCGCAGAAGATCACCACGGGCCACCCGGCGAGATGGCCGTCGGTGCCCATGCGCACGGGCACGGTGGAGTTCTCCGCGTCCGGTGTTCGCGTGACGAACCCGGCGCTGACCAGGCCCACCAGAGCGATGTAGAGGCCGATGCCCACGGTGATGGCGGTCTTGAGCGCGGCCGGGATCGCGTTGATGATCCGCTCCCGCACGCCCGAGACGGCCATGAGGACGATGCAGAACCCCTCCACCACCACGAGCCCGAACGCCTGCGCCCATGTCATCGCCGGTGCCAGCTGGAACGCCACGATGCCGTTCACTCCCAGCCCCGCGGCCAGCGCGAGCGGCGCGTTGCCGATCAGTCCCATGAGGACGGTCGTCACCCCGGCCGCGAGCGCGGTGGCCGTGGTGACCTCCTCGGTGGTGAGCCGCGCGCCGGTGATGTCGGCGGAGGCCCCGAGGATGAGCGGGTTCAGCAGCACGATGTAGCACATCGCGACGAACGTCGTGATTCCGCCGCGCACCTCGCGGCCGATCGTGCTGCCCCGCTGGGAGATGCGGAAGAACCGGTCGAGACGCGGTTCCGGTTTGCCGTGAGGACGATCAGTGCGCAGCTGCGTCATGACGGACTCCACTACGTCGTGGGTACGTGGTCGAGGGCGCGCGGCACCGCCGCGAGTGCCCGGTGAGGGCACCCGCGGGGCACAGAAGTGGAATCAGGTACCGGTGAGGTGTTCCGGGCGCACCGGCACCCGGTCGAGCGCCAGTCCCGTCGCGGCGCGGATTGCGGCCACGATCGCGGGTGTCGACGAGATCGTCGGGGGTTCCCCGACTCCCCGCAGGCCGTACGGGGCGTGCGGATCGGCCAGCTCCAGCACCTCGATCCGCATCGGCGGCATGTCCAGCACCGTCGGGATGAGGTAGTCGGTGAACGACGGGTTGCGGATGACGCCGCCCCGCGTCTGGATCTCCTCCATCACCGCGAGCCCGAGCCCCTGCGCCGAACCGCCCTGGATCTGGCCGAGGACCGCCTGCGGGTTGAGTGCCTTGCCGACGTCCTGCACGCAGTCGAGCGCGACCACCTTCACCAGGCCCAGCTCGGTGTCCACGTCCACAACGGCGCGGTGGGCGGCGAAGCCGTACTGCACGTGGGCGTTGCCCTGCCCGGTTTCGGGGTCGAGTGCCTCGGTGGGCCGGTGCCGCCATTCCACGGTCTCGTCGAACGCCTCGCCGTCGAGCACGTCCACGAGGTCGGCGAGCACCCCGTCGTGCCGCGAGACCACCTTGCCGCCCGCAACGCTCAGCTCGGTGTGCTCATGGCCGAGCACGCGGGCAGCGTGCGCGACGAGCGCCGCGCGCACCTTCAGTGCCGCCGCGCGTACCGCGCCCCCGGTCATGTAGGTCTGCCGCGATGCCGACGACGAACCCGCGCTGCCGATCGAAGTGTCCATCGGCAGGATCGTCACCTGCTCCACGCCCAGCTCCGTGCGGATGATCTGCTGCAGGATCGTCACGAGTCCCTGGCCGACCTCGCACGCCGCCGTCTGGACGGTCGCCGCGGGCTCGCCGCCGACGGCCTCCAGCCGCACGCGCGCCGTCGAGTAGTCGTCGAAGCCCTCGGAGAAGCAGATGTTCTTGATGCCCACCGCGTAGCCGACGCCGCGCATGACGCCCTCGCCGTGGGTGGTGTTGGAGACCCCGCCGGGCAGGCGCCGCAGGTCGAGCTCGCCGGAGCGCTCGGCGGGCAGCGGCATGGCCCGCAGCCTCGTCAGCAACTCCTCCACGGGCGCCGCCGAGTCGACCACCTGGCCGGTGGGCATCACGGTGCCCTCGCTCATCGCGTTGCGCAGCCGCACCTCCACCGGGTCGAGCCCGCACGCCTCGGCGAGTCTGTCCATTTGCGACTCGTAGCCGAACGCCGCCTGCACGGCGCCGAAGCCACGCATCGCCCCGCACGGCGGGTTGTTGCTGTAGGTGCCCCAGCAGTCGACGGTCACGTTGGGCACGTCGTAGGGTCCGACGCCGAGCGTCGCCGCATTGCCGGCCACGGCCGCGGTGGTGGAGGCGTAGGCGCCGCCGTCGAGGTAGATCTTCGCCTTCACGTACACGAGGCGGCCGTCGCGGTCGGCGCCGTGCTCGTAGTACATCCGCGCCGGGTGCCGGTGCACGTGGCCGTAGAAGGACTCCTCGCGGTTGTAGACCATCTTCACCGGCTTGCCGGTGTGCAGCGCCAGCAGGCACGCGTGCACCTGTATCGACAGGTCCTCCCTGCCGCCGAACGCGCCGCCCACCCCGGCGAGCGTCAGCCTCACCTTCTCCGGCGGCAGGCCCAGCGCGGCGACGATCTGCTGCTGGTCGACGTGCAGCCACTGCGTCGCGACGTAGAGATCGACGCCGCCGTCCTCGGCGGGCACGGCGAGCCCCGACTCCGGGCCGAGGAACGCCTGGTCCTGCATCCCGACCTCGTAGGTTCCGGTGACCACAACGTCGGCGGTCACATTCTGTTCGCCGCGCCGGATCGGCACGTGCCGCACCACGTTGCCACCGGGGTGCAGCGCGGGTCCCTCCCCCGCGACGGCGGCCTCGGAGTCGGTGACCGGTTCGAGCACCTCGTAGCCGACCTCGATGCGTTTCATCGCGCGGCGCGCGGTCTCGGGGTGGTCGGCTGCGACGAGCGCGATCGGCTCGCCCTGGTAGCGCACGACGTCCTCGGCCAGCACGGGCTGGTCGGGGTGTTCGAGGCCGTAGCGGTTCACGCCCGGCACGTCGGCGTGGGTCAGCACCGCGTACACGCCGGGCACCGCGAGCGCGGCGGCGATGTCGACGCCCGTGATCCGCGCGTGCGGGTGCGGGCTGCGCAGGGTCACGCCCCACAGCATGTCCTCGTGCCACAGGTCCGAGGAGTAGGCGAACTCGCCGCGCACCTTCATCGTGCCGTCGGGGCGCACGGGGCTCGCGCCGATGCCCTGCGCCTCGGTGACGCCCGTGGTCTCGGTGGAGATGGTCATCGCAGCCTCCCGCTCGCGGTACGCAGTTCGGTGGCGATCGCGGACTCGTCGGCGGTGCGCAGCTCGCCGCGCTCCACGACGGTCTCGCCGCCCACCAGCAGCAGCTCGATGGCCGGTACGGCGCCAAGCACCAGCGCGGCCACCGGGTCGGTGATCCCGGCGTGACGAAGGCCGTCGAGCCGCCACACGGCGAGGTCGGCGAGCTTGCCCGGCTCCAGGGAGCCCAGCTCGTCCTGCCTGCCGAGGCACCGCGCGCCGCCCATCGTGCCCATCCACAGGGCCTGCCGCACGGTCAGCGCCTGCGGCCCGCCGCGCTGGCGGGCCTGCAGCAGCGCCTGGTGCAGCTCCTCGCCGAGGCCGCCGGACTCGTTGGACGCGGCGCCGTCGACCCCGAGACCGACGGGCGCGCCGGCCTCGAGCAACTCGCGCGCGGGTGCGATGCCGGTGCCGAGCCTGCCGTTGGACGTCGGGCAGTGCGCCGATCCGGTGCCGGTCTCACCGAGCCTGCGGATCGCGCCGGGGGCCAGGTGCACGGTATGGGCGAGCCACACGTCGTCGCCGAGCCAGCCGAGCGAGTCGGCGTACTCGGCGGGCGTGCAGCCCACCTCGGCGAGGCACTGGCGCTCCTCGTCGAGGGTCTCCGCGAGATGCGTGTGCAGCCGGACTCCCTTGCGCCGCGCCAGTTCCGCGGCCTCCTTCATCAGCCGCTCGGTGACCGTGAACGGCGAGCACGGACCGGCCGCGATGCGGATCCGCGCGTTCGGCGAGGGATCGTGGTAGGTGTCGATGGCGTGCTCGGTGCCGCGCAGGGCCGACTCGATGTCCTCCACGAGGTGGTCGGGTGGCAGCCCGCCGTCGGACTCGCCGCGGTCCATCGAACCGCGCACGAGGTGCCCGCGCACGCCGATCCGCGTGACGGCGGAGACCAGCGCCTCCACCTGGTCGCCGCCATCGCGGGGGAACACGTAGTGGTGGTCCGCCACGGTCGTGCAGCCGGTGAGCGCGAGCCGCGCGAGCCCCGCCGTGGCGGCCGCGTGCGTGATCTCGGCGTCGAGCCCGCCCCAGACCGGGTACAGCTCCACCAGCCACTCGAACAGCGTCGAGTCGGCGGCGAGCCCGCGCGTGGCCCACTGGTACAGGTGGTGGTGGGTGTTGACGAGGCCGGGCGTGACGAGACAGCCGCTGCCGTCCACGCGCCTGCCATCCGTGGTGGGCGCGGGTCCCTCTCCCACGGCCACGATGTGCTCGCCGTCCACGACGACGTGCCCGCTGCGGTACTCCGTGCCGCCCGCGTCGACCGTCGCGATCGCGGCGTTGTCGATGACGATCATCGGGCACCCGCCGCCAGCCGGACCGCGTCGAGGATCTTCTCGTATCCCGTGCAGCGGCAGAGGTTTCCGGCCAGTGCCTCGCGGATCTCCTCGTCGCTCGGCTCGGGCACCCGGTTGAGCAGGTCGTGGGCCGCCACGACCAGGCCCGGCGTGCAGAAGCCGCACTGCACGGCGCCCGCGTCCACGAAGGACTGTTGCACCGGGTCGAGCGCGTCGCCCTCGGCCAGGCCCTCGACGGTGCGCACCTCGCGGCCCTCGGCCTGCCCCGCCGCAACCAGGCACGAGCACACCGGCACGTCGTCCAGATACACGGTGCACGAGCCGCACTCGCCCTGCTCGCAGGCGTTCTTGGAGCCGGGCAGGCCCAGCCGCTCGCGCAGGACGTAGAGCAGGCTCTCGCCCTCCCACACGTCGTCGGCCTGTCGCCGCTCCCCGTTGACCGTCACGTTCAGGCGCATTGCAGGACACTCCCTCGGTAGCCGTCCCAGGCCCACGTCAGCGTCCTGCGCGCGAGGACGGACAGGGCGTGTGTGCGGTAGGCGGCGCTGCCGCGCACGTCGTCGATCGGGGTCGCCGCGCTCGCGACGAGGTCCCCGAAGCGGCGCTTGAGCGAGTCGGCCAGCGGCGCGGGCGCGTCCCAAGGCAACTCGTCGAGCAGGAACCTCTCGGCCTCGCCGACCCGCCGCGGAGTGGGCGCCGCCGAGCCGATCGCGGCGCCGACGTGTCCCTCCCGGAGCACGATCGCGAACGAGCACACCGCGATCACCATCGCGTTGCGGGTGCCGATCTTCGCGAACTGCTCCCCTCCCGTGGCCGCGGGCAGGCGCACGGCCGTGATCAGCTCGTCCGGCTCCAGCGCGTTGCGCTTCACGCCGGTGTAGAAGTCCTCGGCCGCGATGAACCGCCGCCCGCGCACGGAGGCGACCTCCACGCGCGCGCCGGTCGCGAGCAGCACGGGATGGGTGTCACCTGCCGGGGACGCGGCGCCCAGGTTGCCGCCGACCGTGCCCCGGTTGCGGATCTGGGGCGAGCCGACCGTGCGCGCCGCCATCGCGAGGCCCGGCAGCGCGTCACCGAGTTCGTCGATCACCCGCGCGTACGGCACGCCAGCACCGAGGGTCACCGTCCCATCCAAAGTGGACCACTCGGCGAGTTCACCGATACGGGTCAGATCAAGCAGCGCCTCGGGGCGCCGGTGGTCGAAGTTCAGCTCGACCATGACGTCGGTGCCGCCCGCGATCGGCACCGCGTCCGGCCGCTGCGCCTTGATGGCGAGGGCCTCGTCGAGGCTGGTCGGTCGGAGGAAGTCCACGAGACGCTCCAGGAAATCGGGGTGTGACCCAGTACACCGCCCGGGCGCCGGTGGCGGCAACGGCCCGGGAGCATGAAAGAAGGGGCAGCGCACCGAGGCGCTTTCGTGCTTTCCTACAAACCTGATGACGCTGGTGAGAACCCTGCTGGAGATCCCTGAGCTGCGGATGCGGCTGCGCGCGGGCGGCGACCTGCTCGACCGCGTGGTGACCCGCATCTACGGCACCGAGCTGCCCGATCCGAGCCGCTACCTCTCGGCGGGCGAACTCGTGCTGAGCGGGCTGCTCTGGTGGCGTGGGCCGGATGACGCGGAGCCGTTCGTCGCCGCGCTCGCTCACGCCCGGTGCGCCGCGCTGGCGGCGTCGGGCGCCGACACCGGCGGCATCCCCGACGAGCTGGTGGCCGCGTGCGAGCGGCACCGGATGCCGCTGCTGGAGGTCCCAGCCGACCTGTCGTTCGCCGTGGTCACCGAGCGGGTGGTGCTCGCGCTGGCCGACGAGTCCGGCGGGGCACGCAAACGGTTGCTGTCGGCTGCCGCCGAGGACGCCTCGCTGCCCACGCTGCTCACCCACGCCGCGACGGAGCTGGGCGCCGACTGCTGGGTGTGCTCTGCGACCGGCCGCGTCGTCGCCGCGAGCGCGTCCGGCGCTCCGCAGGAACGCACGGTGCTGCCGGTGGGTGGGCGCAGCGCCGTGCCGTGGTCGCTCGTCGTCGGCGCCGAGCTGGGACCGGGACTCACCGAGGTCGCCGAGGAGCTGGCGAGCCTCGTCGGACTCGCCAGGGCGCGGGAGGACGAGGTGCGCCGGGTCCGCATGCGCGTCGCCGCGCCGCTGCTCGCGCTGCTGGCCGACCCGGCGGGCAGTGCGGCCGAGCTGGCCACGGCGTTCGCCGCGACCGGCCTGCCCGCCGACCTCCCCCTGCGTGTGCTGCTGGCCCGCGCTCCCGGCGCGGGCGACATCCTCGGCGAGCTGCTCGCCGAGCATCGCGGCCCCGTGTTCATCGGTGAGCTCGGCGATGCGGGTGAGGCGTGCGCGCTCGTGCCCGCCGACGACGGCTGGCCGTCCGACTGGCCCGCCACGGCGACGCGGGCGCTGGAGCGGCTCGGCGGCGGTCGCGTCCTCATCGGCATCGGCGGGCCGGCCACGATGCCGGGCCTGCGCGGCGCGAGCGAGGAGGCAAGGCACGCCCTCGGTGCCGCGGCGCGGCGGGCCGAGCGCGTGGCCGTGCTGTCCGGCGAGGAGATCGGCGTCCACCGGCTGCTGCTCGCGGGCGCGCCCGACGAGCTGCGCCGCGCCCTGCGCGAGCGCACGCTCGGCCCGCTGGCGGGGCATCCCGAGCTGCTCCGCACCGTTCGCGTGTACCTGGAGTGCTCCGGCTCGCCCGCCAGGGCGGCGAAGGCCCTGCACGTCCACGTGAACACACTGCGGTACCGGCTCGCGCGCGCGGGCGAGCTGCTCGGCGCCGACCTCACGGACTTCCGCACGCAGGTGGACGTCTACCTGGCCCTGTCAGTGGACAACTGACCCAGCGTCCGCAGTGAAGGCCACCTTCACTGCGTTCAACGCAGTGAAGGTGGCCTTCACTGCAGTTGGCTCCACCCGGCTAGGCGAAGGGGCGGACCTCCACGCCCGCGGCAAGGAGGCCCTTGCGGACCTGGCGGGCGATCTCAACCGCACCGGCCGTGTCGCCGTGCACGCACAGGGAACGCGGCCGCGCGGCGACGGAACTGCCGTCCGTGGCGACGACCGTGCCGTCGGTGGCCATCCGGACGCTGCGCTTCACGACCTCCTCCGGTTCGTGCACCACGGCGCCGGGCAGCCGCCGCGAGACGAGCCGACCCTCCGGCGTGTAGGCGCGGTCGGCGAAGGCCTCCTCCACGGCGGTCAGCCCCTCGGCCGAGGCCTGCCGCAGCAGCTCGGAGCCGGGCAGGCCGAGAATCGGCAGGCTCGGGTCGTACCGCCTGACGGCGTCGACCACGGCCGCGGCCTGCTCGGCGTGGTGCACCACGGCGTTGTAGAGCGCGCCGTGCGGCTTGACGTAGCGCACCCGCGTGCCCGCGATCTTCGCGAAGCCCTCCAGCGCGCCGATCTGGTAGAGGACGTCGTTCACCAGCTCGTGCGGGTCCATGTCGATGAACCGCCGCCCGAACCCGGCGAGGTCCCGGTAACCGACCTGCGCCCCGATCACCACACCGCGCTCGGCCGCCAGCTCGGTCACCTTGCGCAGCACGGACGGGTCCCCGGCGTGGAAACCGCACGCCACGTTCGCGCTTGTCACGATGTCGAGCAACGCCTCGTCGTCGGTGAGGGGCCAGGCGCCGAAGCCCTCGCCCAGGTCACTGTTGAGGTCGATCACCATGTCGGTCACGCCGTCAGGGTAGGCGCCTCACCAGCCGGTCGAGCGCCGCCCGGTCCAGCGTCGTCAGCTCGGTCACCTCGGCCTGCGTGACGGCCCCGCAGTCGAGCCCCCGCACGAGGTAGGCGGCCAGCGCCTGCGCCGTGGCGGGCTCGTCGAGCACCGCGCCCTCGGTCTTGCGCACGTAGTCCCGCACGCGCGCCGCAGCCGACGGCAGGGTCTCGCGGAAGAACGCGTACGTCGCGGCGAACCGGCTCGGCAGCTGGTGCGGATGCAGGTCCCAGCCCTGGTAGAAACCGCGTTCCAGCGACCGCCGCACGAGCCGGAGGTGCTCGGCCCACGCGCCGTGCACTGCCTCGGCGTCGCCGACGGGAAGGCGGTTGGTGGAGCCGTCGGAGAGCCGCACCCCCGTGCCGGCGGCGGCCACCTGCATCAGCTCCTTGGCGAAGTCGGCGGCCGGGTGGTCCATGCTCTGGTAGGCGCCGCTGATGCCAAGGCCCGCGCTGTAGTCGTAGGTGCCGAAGTGCAGGCCGCTGCACCGCCCGCCCGCGGCACGCACGATGCGCGGCAGGGCGACCGTCCCGTCTCCGCCGAGCACCGACTGCGCGGTCTCGATCTGCACCTCGAACCGCAGCGAGCCCGCCGCGAGTCCGTGCACCTTCTCCAGCTCGCCCAGCACCTCGGCACACGCCCCGACCTGCTCGACGGCGGTCACCTTCGGCAGCGTCAGCACGAACCCCGGCGGCGGCTCACCCAGCTCCCCGAGGAAGTTGTCCAGCGTGCGAATGGCCCGCCTGCGCGTCGGCGCCTCGAAGCTCTTGAACCGGATGCCCACGAACGGCGGCGGCGAGTCGGCGGCCAGTTCCCCTGCCACCCGCACGGCCTCGGCGTCCTCGGCGTCGTCACCGGGGTTGCCGTAACCGTCCTCGAAGTCCACGCGCAGGTCCTCGATCGGCTGTGTGCGCAGCTTCTCCCGCACCCGGTCGAGCACGTCGGCGGAGACGCCGAGCGTGGTCCCGTGCTCGGCGAGCACCGCCAGCGCCCGCTCGCCCCACTCGGCGGAAAGCCCCGCGTGGTAGGCATTCGCGGGCACGTAGACGGTGTGCACGGGCTGCCGCCCGGCCGGCTCGCCGGGGTAGTCGGCCGCGACGCGCGCGTCGGCCTCGGCGAGGCGCGCGTCGATCCGCTCGTAGACCTCCCCGGGGAGCCGGCCTGCGGCCATTACTTGATCCGCTCGTAGGCGGGCAGGGTCAGGAAGTCGGCGAACTGCTCGGCGAGCGCGACCTCCTCGAACAGCTCCACCGCCTGGGCGAGCGTGTCGGCGTCGATGGCGCCCTCCAGCTCGCCGCGCACGTCGGCCAGCACCGAGCGCACCAGCTCCTCGGTGACGGTCTCGCCGGAGTCGAGCGTGACGCCGTTGCGGACCCACTGCCACACCTGCGAACGCGAGATCTCCGCCGTCGCGGCGTCCTCCATGAGATTGTGGATGGCCGCGGCGCCGTTGCCCGACAGCCACGAGGCGATGTAGCGGACGCCGACGTCCACCGCGCCACGCAGGCCGCCCATCGTCGCCGAGCCCTCGGTGGCGGCGATGTCGAGCAGCTGGTCAGCGGTCACGGAGACGTCCTCACGCAGCCGGTCGAGCTGGTTGGGCTTGTCGCCGAGGACCTTGTCGAACTCCTCCTTGCAGAGCTCGACCATGCCGGGGTGGGCCACCCACGAGCCGTCGAAGCCGTCGCCGGCCTCGCGCGCCTTGTCGTCGTGGACCTTCGCCATCGCCTTCTCGTTGACCTCGGGGTCCTTGCTCGGGATGAACGCGGCCATGCCGCCGATCGCGAACGCCCCGCGCTTGTGGCACGTGCGCACCAGCAGCTCGGTGTAGGCCCGCATGAACGGCGCGGTCATCGTGACGCTGTTGCGGTCGGGCAGCACGAACCTCTCGCCCGCGTCGCGGAAGTACTTGATGATGCTGAACAGGTAGTCCCAGCGGCCCGCGTTGAGGCCCGAGGCGTGCTCGCGCAGCTCGTAGAGGATCTCCTCCATCTCGAACGCGGCGGGGATCGTCTCGATCAGCACGGTGGCGCGGATGGTGCCGTGCTCGATGCCCAGCGTCTTCTCGGCATGGGTGAACACGTCGTTCCACAGCCGTGCCTCGAGGTGGCTCTCCATCTTCGGCAGGTAGAAGTACGGGCCCCGGCCCCGGTTGAGCAGCTCCTTCGCGTTGTGGAAGAAGTACAGGCCGAAGTCCACGAGCGCGCCCACGGCAGGACGGCCGTTGATCTCGATGTTGCGTTCGTCGAGATGCCAGCCGCGCGGGCGGACCACGATCGTGGCGTGCTCGATGTCGTCGCGCAGCTGGTAGTGCTTGCCGTTCGAGTCGAGCTCGATCGTGCCCCTGATCGCGTCGGAGAGGTTCACGTGCCCGGAGACGACGTTGACCCAGTGCGGGGTGTTGGCGTCCTCGAAGTCGGCGAGCCACACCTTCGCGCCGGAGTTCAACGCGTTGATCGTCATCTTGCGGTCGGTGGGACCGGTGATCTCGACCCGGCGGTCGCGCAGCGCGGCGGGCGCCTCGGCGACCTGCCACTCCGACTCGCGGACCTCCTTCGTCTCCGGCAGGAAGTCCAGCTTTCCGGTGCGCTTGGCCTCCTCGCGGCGTTGCGTGCGAGCCTCGAGAAGCTTGTCCCGCGTCGTCGCGAAGGCGTCGTGGAGGCCGCCGAGGAACTGCAGGGCTTCCTCGGTCAGCACCTCGTCGCCGCGCTCGACGGCGTCGCCGAGCACACGAACATCAGACATGCGAACACCTCAGAGTCTGGTCAGGATAACGATCATCTTGTTTTACATCTCGGACTATAGTTTCTACATTGCGGAAGCTCAACGCGAGAGGAGACGGTGTGGCCCCCGAGAGGTCAGGTAACGGCGGGGTGCAGTCGCTGCAACGTGCGTTCGAGCTGCTCGAACGGCTGGCGGACGCCGGAGGCGAGGCGAGCCTTTCGGAGCTGGCGACGTCGTCTGGACTGCCGATGCCCACGATCCACCGGCTCATCCGCACGCTCGTCGCGCTGGGCTACGTCCGGCAGAACACCAACCGCCGCTACGCGCTGGGCGCGCGGCTGATCCGGCTCGGCGAGAACGCGAGCCTGCAGTTCGGCACGTGGGCGCGGCCGCTGCTCGCGGAACTGGTGGACGAGGTCGGCGAGACGGCGAACCTCGCGGTGCTGGAGCGCGACGAGGTGGTCTACGTCTCCCAGGTGCCGTCCAAGCACTCGATGAGGATGTTCACCGAGGTCGGCCGCAGGCTGCTGCCGCACGGCACGGGTGTCGGCAAGGCGATCCTGGCGGAGCTGCCCGCCGACGAGGTGCGGGCGCTGCTCGCGCGTACGGGGATGCCGTCCTACACCGAGCACACCCACACCGACGTGGAGAAGTTCCTCCGGCACCTCGGCAAGATCGCGAAACAGGGCTACGCACTCGACGAGAGCGAGCAGGAGCTGGGGGTGCGCTGCCTGGCGGTGCCGGTGGCGGGCGCGCCGACACCCGCGGCGGTGTCGGTGTCGGGCCCGGAAGGCAGGCTGACGAAGGAGGCGGTCACCCGCATCGCTCCGGTGGTGCAGCGCATAGCGGCGGCCCTGTCGGAACAACTCTCGACCCGCGACCTCAGCGCCTGAACTGCCTGAAGCGCCTGAACTGCCCCCAAGGCCACCTTTGTTGCGTTGAACGCACCGAAGGTGGCCTTGGGGGCAGGTAGGTCAGCTCAGGAGGGCGTCGACAAAGGCGTCCGGTTCGAAGGGGGCCAGATCGTCGGGGCCCTCGCCGAGGCCGACGAGCTTCACCGGGACGCCCAGCTCCCGCTGCACCTGGAACACGATGCCGCCGCGGGCGGTGCCGTCGAGCTTGGTCAGCACGATGCCCGTCACGTCCACGACCTCGGAGAACACCCGCGCCTGCGCGAGGCCGTTCTGGCCCGTCGTCGCGTCGAGCACCAGCAGCACCTCGTCGACCTTGGCCTGCTTCTCGACCACGCGCTTAACCTTGCCCAGCTCGTCCATCAGGCCGGTCTTGGTGTGCAGCCTGCCCGCGGTGTCCACCAGCACGGCGTCCACGCCGGCGTCGATGCCGCGCTTGACCGCGTCGAAGGCCACCGACGCCGGGTCGGCGCCCTCCTTGCCGCGCACGACCTCCGCGCCGACGCGCTCGGACCACGTCTGCAGCTGGTCGGCCGCAGCCGCGCGGAACGTGTCCGCCGCGCCGAGCAGCACCTCCCTGCCCTGCGCGACGAGCACCCGTGCGAGCTTGCCGGTGGTGGTGGTCTTACCGGTTCCGTTCACGCCGGTGACCAGCACGACCGCGGGCTGCTTGGTGCCGGCGACGGTGTGCGGCAGCGCGCGCACCGCGCGGTCGGCGTCCGGCCGCAAGGCCTCGGTGAGCACCTCGCGCAGCACGCTCCTCGCCTCGTCCGGCGTGCGGACGCCGCGCGTGGACAGCTCGGTGCGCAGCCGCTCGACGATCTCCGTGGTCGTGGCGGCCCCGAGGTCGGCGACGAGCAGCGTGTCCTCGACGTCCTGCCAGGAGTCCTCGTCGAGGTCACCCGCACCGAGCAGGCCGAGCAGGCCCTGGCCGAGCGCCGAGCGCGACTTCGACAGCCGTCCGCGCAACCGCTCCATACGGCCCGCGGCCGGGGGCACCTCCTCGCGCTCGGGCTCGGGCTCTGGCGCACGCTCCGGCTCCGGCGCGGGAGCGGGCTCCGGCACGGCGGGCGGCGCCTCGGGAGTGGGCGCCTCGGCGGCGGGAGGCTCCTCGGCGGGCGCGGTGGGGGCCTGCTCGCCGGGGAGGCCGACGTCCACGATGCCGCGGCGCGGCGCGTCCCTCGGGACCGCAGCGTCGTCGCCGACCCCGGGCTCACCGTCGGTCTCGGTGCGCTCCTCCACCGGGTGCGCGGGAGCCTCGGTACCACCGGGGGCCAGCGCGATACCGCCCCCGGCGTGGTAGCGGCCGCCCTTGGGCGTCTCGTCGCGCTCCTCGGTCAGGCTGATCCTGCGCTTCTTGCGCGCGATCGTGAGCCCGGCGACGAGCGCGACCAGAAGCACGACGGCCGCGACGACGATGATCCAGATCAAGGTGGTGCTCGACACTCTGTCATCCTCGCATCCGCCGACCGGGCGAGCCGGTCACCCCTGAACGAATCGTTGGACCTCCACGCACGCGGCATATTTTCAGCCAAAGTTTCACCGAAAGTCTTGCGCCGCCCTCACAATGTGGACTAGACCACTCCAATGCGTGTCGTAGGCCTCATCTCCGGCACGTCGATGGACGGCATCGACGTCGCGGTCGCCGAGCTGCGCACCGACGAGAGCGGGCTCGTACTGACCCCGCTCGGCGCACTCGAGCTTCCCTACCCCGCCGCGCTGCGGGACGAGCTGCTCGCCGCGCTGCCTCCGGGACCGTGCACCGCCGGGCAGCTGACCAGGCTCGACACGTGCGTCGGGCAGGCGTTCGCCCAAGCGGCGCACACGGCGCTCGACCGCTTCGGCCCCGCGGAGCTCGTCGCCTCGCTCGGCCAGACCGTCTTCCACTGGATCGAGGACGGCCAAGCCCTCGGCACGCTCCAGCTCGGGCAGCCCGCCTGGATCGCGGAGCGCACCGGCCTGCCGGTGGTCGCCGACCTCCGGGTCCGCGACATCGCCGCGGGCGGCCACGGTGCGCCACTCGCCGGCACCCTCGACGCGCTGTGGCTGCGGGGCGTCGCCGAGGACGAGGGCGCACCCGCCGCCGCGCTCAACATCGGCGGCATCGCCAACCTCACCGTCGTCCACCCCGGCGGCGACGTGCTCGCCTACGACACCGGCCCCGGCAACGCGCTGCTCGACGCCGCCGTCGGCGAGCTCACCGGCGGGGCGCGACGCAGCGACACCGGCGGAGCGCTCGCCGCGCGCGGCAGCGTCCGTCCCGACCTGCTGGACCGCCTCCTCGCCGACCCGTACTACGCGGCCGCGCCACCGAAGTCGACCGGCAAGGAGCACTTCCACACCGGCTACCTGCGCGACGCCGTCGCCGGACTCCCCGCCATCGCCGACGAGGACCTGCTGGCGACGCTCACCGAGCTGACCGCGGCCACCATCGCTCACGAGTGCGAGCGCCACGGCGTGCGCACCGTCGTCGCCTCGGGTGGCGGCATCCGCAACCCTGTCCTGCTGCGCGCGCTCGCCGCGAGGCTTACCGTCGTGCCCAGCGACGAGCTCGGCCTGCCCGCCGACGCCAAGGAGGCGTACCTGACCGCGCTCCTAGGCTGGCTGACCTGGCACGGCGTCCCGGCGAACGTGCCGAGCGCGACCGGTGCTCGCGGGCCTCGGCTGCTCGGCAGCATCACACCCGGTTCCGGTCCACTCGAACTGCCGTCGCCACTGCGAACGGTGCCCAGACGCTTGCGGGTAGCGAAGACCGCCGAGACACGGTAGGAGATTTCAGATGCGGGCACTCGACCTCGTGATCATCGCGATCTTCCTCGTGGGGATGCCACTGCTGGGCATCCTCATCGGCGGCAGACAGAAGTCGGGCAACGACTACTTCGTCGGTGAGGGCCGCATCTCGTGGTGGGTCGCGTGCCTGTCGGTGGTCTCCGCCGAGACGTCCACGCTCACGGTGCTCTCGGTGCCGACGGTCGCCTACCTCGCGACGCCCGAGGCCGGCGGGATGACGTACCTGTCGCTGGCGATCGGCTACATCTGCGGGCGTGTGGTGGTGGCGTTCGTGCTGCTCCCCCGCTACGTCGCCGGCAACCTGGTCACCGCCTACGCCTTCCTCGGCAAGCGATTCGGCGGCGGCCTCCAGGGCACCGCCTCGGTGACGTTCCTGCTGACCCGGCTGCTCGCCGACGGCCTGCGGCTGTTCGCCACCGCGATCCCGATCAAGGTCGTGCTCGCCGCGTACGGCGTCGACGTCGGCTACTGGACGATCGTCGCGGCGCTCGGGCTCGCGATGGTGCTCTACAGCTTCTTCGGCGGCGTTCGCGCGGTCGTGTGGGTCGACGCGATCCAGATGCTCTGGTACGTCCTCGGCGCCGTCGTCGTCATCTGGGCGCTCGCGGGCAGCCTGCCCGACGGGTGGTTCGGCAGCGCCGTCGACGCGGGCAAGTTCCAGCTCCTCGACTTCAGCTCCAATCCGCTCACGGGGCAGTTCGCGGTGGTCACGGCGGTCATCGGTGGCGCCGTGCTGTCAATGGCCTCGCACGGTTCCGACCAGCTGATCGTGCAGCGCCTGCAGGCGACCAACGACCTTCGCGCCAGCCAGAAGGCGATCATCGCGAGCGGGGTGGTCGTGTTCCTGCAGTTCGCGCTGTTCCTGTTCATCGGCGTGCTGCTGTGGGCGTTCTACCGGGGCGCGGACCCGGTGGACGGCCTCGGGCTGAACAACAACGACGAACTCTTCGCGAACTACATCGTCAACGAGCTGCCGAGCGGACTCTCCGGTTTCGTCATCGCGGGCATCCTGGCCGCGGCGCTCAGCTCGTCGCTCGGGGCGCTCGCGTCCTCCACCGTCACCGACGTGTACGAACGCATCATCGGCCGCGAGCTCTCCGCTCAGGACCGGCTCCGCCAGGGTCGCTTGTGGACGGTCATCTGGGCGGGCCTGCTGATCGTGTTCGCGGGCTTCTTCGCCTCGTTCGCCTCCAGCAGCGACCCGATCGTCGTGCAGGGGCTCTCGATCACCGGCTACACCTACGGCGCGCTGCTCGGCGCGTTCCTGCTCGGGCTGATCGTCAAGAAGGCGCGGCAGGTCGACGCGATCATCGCCTTCGCGGCCACCGTCGTGGTGATGGCGTTCGTGATCCTGGGGATCAAGTTCGACAAGGCCAGCGGTTCGCTCGTCGGAATCGACTTCTCGAAGGCGACCGAAACCACCGTGGCGCTCGCGTTCCCGTGGTACACGCTGCTGGGCGTTGTGATCACGCTGGTCGTCGGCGGCCTGTTGTCGCTGCGGCACTCCACGCCGGACCCACGGGCGGCGGAGTCCTCGGCGCCGCCGGAGCGCACACAGGAGACGGCCTGACATGGACGTGAGCACGCTGCGCCGGACCGGCGACGACTGCACGTGGGACGGTAGCTCGCCGGTCCAGTCCTAGGCAGGGAGTCCAGTCGCGACGGAGCCGACGAAGCGGGCTCCGGCCCGCGAGTCCCCCGCTCCAGCCCGCGAGTCCCCCGCTCCAGCCCGCGAGTTCTGCACTCAGGACGCTGAGTGTTGCGTTCCGGACGGTGAGTGCTGCGCTCGTGATCGGCGCGGCGGACGCGGGAGCGCGGGCAACTCGCGAACCCGAGCGGGGGACTCGCGCGCCTGGGCGGGGAACTCGCGGGCCTGGGCGGGGAACTCGCGGGCCCGAGCGGGGGACTCGCGCGCCTGGGCGGGGAACTCGCGCGCCTGGGCGGGGAACTCGCGCGCCTGGGCGGGGGACTCGCGGGCCTGGGCGGGGGACTCGCGGGCCTGGGCGGGGGACTCGCGGCGGTTACGCCGGGGTCGGGGCCGGTTCGTCCTGCTCGATCTGTTCCGCGCGCATGCGCTGGGAGATCACCTTGGTGATTCCGTCGCCCTGCATGCTCACGCCGTAAAGGGCGTCGGCGATCTCCATCGTCGGCTTCTGGTGCGTGATGATGATCAGCTGCGAGCTGGCACGCAGCTGCTCCAGCAGGCCGATGAGACGCCGCATGTTGGTGTCGTCCAGCGCGGCCTCGACCTCGTCCATCACGTAGAACGGCGAGGGCCGCGCGCGGAAGATCGCCACGAGCATGGCCACCGCGACCAGCGATTTCTCCCCGCCGGACAGCAGCGAGAGCCGCTTGACCTTCTTGCCGGGCGGGCGGGCCTCGACGTCGACACCGGTGGCGAGCATGTCGTCGGGCTCCGTGAGCACCATGCGGCCCTCACCGCCGGGGAAGAGCACGGAGAACACGGTCTCGAACTCGCGGGCCACGTCGTGGTAGGCGGACGTGAAGACCTCGAGGATCTTGTCGTCGACCTCCTTGATCACCGTGAGCAGGTCCTTGCGGGTCGCCTTGAGGTCCTCGAGCTGCGTGGACAGGAACTTGTAGCGCTCCTCCAGCGCGGCGAACTCCTCCAGCGCCAGCGGGTTGACCTTGCCGAGCAGCGCGAGGTCCTTCTCCGCGCGCTTGGCCCTCCGGGCCTGTGTGTCGCGGTCGTACGGGATGGGCTGCGGCGCCATCACCGTCTCGCCCTGCTCCTTCGCGGCCTCGTACTCCGCCAGCTCGCCCGCGCCGGGCGGCACGGGCACCTCGGGGCCGTACTCGGCGATCAGGTCGTCGAGCCCGATGCCGAACTCCTCGGTGATCTTGGTTTCGAGCTGTTCCAGCCGCAGCCGCTGCTCGGCCCTCAGCACCTCGTCGCGGTGGACGGCGTCGGTGAGCTTCTCCAGCTCACCGGTCAGCTCCCTGACCCGGCTGCGCACCTGTGCGAGCGCGGTCTCCCGCTGCTCCCGTTGCGCCTGCGCGGCGTCGCGCTCGGCGGCGGCCCGCTGCAACGAGGTCTCGATGCGCTCCAGCGCCACCTCGCCGCCGTTGACCACGGCCGCGGCGATCTCGGCGCCCCGGGCCCTCGCGATGCGCGCCTTCTCGGCGCGCTCGCGCGCCTGGCGTTCGGCCTCGGCGGCCCGGCGCAGCGAGTCGGCCTTGCCCGCGATGCCCCGCGCCCGCTCCTCGGCGGTGCGCAGCGACAGGCGCGCGTCGACCTCCTCCTGGCGGACCTCGGACAGCGACTCGGCGGCCTCGTCGCGCTCGGTGGTGTCGGGGTCCTCGTCGACGGGCTGGTCGGCGACCGCCGCGAGTCGTTCCTCGAACTCGCTGAGCTTGGCGAGGACCTCCTCGCGGTTCTGCTCCACCTTGGCGCGCTGGTTGCGCAGGCGGTCGACCTCCGAAGACGCCGAGCGCGCGGCGTGCTCGAGGCTGCTGAGCCGCTCCGAGGAGCGGGCGCGCCGAACCTTGGCCTCGTTGAGCGCCTCCTTGGCCTGCCCGACCTCGGCGCGCCGATCCTGCTGCTCGGCGCGGGCGCCTTCGAGCTCGGCGATGGTGCGCTGCAGTGCCCGTTCGGCGGCGGCGAGCCGGTCCTGTGCCTCGTCGACGGCGGCCTGCACCTCGATGACGCTCTCGTCGCGGGCGGAACCGCCGGCGGCCCAGTGGCTGCCGAAGACGTCGCCGTCGGTGGTCACGGCGGTGACGTCGGGGTGTGTGGCGACGAGGTCGCGGGCCTCGTCCAGTCCAGTCACGACGGCGACGCGCTCCAGTGCGCGCTCGACGGCGGGCCGCAACGGCTCGGGAGAAGCGACGACCTCGCGCGCCCAGCGCGCCCCGGAGGGCAGCGCAGGCCAGCCCGTGGTGTCCACAGTGGTCCGGGCGCCGCCGAGTAGCAGTCCCGCGCGCCCGGACTCGTTGTCCTTCAGGTACTTCAGCGCGGCCAGCGCGTCGTTGCCCGCCGCGACCGCGACCGCGTCGGCGACGGGGCCGAGCGCCGCGGCGAGCGCGACCTCGTAGCCTGCTTCGACGGTGAGCAGAGCGGCGACCGAGCCGAGCAGGCCGGGCAGCTCATCGGTTGCGCCGAGCAGGGCGCCCGCGCCGTCCTTGCGCTTGAGGCCCATCGACAGGGCGTCGACCCTGGCCTTCTCGGAGGCGATGTCGCGCTCGGCGGCGCGTTCGGCCTTGACGAGCTCCTCGACGCGGGCCTTGGCGGCGTCGTTGGCGGCGACGGCGCGGTCGTGGCGTTCCTGGAGCCCGGCGTCGTCGGACTCCTCGACCCCGCCATCGGCGCGGGCCTGCTCCAGGTCCTCCGCGGCGGCCTCGGCGCGGGCGGCGGCCTCCTCGATGCCGGTGGTGAGGCGCTCGATCTCCTCGGCGGTGGCGCCGCTCTTGCTGCGCAGCGCCTCGACCTGGCCGGTGAGCTTCGCGATGCCTTCTCGGCGGTCGGCGATGGCGCGCACGGCGGCCATGTGAGCGCGTTCGGCTGCCTGCACGGCACGTTCGAGGTGCTCGCGGCGCTCGACGGCGTCGGAGAGGATGGCCCTGGCCTCGACGACGGCCTCGTTCAGCTCCTGTTCCCGCTCCGCGGCGCGCTCGGCCTCGGCCAGCAGCTCCTCGGGGTCGCGGCCGGAACCGCCGGTCTCGACCTCCGTGGAGAGGTGCCGCTGACGCTCGACCGCGAGGCGCACGGTGCCCCGGAGCCGCTCGGCCAGCGCGGAGAGTTTGTACCAGGTGTCCTGCGCCGCGGCCAGGCGCGGCGCGTCCTCGGCGAGCGAGCTCTCCAGCTCGGTCTCCTCGGTGGTTGCGACCTCGAGCGCCTGCTCCACCTCTGCACGGCGGGCGCGGGCGGCGTTCTCGTCGGCCTCCTCCTTGGCGATGTCGGCGCGCTGGGTGACCAGGTCGTCGGCGTAGAGACGCAGGCGAGCGTCGCGCAGCTCGGACTGGACCACCTGCGCTCGGCGGGCGATCTCCGCCTGCTTGCCGAGCGGCTTGAGCTGGCGGCGCAGCTCGGCGGTGAGGTCGTTGAGGCGGTCGAGGTTGCCCTGCATGGCGGTGAGCTTGCGGAGGGCCTTCTCCTTGCGCTTGCGGTGCTTGAGCACGCCCGCGGCCTCTTCGATGAAGGCGCGCCGCTCCTCGGGCTTGGCCTGGAGGATCTCGGAGAGCTGGCCCTGGCCGACGATGACATGCATCTCGCGGCCGATGCCGGAGTCGGAGAGCAGCTCCTGCACGTCGAGGAGGCGGCAGCCCTTGCCGTTGATCTCGTACTCGCTGGCGCCGTCGCGGAACATCCGGCGCGTGATGGAGACCTCGGTGTACTCGATGGGCAGCGCGCCGTCGGTGTTGTCGATCGTGAGGGTCACCTCGGCGCGGCCGAGCGGGGCGCGGCCCGCCGTCCCCGCGAAGATGACGTCCTCCATCTTGCCGCCGCGCAGGTCCTTCGCACCCTGCGTGCCCATCACCCAGCGGAGCGCGTCGAGCACGTTCGACTTGCCGGAGCCGTTCGGGCCGACGACGCAGGTGATGCCGGGCTCGAAGCGCAGGGTGGTCGCCGACGCGAAGGACTTGAAGCCTTTGAGCGTCAAGCTTTTCAGGTGCACGCGCTGTCGACCTTCCCCTACTGGCGAGACTCCCTCTTCAGTCGGCCGATGCTACCCAAGGCGCCGTCGCGGCCGTGGGACGCGGGGCCGGGCGCGCCCGTGATCCTTCTCGGCGGGTGACCACACTGGCCCCAGTCGTCACACGTGCCCCAGTAGTGCGAAGCAAGGGAGCTTTGCTCTCGTTTTACGGGAGTAAAGCTCCCTTGCTCTCTTCCTGGGGGCTGAGGTGCGGCGGCGGGGTCAGCGTTCGACGAAGCCCTGGAGGCCGCCTCGGGGAGCCGACCAGCGCTCCGCGACATGATCCACTCGACCGGGTGAGGTATCCGAGCGCAGCGCCGCCAGGAGCCGCTCACAGTTGTCCTTGGGCCCCTCCGCGACGACCTCGACCCTGCCGTCCCTCAGGTTGGTCGCGCTGCCGACAAGCCCCAGCTCCAGCGCCTTGCTCCGCGTCCACCAGCGAAAACCGACACCCTGCACCATCCCGTGGACCCACGCGGTGAGCCGGGCCGTCTCCTGTTCGTCAGCCACGGCTCCATCGTGCCGCACGGACCAGCCGTCGCTGTGCGTGAGCCCTTTAGCACAGAGTGGTTCGCAGCTCGTCACCCAGCGGTGGTACTGTGCCCGCCGGGTCCGCCAAACGGGCGAACAATCAGCACCTCCGAAGGAGTCATGCATGACCCCGTCCCCAGGGTCACGGCCTCGCGCCGAGGTTGCTCCACCCCGCGAATCCACCGGAAAACTCCAGCGCACGGGCTACATCGCACTCGCGGCCAGCGGGCTCCTGCTGGCCACCGCGTTCGGCGCCGTCGCGCAGGTCATGGGCGGCACGCCCGGCTCCACGGACGCCGTCGACCGGACGGCCTCGCAGAGCACCGGCAGCTCCGGCGGCAACGGCGGACCCGAGCTGGTCCCCGGCCAGGCCATCCCCGGCCAGACGCAGATCATGGTCGACGGCGTCGCCGTGACGGGCACACTGCCGCCCGCGACCACCTCCCCGACCACGGTCGTCAGCGTCGGCCCCGACGGCATGACCACGACCACCGTCATCACCCCGACCAGGGGCACCTCCTCCAACACCCGGCCGGGCAACACGCCCCCGGGTGGTTCGGACAGCGAGCTGCCCCCGACGACGAAGCCGACGACGACCCGGCCCGACCCGACTACGTCGGACCCCGAGCCGACCACGACACCGCCGACCACCACCATCGAGCCGACCACCACCGAGCCGGAGCCCACCACCACGGGTGGCACCAGCGGTTCCGGTGGCAGCGACACCACCAGCTCCTGAGCCTCACGGCTCGAAGCGGTAGCCCATTCCCGGCTCGGTCAGCAGGTGGCGGGGCCGGGAGGGCTCGGGTTCCAGCTTGCGGCGCAGCTGCGCCACGTAGACGCGCAGATAGTGCGACTCGGTGTCGTACGACGGTCCCCACACCTCGTGCAGCAGCTGCTTCTGGGTGACCAGCCGGCCGCGGTTGCGCACCAGCAGCTCCATCAGCCGCCACTCGGTCTTGGTCAGGTGCACCTCGGCGCCGTCGCGTCGCACCTTCTTCGCCGCGAGATCGATCGTGAACGACGCGGTCTCCACCTGTGCGTCCGCGTCGGCCGCCGACAGGCCCGAGCGGCGCACCGCCGCCCGCAGCCGCGCCAGCAGCTCGTCCATCCCGAACGGCTTGGTCACGTAGTCGTCGGCGCCGGCGTCGAGCGCCTGCACCTTGTCCGTGGAGTCGTCCCTCGCCGAGAGCACGATGATGGGCACCTTGTTCCAGCCGCGCAGGCCCTCGATCACCTCGACGCCGTCCAGGTCGGGCAGGCCAAGGTCGAGCACCACGACATCCGGCCGCGTCTCGGCCACGGCCTTGAGCGCGGCCGTGCCGTCGTGCGCCGTCACCACCTGGTAGCCGCGCGCCGAGAGGTTGATCCGCAGCGCTCGCGCGATCTGCGGATCGTCGTCGACGACGAGCACCTTGCTCGGCTCCTTGTCAGACATGCTCCTCCACTCCGCAGTAGGCGGGCAGCGAGATCACCACGGTGAGTCCCCCTCCTGGCGTGTCCTCGGCACGGATCGTGCCACCCATCGCCTCGGTGAATCCTTTCGCGACGGACATCCCGAGGCCGATCCCGGGGGTACGGTCCGACAACCGCTGAAACGGCGCGAAGGCCGAGTCCGCCGCGCCCTTCGGCAGCCCGCGCCCGTGGTCGACGATCCGCAGCTCGACCTGTTCGGCGTGCGCGCTGGCCCGCACCGCCACCGGCTCGCCTCCCCCGCCGTGCCGCAGCGCGTTGTCCACGACGTTGGCCACCACGCGTTCCAGCAGACCGGGATCGGCCAGCACCCACGGCAGGTCCTCACACACGTCGACGCGCACCGCCGCCGCGTCGTCCAGGTTGGACAGCGCGAGCGCCACGACCTCGTCGTAGCCGACGGGTTGCAGCCGCGGGCGCACCGCTCCGGTCGCCAGGCGCGAGGAGTCGAGGAGGTTGTCGACGAGCCCCGCGAGGCGATCGGCGGAGACCTCGATGGTCTCCAGCAGCTCCGCGGTGTCCTCAGTGGACAGCTGGAGGTCGGGGGCACGCAGGCTGCCGATCGAGGCCTTGATCGAGGTCAGCGGCGTGCGCAGATCGTGGCCCACGGCGGAGAGCAGGGCCGTGCGCAGCTCGGTGGCGTGAGCCTTGCGCTCGGCCGCCGCGGCGGCGACCGCCATCCGCTGCTGACGCAGCGCGAGCAGCGCCTGCCCGGCGGCGGCCTCCAGCACTCCCCGGTCGGCGGCTGGCAGCGAGCGGCCGCGCAGGGTCAGGTGCACGTCGGCGGTCACGGGGATGTCGACGTCGGCCTTGTCGGGCTCGGGACAGCGTTCCGGCCCTGCCTCGGCGACGCGCCGCCACGTCCCGTCCCGTTTCTCCATGAGCCCCACCGAAACCTGGCCGAAGTTCTCCCGAACCTTCTCCAGCAGGCGCTCCAGCGGCTTCGGGTCGGCGAGCACCGTGCGTGCGTAGGAGCCGAGCAGCGACGCCTCGGTGCGGGCGCGGGCGGCCAGGCTCGCCCGCCGCGCCGCCGAGCCGACGACGAGCGCCACGAGCACGGCCACCACGAGCATCACGACGAGCGTCACGACGATCCGCGGCGAGGACACCTTGAGCGAGTGGTACGGCTCGGTGAAGAAGAAGTTCAGCAGTCCCGCCGAGAGCAACCCCGCCACCAGGGCGGGCCCGAGCCCGCCGACCAGTGCCACGATCACGATCGCGAGGAAGAACATCACCACGTCGGTGGAGAAGTCCAGTTCCTCCCGCAGCAGCACCCCGATCCCGGTCGCCAGCGCGGGCAGCAGCACCGCGAGCGCCCAGCCGCCGAGCCGTCGCACGGCGCTCAGCACGCTCGGGCCGAAGCGGGCGCGGAGCCGTCCACCTGCCTCCTCGTGGGTGACCATGTGCACGTCGATCGGGCCGGATCGCTGCACCACGGTGGCGCCGATCCCCTCGTCGAACAGCCGCGCGAACCGTGAGCGCCTGGACGTGCCGAGCACGAGCTGGGTGGCGTTGACGCCGCGCGCGAAGTCGAGCAGCGCGGTCGGCACGTCGTCGCCGACGACGTTGTGGAAGGTGGCGCCGACGTCGTCGGCCACCTTCCGGTACCTGCCCACCGCGGTCGGCCCAAGGCCGGTGAGCCCGTCGCCGCGCAGCACGTGCAGCACGAGCAGCTCCGCACCCGCCCTCGTCGCGATGCGGCGCGCCCGACGGATCAGCGTCTCGCTCTCGGGGCCGCCGGTGATGGCGACGACGACACGTTCCCTTGCCTCCCAGGTGTCGGTGATGTCCTGCTCGGCGCGGTAGCGCTGCAGCGCGACGTCCACCTGGTCGGCCACCCACAGCAGCGCCAGCTCCCGCAGCGCCGTGAGGTTGCCGACGCGGAAGTAGTTGCCCAGCGCCGCGTCGATCCGCTCGGCCGGGTAGACGTTGCCGTGGGCGAGCCTGCGGCGCAGGGCCTCTGGCGTGATGTCGACGAGCTCCACCTGCTCGGCGCTGCGCACCACCTCGTCGGGCACCGTCTCCTGCTGCCGGACGCCGGTGATGCGCTCCACCACGTCGTTCAGGCTCTCCAGGTGCTGCACGTTCACCGTGGTGAGTACGGTGATGCCCGCGTTCCGCAGCTCCTCGACGTCCTGCCAGCGCTTCTCGTTGCGGGCACCGGGCGCGTTGGTGTGCGCCAGCTCGTCCACCACCGCCACCTCTGGCCTGCGCGCGAGCACCGCGTCGACGTCCATCTCGGGCAGCTCGGTGCCCCGGTGCACGAAGGTCTGCCTCGGCACCGCTTCGAGCCCGTCGAGCAGCTGCGCCGTCTTCGCCCTTCCGTGGGACTCCACGAAGCCGATCACGACGTCGGTGCCCCGTTCGAGCCTGCGGTGCGCCTCGCCGAGCATCGCGTAGGTCTTGCCGACGCCGGGCGCCGCGCCGAGATAGATTCGCAGCTCTCCCCGGCGCGGCGCACCGCTGCCTTCCTCCACGCTCACGGAACCAGTGTGCTCCTCGCGTCGCGCACCGCGAGGTTGAGCTCGAGCACGTTCACCGACCGCACGCCGATGCCGTGCGTGCTCGTGTGCTCGGCGACGAGGTCGCGCACGCGCGCCTCGGACAGCCCGGTGTTGCGGGCGACCCTGGCGGTCTGCAACTCGGCGTAGGCCTCACTGATGTCCGGGTCGACGCCGGAGGCCGAGGCCGTGACCGCGTCGGCGGGCACGGCGCTCGGCGGGACGCTCTCCCGCTCGGCGACGAGCTGCCTGCGCTGCCGCACCAGCTCCACCTGCCCGGGGTCGAACGCGGACTTGTTCGAACCGCCCGATGCCGACGGGTCACCGGGGCCCAGCGGGCCCTCCGCGCTCGCCGAGGGCCGCGTGTGGAACCACGGGTCGCGCGTGGTCGGGCCGTCGAACACCGGGTCGATGCCGATCAGGGACGAGCCCACCACCGTGCCGTTCCGCTCGATGAGCGAGCCCTCGGCCCGGTGCTCCAGCCCGGGTAGCCGGGACACCGCCCAGACACCGAGCGGGTACACCACGCCGAGCAGCAGTGTGAACACCAGCAGCACCCGCAGGGCCGCGCGGCACTGGCTGAACAGGGACTTCAGCATCAAAAGTCACCCGATTCCGGGAACGAGACGGACGAGCTGGTCGATGAGCCAGATCCCGGCGAACGGGGTGACGATGCCGCCGAGGCCGTAGATCAGCAGGTTGCGCCGCAACAGCTTGGCAGCGCCGGCCGGGGTGTAGCGGACACCCCGCAACGCGAGCGGGATCAGCGCCACGATCACCAGCGCGTTGAAGATCACCGCGGACACGATCGCCGACTCCGGGGTGGCGAGGCGCATGATGTTGAGCGCGCCGAGCTGCGGGTGGATCGCCAGGAACATCGCGGGCAGGATCGCGAAGTACTTGGCGAGGTCGTTGGCGATGCTGAACGTGGTCAGCGCGCCGCGGGTGATCAGCAGCTGCTTGCCGATCTCGACGATCTCGATGAGCTTGGTGGGGTCGGAGTCGAGGTCGACCATGTTGCCGGCCTCCTTGGCGGCCGACGTGCCGGTGTTCATGGCGACGCCGACGTCGGAGGCGGCCAGCGCGGGCGCGTCGTTGGTGCCGTCGCCGGTCATCGCGACGAGCCTGCCGCCCTCCTGTTCCCTGCGGATCAGCGCCAGCTTGTCCTCGGGCTTGGCCTCGGCGAGGTAGTGGTCGACCCCGGCGTCGGCCGCGATGGCCTTTGCGGTCAGCGGATTGTCGCCGGTGATCATCACCGTGCGGATGCCCATCTCGCGCAGCCGCCGGAACCGTTCCCGCATGCCCGGTTTGACCACATCGGAAAGCCGGATCACGCCGTGCGCCACGGGTGTGCCGTCGCGCAGCTCGGCGACCACGAGCGGGGTGCCGCCCTGCTCGCCGATCTCCCTGCTCACGCGGGTGATCTCCGCGGGCAGGGTCCCGCCGTGCCTTGCGACCCACGCGCGCACTGCGTCGGTGGCGCCCTTGCGGACCTGCCTGCCGCCGACGTCGAGCCCGCTCATCCGCGTCTGCGCGGTGAACGGAACGAACTCACCGCCCTGCTCTCCGGTCAGCTCGGGGTGGTCGCGTTCGATCAGCTCGATGATGCTGCGGCCCTCGGGGGTGCCGTCGGCGAGGCTGGCCAGCCGCGCGGCCTCGGCGAGCCGGTCCGGTGTGGACGACCAGGACGGGATCAGCTCGGTCGCCCTGCGGTTGCCGAAGGTGATGGTGCCGGTTTTGTCGAGCAGCAGTGTCGACACGTCTCCGGCGGCCTCCACGGCGCGGCCCGACGTGGCGAGCACGTTGCGCTGCACCAACCGGTCCATGCCCGCGATGCCGATCGCCGAGAGCAGCGCGCCGATCGTGGTCGGGATGAGGCACACGAGCAGCGCCGTCAGCACCACCACCGACTGCGTGCTGCCGGAGTAGCCCGCCATGGGCTGCAGCGCCACCACGGCGAGGAGGAAGACGATCGTGAGCGTCGAGAGCAGGATCGTCAGCGCGATCTCGTTGGGCGTCTTCTGCCGGGACGCCCCCTCGACGAGTGCGATCATCCGGTCCACGAAGGACTCGCCGGGCTTGCTGGTGATCCGCACGACGATGCGGTCGGAGAGCACCGTGGTGCCGCCGGTGACGGCACTGCGGTCGCCGCCGGACTCGCGCACCACGGGCGCGGATTCTCCCGTGATCGCCGACTCGTCCACGGTGGCGATGCCCTCGATCACGTCGCCGTCGCCGGGGATCGTCTGCCCCGCCTCCACCACCACGCGGTCGCCCACGCGCAGCCGCGCCCCGGGCACCTCCTCCTCGCCGCCGTCGTCGAGCAGGCGCCTGGCGACGGTCTCCTTCTTGGTGCGCCGCAACGACTCCGCCTGCGCCTTGCCCCTGCCTTCGGCCACCGCCTCGGCCAGGTTGGCGAACAGCACGGTGAACCACAGCCACGCGGCGATGAGGATCGTGAACAGGCTCGGCTCCGCGACCGCGAAGACGGTCACGAGCACTGAGCCCACCCACACCACGAACAGCACGGGGTTGCGCCGCTGGTGACGGGGGCCGAGCTTGCGCAGCGCGTCGGGGAACGACGCGAGCAGCTGCCGAGGACTGAACACGCCCGCGCTCACCCGGCCCGCGTGCTCGGGCTTCGCCCGCGCGGGATGGTCCTGGGTGGTGATGGTCATGCGAGTGCCTCCGCGATGGGTCCCAGCGCGAGCGCAGGGATGAACGTCAGTGCGGCCACGAGCACGACCGTGCCCGCGAGCAGCGAGCCGAACAGCGGGCTCGTGGTGGGCAGGGTGCCGGGAGTTTCGGGGACCTTCCGTTGTGCGGCAAGGGAACCGGCCAGGCAAAGCACGGCGATGATGGGAATGAACCTGCCGATCAGCATCGCGATACCGAGTGACGACTGGAACCAGTCGCTGGTGACGGTGAGCCCGGCGAACGCGCTGCCGTTGTTGTTGCCCGCCGAGGCGTAGGCGTAGAGCACCTCGGACAGGCCGTGGGGGCCGGTGTTGTTGAGCGCCGTGTCCAGCTCGCCGGGCATCAGCAGGGCCGCGCCGGTGCCGAGCAGCACCACCGTCGGCATGGCCAGCATCGCGACGGCAGCGCACGTGACCTCGCGGCGGCCGAGCTTCTTGCCCAGGTACTCCGGGGTCCGGCCGACCATCAGCCCGGCCAGGAACATCGCGATGACGGCGAGCACGAGGATCCCGTAAAGACCGGCGCCGACGCCGCCCGGCGTCACCTCGCCGAGGAGCATGTTCAGCAGCGGGACGCCGCCGCCGAGCCCGCTGAAGCTGTCGTGCATGGAGTTCACGGCACCCGTGGACGTTCCCGTGGTGCTCGTGGCGAACAGCACCGACTGTCCGATGCCGAAGCGCTGCTCCTTGCCTTCCAGGCTCGCGCCCGCGAGCAGCGCGGCGGGTCCGTTCGGATGCGTCTCGGCCCACCAGGCGACCGCGAGCATGACGCCCCACAGCACGCCCATCACCGACAGCAGCGTGTAGCCCTGCCTACGGCTGCCGACCATCGTGCCGAACGCACGCGTCATCGACACCGGGATCACCAGCAGCAGGAAGATCTCCAGCAGGTTCGTCCATGAGCTCGGGTTCTCGAACGGATGCGAGGAGTTGGCGTTGAAGATGCCGCCGCCGTTGGTGCCGAGCTCCTTGATGGCCTCCTGGCTCGCCGCGGGTGCGAGCGCGATCGTGCTCTGTGAGCCGTCCGGATTGGACACGGTGACCCCGGACCGCAGGCTCTGCACCACGCCGAGCGCCACGAGCACCACCGCGACGACGACCGAGATCGGCAGCAGCACACGGATCGTGCCCCTGGTGAGATCGACCCAGAAGTTGCCGAGGCGGTCGGTGCTGCGCCGGACGAACCCGCGGACCAGCACCACCGCGACGGCGATGCCGACCGCCGCGGAGAGGAAGTTCTGCACCGTCAGCCCGGCCAGCTGCACGAAGTGGCCCATCGCCACCTCGCCGGCGTAGGACTGCCAGTTGGTGTTGGTGACGAAGCTGATGGCGGTGTTGAAGGCCATGCCGGGCTCGATCGCGCCGCGGCCGAAGTTCCACGGCAGCACCGGCTGCAGGCGTTGCAGCAGGTACAGCACCACGATGGAGACGAACGAGAACGCGAGCACCGACACGGCGTAGGTGCTCCAGCGCTGCTCGGAAGAAGGATTCACGCGGAACAGCCGGTATAGCGCGCGCTCGGCCTTCCAGTGCTGCTCACTCGTGTAAACGCGTGCGAGGTAGTCGCCGAACGGCCGGTACACCAGTGCGAGCGCGCCGAGCAGGATGGCCACCTGCACGAGGCCGGCCCATGAGTCGGGCATCTAGAACTTCTCCGGCCTGATCAGTGCGACGAACAGGTAGACGATGAGTCCCAGCGCCAGCAGCCCGCCGACCACGTTGGCCACGGCGCCCGCGGCGCTCACAGCTTCTCCAGCCCGCGCACGGCGAGCGCGAGGACGACGAATCCGCCGATCAGCAGAACGGCGAACAGGAAATCGGCCACGAATGCACCCCTCCTCGCGGGTCACCCCTTCTGGTGAACCCGACCGGTGGTCAGCCTGCGACCGGCGCCCGGCGGTCCGGACCGGGTCTGACGGCTCCTTGACGCGGCGGGGAGGTCTGTTGACGCCGCCTTGACGCACGGTGGACCCGCCCACCCGCGCACTCGCCCGGATGTCGCGCTCAGGTAAGGCAGCCCAGACTGCCCCCAAGGCCACCTTTGTTGCGTTGAGCGCAACAAAGGTGGCCTTGGGGGACGACTCTTAGGCTTTCGATCTTCCCTCTAATGCATGTAACAAACAGAAGTTTTGCACTTTCCGATATATGATGCGAGGCATCACACATAAGGGGGTCCCCGTGGAGGAGCCGAGCACCGAGCTGCTGGAGAGCTACGCGCGACTCCTCGACCTGGTCAGGAGCGGCCAGGCGGACACCAGACCGGCGCTGAGCGAGCGCACCGGTCTCGGCCGTACCGCCATCACGCAGCGCACCACGACGCTGCTCGACGCCGGGCTGCTCGAGGAGGGCGACCTCAACCCCTCCACCGGCGGCAGGCAGGCGAGAACGCTCCGCTTCCGCCGCGACGCCGGGCGCATCCTCACGGCCGAGCTGGGCGCCACGAGCTTCACAGCGGGCGTGACGGACCTGATGGGCACCGTGCTCACCATGTGCCACCGCGACTGCGACATCGCCCAGGGGCCGGAACCCGTGCTCACCGAGGTGGAGGACACCCTCGACGGGCTGCTGGCCGACCTCGGAGTGGAGCCGGGCGAGGTGTGGGGCGTCGGCCTCGGCCTGCCGGGTCCCGTCGAGTTCGCGACGGCGCGGCCGTCGGAGCCGCCGATCATGCCGGGCTGGAACAACTACCCGGTTCGCGACCGTCTCTCCAAGCGCTACGACGCGCCGGTGTGGGTGGACAACGAGGTGAACCTGCTGTGCCTCGGCGAGCTGCGCACGCCGGGCCTGCCGACCTCGGGCGACCTGCTCTACATCAAGATCGGCACGGGCATCGGCGCAGGCATCAGCAACTCGGGCCGCCTGCACCGGGGCGCGCAGGGCTGCGCCGGCGACATCGGCCACGCCGCCGTCTCAGACGACAGCACGGTGGTCTGCCGCTGCGGCAAGACGGGCTGCCTCGAGGCGCTCGCCGGGGGCGCCGCGCTGGCCAGGGACGGCGAGGCGCTCGCCCGCTCCGGCGCCAGTGCCGCGCTCGCCGCCGCGCTGGACGACCACGGCGCCGTCACCGGCGAGGACGTCACCGCCGCCGCCAGGGCGGGCGACCACCACGCGGTCCAGCTCCTCGTGCAGGCGGGCAGGCGCATCGGCGCGATGCTCGCCACCATGGTGAACTTCTACAACCCCTCGATCATCCTGCTCGGCGGCAAGGTCGCGGGCGCGGGCGATCTGTTCCTCGCCACGATCAGGGAGACGATCTACCGGCGTTCGCTGCCACTGTCCACACGAGAGCTGCGCATCGAACGCGCTCGCCTCGGCGAGGAGGGCGGGCTCGTCGGCGCCGCGTACATGGTGCTGGACGAGCTGTTCTCCGTGCGCTACTTCGGCCAGTGGCTGTCCTCGGGCTCACCGAACGGAATGCCGGGACTGCACTGAGCGTGGCTGAGAGCACCCTGTGAATCTCGCGGACCGGGCACTGATCGAGAACGCCGTGACGTTGAAACGGGTGTAAGGACAACAACCAGTATCGCCCACGAGGTGAGCACACCATGACCACAGCGTTCTCGCAGCCCGCGTTCCGCACGGCACAGCGGGCGCCGCAGCTGCCGACCCTGCCGACCGGCTGGCCCATCGGCTCCTACGGCACGTACGAAGAGGCGCAGCGTGCCGTGGACCACCTCGCCGACCAGAACTTCCCCGTGCAGGACGTCACGATCGTCGGCGTCGAGCCGATGCTCGTCGAGCGCGTCGCCGCGCGGCTGACCTGGGGCAAGGTGCTCGGCAGCGGCGCGATGTCCGGTGCCTGGTTCGGTCTGTTCGTCGGCCTGCTGCTGAGCTTGTTCACGCCGGGAGCCGGGCTGCTGCCGATCCTGATCGGGCTCGTCGCCGGTGTCGCGTTCGGCCTGGCCTTCGCCGCGATGGGGTACGCCGCGACCAAGGGCCGCCGCGACTTCGTCTCCCACAGCCAGCTCGTGGCCAACCGGTACGACGTGCTCTGCCAGCCGCGTAACGCCGAGAACGGCCGCGAACTGCTCGCGAAGCTGGCGATGTCCTCCACCACCTGGTGACCACCTAGCTGCAGTGAAGGCCACCATCACTGCGTTGAACGCAGTGATGGTGGCCTTCACTGCGGTCGGGGTGAGCCACCTGGGGCACGGCCTGTGCAGGCCGTGTTGCTACTTCGGAATCGCCGCCGTGAACGGGATCTCGTCGCTCTCGGAGCACGAGGGCCGGTGAGCGTTGTAGCCGTTGTAGTTGCCCTCGTCGTCGTAGCCGCCCTGCTCGATGTGCGGCCGGGGGAACCGGTTGTCCCTGCCCTGCGTGATCCTCGACTGCGTCGGCTCCTCGCACCCGTAGCGGGGCACGGTCAGCGGGCGGCCGTCCTCGGTGTAGAGGTACACGTCGCGCAGCGGCTTGCCGTCGGCGTCGAAGACGTAGACGTTCTCCAGCTGCTCGTCGCCGTAGAACAGCCCGGGCTCGCCGTCGTAGGACGTGTTCGACGTGTACTGGTACGGATACTCGGTGGTCGAGCCCTCCAGCGAGCTGGCGAGATAGCCCACCATGCCCGCTCCCATGGCGAGCACGAACACCGAAACGGGCACGCTCGCCCACAGCAGCCTCCGGTCCGTGCCGGATCTCGGACCCGCCCACAACGCTAGCGCGGCGACGCCGACGAACACCGGCAGCACGAGGATGGCAGCGCTGTTCCTGATCACCAGCAGCAGCGCCGACAGCCCCATCAGCACCGCGCACAACACCCACCACGCGGGCGCCATCGTCCGCAGGTGAGCGGCCAGCGAGCTCGCGCGGCCCGAGACGCCCGACCACACCCGCCGGACCTCCGGCAGCTCGGCCACCGGGCCCGTCCCCTTCGACCACACGTACCAGCCGGCCGCGGCGAGCGCTGGCACGATCACGACCAGCGCGGCGAGCAGGTCGGCGTCGAACTCGCTGCCGACCGCGAAGCCCACGAGCGCGAGCGCGCCGACACCGAGTACCAGAACCCAGAGCGATAGCCGCGCGGCGGTCCTGCGCGAGCCCTTGGGTTTCCCGGCACCCTCGGCGCCCTCGGCAGGCGGCGGCGGATAGTCACCGGCGGCCCGCACCTCGGCCGCGTAGCTCTCGGGGGAGCCGAGCTGCTCGGTCATCGCCTCGACGGTGGCCCGCTCGCCGAGCCCCTCCGCGATCTCCAGCAGGTGCGGCCGGACGTCCTCGACGATCTCGTCGACCTCGGCGGCGGGCAGATCGGCCAGCGCCGTCCGCACCCGGGCCAGGTAGGCACGAACGGCGGGCGGGTTCGGTGTGCTCATCGTGCGTCTCCCAACAGGCTGTTCATCGTGGTCGCGAAGGTCTGCCACGTCTTCACCGACTCGGCGAGGCGTGCGCGGCCCTGCTCGTTCACGCTGTAGTACTTGCGGTGCGGCCCTTCCTCGCTGGCGACGACGTACGAGGCGAGCAGTCCCGCCTTGTACAGCCGTCGCAGCGTGCCGTACACCGAGGCGTCACCCACCTCGTCGAGGCCCGCCTGTCTCAGCCTGCGCAGGACGTCGTAGCCGTAGCCGTCCTCTTCGCTCAGCACCGCGAGCACAGCGAGATCGAGTACGCCCTTGAGTAGCTGGCTGATCTCCACCGCGTCCTCCAGTTGTGCGCTAGCGACGCTACCACGCAATGCGCAGTAGTGTGCACAGCGACCGGCTCCTTCGGCCGGATCGGGTGGATCAGCGGGTGCGCGCCCTCGGTTTCGGCTGGCAGCGCGGGCACGAGAACGACGAACGGTTCATGAACGGATCGCGCCGGATCGGGGTGCCGCAGCGGCGGCACGGCTCGCCCACCCTGCCGTAGGCGTCGAGCGAGCGGTCGAAGTAGCCGGACTGGCCGTTGACGTTGACGTAGAGCGCGTCGAACGACGTCCCGCCAGCCACCAGCGCCTCGGCCATCACCTCGGCGGCCGCGGCGAGCACGGCCCCGGCCTGCTTGACGGTGAGCCGTTCCGTCGGCCGCGCCCAGTGCAGGCGGGAACGCCACAGGGCCTCGTCGGCGTAGATGTTGCCGACGCCGGATACGAGCGTCTGATCGAGCAGCGCGCGCTTGACCTCGGTGCGCTTGGCCCGCAGCAGCCGCACGGCGAGCGCGGCGTCGAAGAGCGGGTCCATCGGGTCCCGCGCGATGTGCGCGATGGTGTTCGGCACCGGCGTGCCGTCCACCTCGACGAGCTCGGCGAGCGCGAGCCCACCGAATGTGCGCTGGTCGACGAACCGCAGCTCGGGGCCGCCGTCGGCGAAGCGGAACCGCGCGCGCAGGTGCTTCTCGTCAGGGGCGCCCTCGGGCTGGACGAGCAGCTGACCGCTCATGCCGAGGTGGGCGAGCATGGCCTCGCCGTCGGCGAGGTCGAGCCACAGGTACTTGCCACGGCGGCGGGCGGCCTCGATCTTGACGCCGCCGAGACGGCCGGTGAAGTCCTCGACGCCGGGAACGTGACGCCGGATCGCGCGGGGATGGAGCACCTCGGCCGAGGCGATGACCCGCCCCGCGACATGCCGTTCGAGACCGGCGCGAACGGTCTCCACCTCGGGAAGCTCTGGCACCGGACCAGTTTAGTCGGGTGGCTCAGCGGCCCTCATGCAGTGAAGGCCACCTTCACTGCGTTGAACGCAGTGAAGGTGGCCTTCACTGCAGTCGGGTGGGTAGCGAGACGCTGTGGGTCAGCTTTCCTGGACCGGCTTGAGTTCCTCGGAGAGGGCGCGCCAGGCCGACTCGGCGGCCTTCTGCTCGGCTTCCTTCTTGGTCGTGCCGTCGCCCTGGCCGAGGTTGCGGCCACCGACGAACACGGTCGCGCTGAACTCCTTGCGGTGGTCGGGACCGGTGTCCTCGACCTTGTACTCGGGCACGCCGAGACCGGCCGAGGCCGTCAGCTCCTGCAGGCTGGTCTTCCAGTCGAGCCCGGCACCGCGCAGCGGCGCCTCGGCGAGCAGGTCGTCGAAGAGCCGGTGCACCAGCTCCCGCGCCGCGTCGATGCCGTGCGCGAGGTAGGTCGCGCCGATGACGGCCTCGAGTCCGTCGGCGAGGATGCTCGCCTTGTCCCGGCCGCCGGTCAGCTCCTCGCCCTTGCCGAGCAGCAGGTGCGCGCCGAGACCCCCCTCACCGAGCCCGCGGGCCACGCCGGCCAACGCGTGCATGTTGACCACGCTGGCGCGCAGCTTCGCGAGCTGGCCCTCCGGCAGCTCGGGATGCCGCCGGTAAAGATGATCGGTCACCACCAGGCCCAGCACCGCATCCCCGAGGAACTCCAGACGCTCGTTGGGCGGCAGCCCGCCGTTCTCGTACGCGTACGAACGGTGGGTCAGCGCAAGCGTCAGCAGCTCGGTGTCGAAATCGACACCGAGCGCCTCGAGAAGTGGTGTGGGATCCGCTGCCGGGCCGGTAGGCGACTTACCCCCCATAGCCGACAGCCTCAGGCGGGCTCGACGACCTGACGACCGCTGTACTGGCCGCACGCCGGGCAGGCGACGTGCTGGGGCTTGAGCTGCCTGCACGCGCGGTTGGGGCAGGCCACCAGCTCAACCGGCGCGGCCTTCCACTGGGCACGGCGCGAGCGGGTGTTGGAACGCGACATCTTCCGCTTCGGGACGGCCACGACTGGTTCTCCTCATCAGGGTCTGCTCGCGGGTGCGAGCGTGCTTGCCGAATTGGTCGAGCTGCTGCTCGCCGGGCTTTACCGGTCCGAGCCGTTCGCCGGGTTCTCGCCTTGGTTGTCCCCAAAGCGCTCGACCAGCGCGGCCCACCGAGGGTCTATCGTCTCATGCCCGTGTCCGGGCTCGAGATCGGCCCACTTCACGCCGCATCCCGGGCACAGTCCGGCGCAGTCCTCGCTGCACAACGGCACCAGCGGGAGTGCGAGGACGATGGCGTCGCGGACCAGCGGCTCGAGGTCGATCTTGTCGTCGACGACCCGGCTGACCTCGTCTTCCTCGGTGGTCTCGTCGGTGGTCGAGTCCGGGTAGGCGTACAGCTCGGTGAGGTCGACCTCGACCTCGTCGGCGATCGGGTCGAGGCAGCGCGAGCACTGGCCGGTGGTCGGGGCCGAAGCCGTGCCCGTCACGAGCACGCCCTCCACCACCGACTCCAGCAGCAGGTCGAGCGCGATGTTCGCGCCCTTGGGCACGACGATCACGTCGGGCACGCCGAGTGGTGTGTCGACGGGCACGTCGCGCCGGAGCGTACGGCTGGAGCCGGGGCGGCGGCCCAGCTCATGGGTGTCGAACAGCCACGGGTTGCGCGCGTCGGGGCGCGCTGGGCTGGTGCTTTCGTCAGGCATCGGATTCTTCGAAGTCGAGTGGCAGGGCGGCGCGGGCGCCGGATCCGGCGAGCGCCTGATCCAGGGTACGCCCACGTCCCTGCTAGTGAGCCTGGTAGTCGTAGACGACTCCGCGGCCGCCGCCGAGGTGCGGGGTGCCGCGCAGGTGGTTGCGACCGGAGTCGACCGTGCGCAGCGTCGAGGACAGCAGCTCGGAGAACTCGGCGAGCTTGCCGTCGACGTAGGCGTCGCATTCGGCGCGCTGCCGGTCGGCCTCGGCGTGCGCCTCGTCCACGATGCGCGCGGCCTCGCCGTGAGCGGCCTGCACGACCTCGGTCTGTGCGACGAGCCGGGCCTGCTCGTGCCTGCCCTCCTCGACGGCGCGGTCGTAGGCGTCGCGGCCGGCCTGCACCATCCGCTCGGATTCGGCGCGCGAGCGCTCGGTGAGGTCGCGGTACTCGGCCTGGCCAGCGGCGACGGTGCGGTCGGCCTCGTCGCGCGCGTCGGCGAGCAGCTGGTCGGCCCGCGCGCGGGCCTCGGCGACGAGCCGTTCGGCCTCGGCGGTGGCCTCGGAGACGGTGCGCTCGGCCTCCTCGTTGGCCGTGCGCACGGTGGTCTCGGCCTCCTCGCGGGCACGCTGGACGATCTCGTCGCGCTTGTCGAGCACGTCCTGGGCGTCGTCGACCTCGTTCGGCAGCGCGTCCCTGATGTCGTCGAGCAGTTCGAGCGCGTCACCGCGCGGGACCACACAGCTGGAGGTCATCGGGACGCCCCGCGCCTCTTCCACGATCGTGACGAGCTCGTCGAGAGCCTCGAACACCCGGTACACGGCAACTCCCTCGCACCATCGACCCCACGTGTGCAGGACTCCAGTCTGCCCGGTCGGGAGGGAGATTGCCGTGACCGTGTGCACGCGGGCGTGTCAAGCCCCTCGGTGCGATCAGATCTGGATCAGCACGAAGCTCTCGTAGTGGTCGGCTGTGTAGAAGTACTCGCCGCCGTCGCCGGTGACGATGCGCCTCGCGCCGCGGTCGTCACTGCCGGGGGTCTCGACGGTGTACTCGGCGTAGTAGCCGGTCTCGCAGTCGGGAAGCAGGCCCTCGCGGTTCTGGAAGGTCGTGCCGTCCTGCGGGTAGGGGTAGGGCCCTCCGGCCTCGATCAGCTCGTAGGTGTCGGTGGCCTCGGGCGGCAGGTCCCCCAGCGGCACCTGTTCGAAGCCCGAGGTGTCGCCGCACTCGGCCGGTGCGGCGGCCAGTGGTTGGGCGGTGACCGTGCTCGCGCCTCCGAGCAGGGCACCGAGGGCGACGATCAGGGCCAGCAGGACTGCGGTGACGCGTGATCGGTAGTTGGTCATTTTCGGACCGTAACCGGATCACGTGATCAACATGTGGCCTTTCCGTGAACTATTCACGTTCCCGGAGCTTGGCGAGAAGCCGCTCGTGCACGACCTCGGGCACCATCTGCGAGACGTCTCCCCCGTAGGTCGCGACCTCCTTGACCAGCGAGCTGGACAGGAAGCTGAAGGCGGGGTTGTTGGACATCAGCAGCGTCTCGACGCCGGAGAGCTCGCGGTTCATCTGCGCCATCTGCAACTCGTAGTCGAAGTCGCTCACCGAGCGCAGGCCCTTGGCGATGGCCGCGATGTCGTGCTGGCGGCAGTAGTCGACGAGCAGCCCGTGCCAGGCGTCCACGCGCACGTTGGGCAGTTTCTCGGTGACCTCGCGCAACATCTCGAGGCGTTCCTCGATCGAGAACAGGCCCTGTTTCTTCTTGTTGATCAGCACGGCCACGACGACCTCGTCGAAGAGCTGCGCTGATCTCTCGATGATGTCGAGATGTCCGTTGGTCGCTGGGTCATAGGAACCGGGACAAACCGCTCGCCGCATGGGGCGGACGCTACCAACCGGGGGCGCCTCACGCGCGAGATGTGACGCACTCCGCCCAGAACAACGCGGTGTCGCCGTAGCGCTTCGTGCGCAGGGACTCCAGTCCCTCCGGCCAGCGCGGCTCACCGTCGCGCAGCGCCCGCTCGACGATCACCAGGCCGCCCTCGGCGACCCAGCCCCGCGCCACCACGTCGCCGAGCACCGCGGCCAGGCGCTCGCCGTCGAGGTCGTAGGGCGGGTCGGCCACCACGACGTCGAACGGCTCCGCACACGGCTCGGCGACCACGGCCTCCACCTTGCCGTGCCGCACGGAGCCGCCGAGGCCGAGCAGGGCGACGTTGCCGCGCAGCACCTCTACGGCTCGCCGGTCGGCCTCCACGAACAGCACCTGCTCGGCGCCCCGCGAGAGCGCCTCGAGACCGAGCGCTCCGGACCCGGCGTAGAGATCGAGCACGCGCGCGCCGTCGAGCTCGCCCGCGACGTCGAGCGCGTTGAACAGGGCCTCGCGCACCCGCTCCGAAGTCGGTCTCGTGCCGCGCGGCGGGACCCGCAGCTTCCTGCCGCCAGCCCGCCCGGCCACGATCCTGGTCACCCGGCCATCTTCTCAACCCGGTCCGGACTGTGACTCGTGCCGGGACGTGGTGAACCCCCGCCGGGGAACGCGTATTGTCGTTCTTCCCCTTCCCGGCGATTTTGCTGCAGGAGCGCTGAGTGTCGGAACCTCGGGTCAGACGGGCCGAGATCGCCATCGAACAGTCCCACGTGGACCGGGTTTACGCCCGGCTCGCGGAGCTGCGCACCCAGGCCGAGGCCATGCGCGCGAAGGGGTACGAGATCGGCCACGGAGCCCAGCGTGAGGCCGTGTTCGAGCAGGCGTCGATGCTGTTCGAGCGGGACATGATGGTGTACCACGCCAACCAGACGCTGCAGACGCTCGACGCCGAGTACGAGGGCCTCGTGTTCGGCAGGCTCGACCAGATCGGGCCCGAAACCGTCTACGTCGGCAGGCTCGGCATCCGCGACGCCGAGTTCGAGAACCTGGTCACCGACTGGCGCGCGCCCGCCGCCGCCGCGTTCTACCAGGCGACGGCCGAGGAGCCGATGGATGTGGTGCGGCGCAGGGTGATCCGCTGCTCCGGGCAGGCAGTGCTCGATGTGGACGATGACGTGCTCATCCCCGACGCGGTGCCCGACGACATGAACGTGGTCGGCGAGGGCGCGCTGATGGCCGCGCTCGGCCGCGCTCGCGGCGAGAAGATGCGCGACATCGTCGCCACGATCCAGAAGGAGCAGGACGAGGTCATCAGGGCGCCGTGGCGCGGGGTGACCGAGATCACCGGCGGCCCCGGCACGGGGAAGACGGCCGTGGCCCTGCACCGCGCCGCGTACCTGCTCTACCGCTACCGCCGCCAGCTTGGCGGCGCTGGTGTGCTGGTGGTCGGCCCCTCCGGCGTGTTCACCAACTACATCTCGCGTGTGCTGCCGTCGATGGGCGAGACGAACGTCGAGCTGCGCGCGCTCGGCCAGGTGCTCGACGGCATCGAGGCGACCCACCACGACCCCGCGCCGCTCGCGGCGGTCAAGGGCTCGCTGCGCATGCGCAAGGTGCTGCTCAAGGCCATGCGCGACACCCCGCCGGACGCACCGACCGAGATGAGGATCGTCTACCAGGGCGAGGTGCTCAAGCTCGGCCCCAAGGAGCTGGAGCGCGTGCGCCGCAAGGTGCACGGCCACGGCGGCCCGCCCAACCGCGCCCGCGTGCGCGCGGCGGAGACGCTGCTGGAGGCGCTGGCAGACAAGGCCGAGGAGTACGCGAAGGCCGACGACCGCACGATCGACCGGCAGGAGCTGATCACGGCGCTCGGCGAGCGGATCGACTTCCACCGGTTCCTGGTGGTGTGGTGGCCCGTGCTCTACCCGGCCGAGGTGCTCCGCTGGCTCGGCGACGAGCGCAGGCTCACCCGCGCCGCCAAGCAGGTGCTGAGCCGCGAGGAGATCTCGCTGCTCGCGGCGTCGATGGCCGACCGCTCGCAGGGCTGGTCGATGGCCGACATCGCGTTGCTCGACGAGCTGCGCGTGCTGATGGGCCCGCCGCCGAAGCGCCGCAGGAGGCAGCGGCTGGAGCTGGACGCCGAGCAGCAGCGCGACTCGCGCGAGCAGACCACCCGCGGCAGGCCGGAGCACTACGACGAGTACTCCCACATCGTGGTGGACGAGTCGCAGGACCTGTCCCCCATGCAGTGGCGGATGGTCGGCAGGCGCGGCAAGTACGCGAGCTGGACCGTGGTCGGCGACCCGGTGCAGAGCTCGTGGCCCGACCCGACGGAGGCGGCGCAGGCGCGCGACCAGGCATTCGGCGCGCGGACCGCGCGCAGGCGCTACACGCTGCGCACGAACTACCGGAACTCGGCGGAGATCTTCGACCTCGCCGCGCGCGTGGTCGCCGGGCACGCCGGCGAGGGCGAACTGCCGCATGCGGTGCGCACGACGGGCCTGGTGCCGCAGGTCAAGGCCATCGAGCCGGCGGGGGCCGAGACGGCCGTGCAGACGGCGGCGAAGGAACTGCTGGGCGCTGTGGACGGCACGGTCGGCGTGATCTGCGCCATGGACCGGGTCGCCGAGGTCGGCGACTGGCTCGCGGGCCAGGACGAGGAGCGGCTCAAGGTCGTCGGCAGCCTCGACGCCAAGGGCCTCGAGTACGACGCCGTGGTGCTGCTGGAACCCACCGAGCTGATCACGGAGTCGCTCACCGGGCGGCGGGTGCTCTACGTGGCGCTCACGCGGGCCACGCAGCAGCTGACCGTGCTGGCCTCCGACGAGGAGTGGCTCGGGTAGGGAATTCCAGCACAGCCGCGGGGCGTTGACCTTGGGCGTGACCTCCCTGCGTGACATCCCGTTCTCCGTGCTGGACCTCGCCCCCGTCGTGAGCGGGGGCGACGCGGCCACCGCGTTCCGCAACACGCTCGACCTCGCCCGGCACACCGAGCAGCTCGGCTACCACCGCTACTGGCTGGCCGAGCACCACAACATGCCGGGCATCGCGAGCTCGGCGACGGCCGTGCTGATCGGCCACGTCGCCGACGCGACCGAGCGGATCAGGGTGGGCTCCGGCGGTGTGATGCTGCCCAACCACGCGCCGTTGGTCGTGGCCGAGCAGTTCGGGACCCTCGAAGCCCTGCACCCCGGCCGGATCGACCTTGGCATCGGCCGGGCGCCCGGCACCGACCAGCGCACCGCCTACGCGCTGCGCGGCGCGGCGGGGCTGTCCGCGGAGGACTTCCCGCAGCGGCTCGCCGAGCTCATCGCCTACTTCGAGAAGGACGAGGAGCGCCCGGTCAACGCCGTGGCCGCCGAGGGCAACCGGCCCCCGGTGTGGCTGCTCGGCTCGAGCGGGTTCAGCGCGCAGCTGGCCGGGATGCTGGGCCTGCCGTTCTCGTTCGCCCACCACTTCAGCTCCGAGAACACGCTGCCCGCCGTCAAGCTCTACCGCGACTCGTTCCGCCCTTCGGCCGTGCTGGACGAACCGTACGTGATGCTCGGCGCCGCCGTGACCTGCGCGGAGACCGACGAGCAGGCGCGCTGGATCGCGGGCCCGAACGGGCTGACGTTCCTGAGCCTGCGCAAGGGGCGGCCGATCCCGCTGCCGACGCCGCAGGAGGCCGCCGACTACCCGTACACGGACCTGGACCGCGCGTTCATCGAGGACCGGATGGCGAGCAGCATCGTCGGCTCACCGGAAACCGTCCGAAAGGGACTCGAGTCGCTGCTGGCCGACACCGACGCGGACGAGATCATGGTCACGACGATGGTTCACGACCACGCCGACCGCCGCCGTTCCTACGAACTGGTCGCCGAGCTCGTGAACTAGAAACCGGAGCTCACTCGGACGGGTTACCATGCGATGGTCCATACAGGTGACAGGAGCCGGGTCCGGAGGTGTCGATGGGCGGCCGCGAGACCACCGAGCGTGCCTTGGCGGTGCACCGGCTGCTGAACTCCCAGAGTCCGGACCCCGCGCGGCCACTGCCGCACGGTCGCCGGTTCCCGCTCCCGGACGTCCACCCGCCACAGGCCGACCTGGTGGCGACGCTGGCCCGGCGCCGCTCGTCGTACGCCTACGCCGACCGTGACCTCCAGCTGACCGCGCTGAGCGCGTGGCTGCGCTTCTCCGTTGGCGTGCAGCGGTTCGTGCCCGCGTTCGGCGTCGCCGACTACCCGCTGGGCATGGCGCCGAGCGCGGGCGGCCTCGACATCCTGCGCGCCTACCTCGTCGTCCGCAGGGCCGAGCAGATCGACCCCGGCGTCTACCGCTACGAGGCCGTCTCGCACGAGCTGGTTGAGCTGAGCGACGCCGACCCGGTGCCCGCGCTCGAACACGTGTACCTGCAGCCGGAGTTCATCCCGAGGGCCGCGGTGTCGCTGGCGCTGACCGCGCGGCTGGACGTGGCGTTCGACAAGTACCCGCTGCGGCACTACCGGACGCTGCACGTCGACACCGGCGTCGCGGTGCAGAACCTCTACCTCGTCGGCACCGCGCTCGGGCTCGCGTGCTGCGCCGTCGCCGGGTTCGACGACGCGGCGCTGGGCACGCTGCTCGGCGTCACCGAGACCGAGATCCCCACCATGCTCTTCGCGGCGGGGCACGCGGCCACCCAGCTCACCTGATCGCCACCGTGTAGCGGTCGCCAGCGACGACGTCCTGCACGCCCGAGCCCCATGTGGCGGCGGGGAACGACAGCACGGTCTCGCGGTTGTAGCCCCAGCCGATCACACGGCCCGTCTCGGTCAGCGCGACGTTGTGCTGCCAGCCGGCCGAGATGGCGACGATGCCGGACGCCGTCGCGGCGGGCGGGGTCGCGCGGCCGAACTTGTTGCTGCCCCACGCGACCACGCTGCCGTCGGACTTCAGCGCCAGCGCGGTGCTCCAGCCCGCGGAGATCGCCACGACGCCGGACCGCGCCTCGGGAGGCACGTCCGTCTGCCCGACGGTGTTGACGCCCCACGCCACCACGCCGCCGTTCTTCAGCGCGAGGTTGAAATCCCCTCCGGCGGCGATCGCGGTGACCCCCGAGGACGCCTCGGGAGGCACGTCGTCGCGCAGGCCCCAGCTCACCACGCTGCCGTCGGACTTCAGCGCGAGGCTGTGGAACGCCAGCGAGGACACGTCGACCACGCCGGAGCGGGCCGCCGCCGGGACGTCGGTCTGGCCGAACCAGTCGTTGCCCCACGCGACCACACCGCCGCCGACCACGGCGAGGCTGTGTCCCCAGCCCGCCGCGATGGCGCTGGCCCCCTGCGCCTGCCGCGGCACCACCTTCTCCCCGTAGAGATCCCGCACGTAGTACCGCGTGCCGACGGCGTGGACGCCACCGTCCTCCTTGCGCGCCAGGAAATGCACGCCGCCGACCGCGACCTCGGCGACGCCGGAGGACAGCTCGGGCGGGATGGGGTTGGTCACGCTCGTCACCCACACCTGCACCGCCCCCGAGGCGGCTGTGCCGACGCCGCCCTGCGCCGTCGAGGGCTGCCCGGCGCGAACCGGCGCCGGGCCGCCCGGCGCCGCCGCGGCCGACGCGGTCACGCCAAGCAGGCCCGCGAGCAGCAGGCCCGCGAACGCCTTGGCGATCCTCCGCCCGCGCCGTCCGGCGATCACTCCCCTCACGAACCCTCCGCATCACCCGCGCCCACAATCTCCGAACGCGTGCGACGATAACCGCGAGGGTTGCCGAACACTAGCCGGAACTAATTCGACGTGTCATTCTCATAATTTCGTGACAAGGTTTGGTGTGACGTTTTATTTCCGGTGACAAGTTCCGGCTCTACGCCTTGTTCACCCTGCAAAATGCACTTAATCTACTCGCTGGTAGCCGCAGCGGGTCGGCGTCCAGAGCAATCCAGAAATGCACTGCACCGTAGGAGAGAACTGCCACTAAGGAGATTTCAGCAATGGGGCGAAGAATCAGGGACCTCGTGGCCAGTGTAGCCACAATGGGATTAGTAGCCGCCATCTCCGGCTTCGTCGGGGCGGGCTCGGCACAGGCGGCCGCGGACGTGACCTACTCGAGCCAGACCCTGCGCTACGAATGCTCGTACCCCGTGATCGGGTTCGACTACCTGGACGTGCAGATCGAGTTCAAGGCCCCCGACTCGGTTCCCGCCAACAGCCAGTTCGTGCCCTACGACATCGTCGCCACCGCGACGGTGCCGCAGAACGTCGTCGAACTGCTCTACTACGTCGCCGGGATCGACGGCGTCCGCGGCACGGCCGACGGCTCCGTCGACCTCACCAACGGCAGCCCGGGCACGGTCGACATCGGTGATCTCTCCGTCGCCGAACAGTTCATCCCCGACCCGCCCGCCGACTTCCCCGTGATCGCCGAGCAGGTCGGCAGCACGGTGGTCCCGACCATCACCGCGGGCTCGCCCGGCGTCCTCTCCGCCAACATGGGCGACTACTTCGCGGCGTCACTGGACTTCCACTACTACAACGCGACACCGGAGTGGCAGGGCCCGGAGACGTTCGAGTGCTTCCTCGACACCACCAGCCCGCAGAACACCGCCTTCTCGCCGAACATGACCGTCTCCTGACGGCCATCGGCACCGGCACGGACCGGTCCGGTCACCGCGCGGTGACCGGACCGGTCCTGCCCGCGTCCGACCCCTCTTCCACATCGAGGTGACCACGTGCTCCACAACCTTCGCCGAGGCAGCCGCAAGATCGCCGTCGCCGCCGCGCTCCTGCTGCTGGCCGCCGGGCTCAACGGCGGGCTCGCCGGCGCGGGACCGGCACCGGCGAGGCAGCCGGAGCGGCTGGTGAAGGACCTCGGCTACAACTGCGCATTCCCGGAGCCCGTGGGCAGCAGGCCGTTGACGATGTCGATCAGCACCAGGCCGCTGCCGGAGAGTGTCGCCGTCGGCGACCCGGTGCCACTGGAGCCGTTCGAGGCGGCGCTCACGTTGCAGGAGGAGACGTGGCGGGCGCTCGCGCCGCTCGGCGAGCCCACCGCGATCGGCGGCACCGTCGTGGTGACCCTCACCGTCACCGAGGGCGCCACGGCCACCCCGGTGCAGGTGGAGCTGACACTGCCGGACACTCCGCTTCCCGAGGCGGGACCCGTGACCCTGGCGGACTCGGCGCCGGTCCCACCGGTCGCGACGACCACGGCGGGTGTCGCGCTCGCGATCTACGCCGAGGCGCCGCTGCCCACGCTGACCCCGAAGCTCGCGGACGGCACCCCGAGCACGGACGCACCGCTGCGGCCGACGTGCTCACCCGAGCCAGGCCAGGAACCGCTGCTCGGCGAGATCCTCGTCGTACCACCGGGTTCCGCCGAGGCCCCGGACGGCGAGGGGCCGGCCGATCCCGGTGACCATGGCGATCCGGCCGGCCCGGAAGCGCGACGGCAGGCGCAGGCCGCCGAAGCCGGGCTGCCCGGCATCGCGGGCGGGGTCGACGAGCCCGCGCCGGCCGTGCTGATCGCGCCGCAGTTCATCCTCGGTGAGTCGACGATCGCGAAGCTCAACACCGCCTTCGACCTCGGACCGGGAATGATGGTCAACGGCGGACAGTTCCTCCCGCCGCCGACCGTCACCGGCAACGTCGCGCTGCCGCCCGCGAGCACGCCGTTCAACGCGTTCGGCTTCATGCCCACCACGGGCAAGGCCGAGTTCCTGCCCGCGGAGGACGCAGGCGGCAGCATTCTCTCGGTCTCCGGGCCGAACCCCGCCAGCACGCTCGACGCGCACAGCGAGGTGATCCTGCGAATCAGCGAGGTGCTCGTGAACGGCGTCCCGCTCGACGTCGGCCCGCACTGCCGCACCGAGTCGCCCGTGGTCATCGACATGGTCGGCAGCTACATCATCACCAGCGGCGGCACTGTCGGCACCGACCCGGACGCCCCCGAGGAGCGACACCGCGGCTTCACCATCCCGCCGTTCACCGGCTGTGGCGTCACGGAGTCCCTCGACCCGTTGGTGACCGGCCTGGTCTCCGGCCCCGGCAACCAGGCCACGATGACGCTGACCACCGTCCGCTGAGCCCACCGCAGTGAAGGCCACCCTGCCTGCGTTCAACGCAGTGAAGGTGGCCCTCACTGCGGTCGGGCATCCGGCATCAGTCGTCGTGGTGGGCGGTTTCCAGTGCCGGTTCCTTCAGGCGCGCGCGGGCGGCCAGCGGGTCGAGAACGGTGACCGTGGCGCCGAAGGGCAGCAGCTGCCGCACGCCTTCGAGCCCGTGCACGCGCAGGGTCGCACTCACCCTCGTTCGGCAGGACATTCGTGATCGCCGATCCCGGCGGCAACCTCATCCGGGTCTCCCCCGTCGACTGACCGGCATGAGAATCGCCGCCGCCCCCGGTGTGCCAGGGGTCGGCGGCGATATCGGCGTTATGGCTCAGGTCTGCGTGACCGGCCTGCCGAGGTCGAGGCTGATCGTGTTGTCCGGTCCGGAGACCAGGGAGCTGAGCAACCACGAGAAGATCGTGCAGTTGTCGAAGTCCGGAATCGCGTAGGTGCCGGAAACGGTGCCGCCGTTGAAAACGGTGAAGTTGCTCTCCGACACCATGTCGATCGACACCGGCTGTTCCGTGCGGCATTCCTTGCCCACCGGCGTGTAGAACACGCCCGCGACCCAGATGTTGCTGAGCTGGATGTACGCCTCGGCGTGCGCGTTCACCACACCCTGCACGAGTGTGCCCGTGACGGGGGTCGTCGGGATGATCGTCACGGTGGCGCGTACGGGGATGAACCCGGCCACGGAGAAACTCGCCTGCGACGGCGGCAGCTGGAGCGTGCCCGTCAGGTCGGCGCCGCCGGTGCGGGTGGTGACCGTTGTGGACAGTGTGCCGGGACCGAGTTCCAGCGTGCTCCCCGTCTTGGCGACCACGGACTCACCGGTCACGGGGTAGTTCACGGTGAACGTCGCCGCGGAGGCCGGCGTGGCACCGAGCACCGTGGCCACCAGCACGGCGGCGGCGACCCCGGCCGCCCGGAAAACGGTGGTGAAACCCCTTCTTCGAACACCACCCGAATTTGCCAGAGAACGACGTGACATAGGGCAGAACTCCATTTCGTGAGTTTGCGGTCCAGCACGCTACTGGCGAGTATGTTACGAGCGCGCCCAAGGCTCGGCAACGGTCCGCGAAACCGGCCTCGGTTTCTTGTCACAGGTGCCGCAAAGGTGAGGATTCTCCTGTCATGTCACCACAATCTGCGCCGTTCGGAGCAGCACACGATGCCCCTTTCGGCACGCCGGGAGTTTTGCGCATCAGAGCACAAACCCAGCGCGAAAATCTATCCGTTGGCGACAATTTTTCCCCGGTTACCAGGACGTGACCGGCAGATGCCGCGATCTGCCTTGCCCGAGCACACGGGCGCTGATTAACGTACCGACCGGTAATAAACGCGAGAAGAATGAGAACGCAATTCCTGGAGCACGCCGATGACGTCTTTCCCCGGCGCCGCCGCGATCCGGCAGACAGGCCGGCTCTACGCGCTGGCCCTGGACGTCCTGCGCTATCTGCCCCGGCGTCCGTTCCAGTTCCGCGAGTTCGTGCAGCAGTTCTGGTTCATCGCGAGCGTGTCGATCCTGCCGACGGCGCTGGTCGCGATCCCCTTCGGCGGCGTGATCGCGCTGCACGTGGGCTCGCTGACCAACCAGATCGGCGCGCAGTCGTTCACCGGCGCGGCGAGCGTGCTCGCGATCATCCAGCAGGCCAGCCCCATCGTCACGGCCCTGCTGATCGCGGGCGCCGGCGGCTCGGCGATGTGCGCCGACCTCGGCTCGCGCACCATCCGCGAGGAGATCGACGCCATGGAGGTGCTCGGGGTCTCCCCCATCCAGCGGCTCATCGTGCCGAGGGTGCTGGCCGCGATGGCCGTGGCGGTGTTCCTCAACGGCATGGTCAGCGTCGTCGGCGTGCTGGGCGGCTACTTCTTCAACGTCGTCATGCAGGACGGCACCCCCGGCGCCTACCTCGCCAGCTTCTCGGCGCTGGCGCAGCTTCCGGACCTGTGGATCAGCGAGCTGAAGGCGCTGATCTTCGGCTTCATCGCCGGCGTGGTGGCCGCCTACCGGGGGCTCAACCCCGCGGCCGGGCCGAAAGGCGTCGGCGACGCCGTGAACCAGTCGGTGGTGATCACTTTCCTGCTGCTGTTCCTCACCAACGTGGTGCTCACCGCGCTGTACCTGCAACTCGTGCCGCCGAAGGGAATGTGATCCACTCATGGTGAGCAGCCCCAACCGGGTACTGGAGTCGGTGGACCGCCGGTTCCGCTTCCTCGACACCCTCGGCGACGCGATCCTGTTCTTCCTGCGCGCGATCGCGTGGATCCCGCGCGCGCTGCGCCGCTACGTCCGCGAGATCGTCCGCCTGCTCGCCGAGGTGAGTTTCGGCAGCGGGGCGCTCGCCGTGATCGGCGGCACGGTCGGCGTGATGATCGGCATGACCATGTTCACCGGCGTGGTCGTTGGCATGCAGGGCTACACCGCGCTCAGCCAGGTGGGCACCGCCGCGTTCGCCGGATTCATCTCCGCCTACTTCAACACGCGCGAGATCGCGCCGCTCGTGGCGGGGCTCGCCTTGTCCGCGACGGTCGGCTGCGGGTTCACCGCGCAGCTCGGCGCGATGCGGATATCCGAGGAGATCGACGCGCTCGAGGTGATGGGTGTGCCGAGCGTGCCGTACCTCGTGACCACACGGATCATCGCCGGGTTCGTGGCGATCATCCCGCTCTACGCCATCGGGCTGCTCAGTTCCTACGTCGCGTCGCGCCAGATCACGGTGTGGTCATTCGGCCAGTCGGAGGGCACCTACGACCACTACTTCGAGCTGTTCCTGCCGCCAGAGGACGTGCTGTGGTCGTTCGGCAAGGTGCTGCTGTTCAGCGTCGTCGTGGTGCTCACCCACTGCTACTACGGCTTCCGCGCGAGTGGAGGACCCGCGGGAGTCGGCGTGGCAGTCGGCCGGGCCGTGCGCACGGCGATCGTCGCGATCAGCGTGCTCGACTTCTTCCTCAGCCTGGCGATCTGGGGCGCCACCACCACCGTGCGGGTGGCCGGATGAGACCGCGGCCGGTACTGCGCAAGCTCGGTGTGCGGACGGCGGGCGTCGTCTTCCTGCTCGTGATGGCGCTGTTCGTGACCCTGTCGGTGAAGATCTACAACAAGGACTTCTCCCCCGCCGTGATGGTGACGTTGCAGACCGACCGCGTCGGCAACCAGCTGCGCGAGACTTCCGACGTCAAGGCGCGCGGCGTCGTGGTGGGCGAGGTGCGCGGCATCCGCAGCGTCACCGACGGCGCCGAGATCAGCCTCGCGCTCCACCCCGAGCACATCGGCAGGCTGCCCAAGGACGTCTCCGCGCTGCTCGTCCCCAAGACACTCTTCGGGGAGCGCTACGTGCAGCTGTCCATTCCGGACTCCTCGGCTCAGCCCCCGCTCTCCGAGGGCGACGTGATCACGCAGGACCGCTCGGCCAACGCGATCGAGCTGGAACGCGTCTTCGGCAACCTGCTCCCCGTGTTGAAGGCCGTGCAGCCGCAGAAGCTCGCGAGCACGCTCACGGCGGTGTCGACGGCGCTGGAGGGCCGGGGCGAGCAGCTCGGTGACACGCTGGTGACCGCGGCGGAGTATCTGGACGAGTTCAACCCCAACCTGCCGCGGCTCAACGAGAACATCCGCGACCTCGCCGAGGTGAGCGACCTCTACGGCGACATCGCACCCGACGTGCTCGACGCGCTCACCGACACCGCCGTGACCCTCGGCACCGTCTCCGAACGCGGCGCCGACCTCGACCTGCTCTACGCCCAGGTGACCACGGCCGCCCACGACGTGACGCGGTTCCTGCGGGAGAATGAGCACAACCTCATCCAGCTCGCCGCCACGAGCCGCGAACCGCTGGAGCTGGCGGCGCGGTACTCGCCGAGCTTCCCCTGCACACTCAAGGCGCTCGCGGAGCTGAAGCCGTCGATGGACAAGGTGCTCGGCAAGGGCACCGACGAGCCGGGGCTGCACTTCGAGGCGGAGGTCACGCAGTCGCGCGGCAAGTACGTGCCCGGTGTGGACACCCCCGGCTACGACGAGACCGGCGGCCCGCGCTGCTACCCGAGCGGCGTCCCGCCCACGGAGGGCGTCGCCGCCGCGGCGCCCGGAACCGACGCACACCCGCTGCTGCCGGGCAGCCCGGGCGATCTGGGGCTGCCGAACTCGCCACAGGAGCGACAGCTGCTGTCCACCGTGCTCGCTCCCGAGCTGGGCCTGCCGCCCGGTCAGGTGCCGGAGTGGAGCAGCGTGCTCGTGGGCCCGCTCTACCGGGGAACGGAGGTGGAGCTCAAGTGAAGCCCCCACCAACCGCAGTGAAGGCCACCTTCACTGCGTTGGATCAACACAGCGGCGCGCCGCGCCTCCGTTTGGGCGGTGGTGGGAGACGGGCGGGCGCAGGCATGGTGGCCTTCACTGCGGCGGCGCGTACCGGCTCGGTCACCGGGGAGGCGCCATGAGGAAGATCGCCGGGCCCGTCATCAAGGGCCTGATCTTCGTGCTCGTCACCGGGCTCGCGACGGCGCTGCTCGCCGTGTCGATCGCGGGCACCAGCGTCGGCGACCGCAGCACCTACCGCGCCCGGTTCGTCGACGCCACCTCGCTCAACCCCGGCGACGACGTCCGCATCTCCGGCGTGCGCATCGGCCAGGTCGACGAGCTCACCGTGGTGGACCAGCACCTCGCGCTCGTGACGTTCTCGGTCGACCGCACGCGCGAGCTGCCCGCCGACGTCACGGCGACCATCCGCTACCGCAACATGGTCGGCCAGCGCTACATCGCACTGGAGCGC